>JACPXU010000120.1 GCA_016196375.1 Candidatus Omnitrophota bacterium | reverse complement strand
TCCTCCTGCGGGCCGAAAGGGAGACGAACGGCCGCGGGAGCCGGCGGCACCCCCAACGAGGCGACCAGCCTCAGATGGAGGTCGGCCCGGTGAATTCCGTCGGGGGAGGGACCGCGCAGGATCGGCGTCCGCCTCGCTCCCCAGATGAAGAGAGGAATGATCGAATTTCGGAAGTCGACCACCCGGCTGAAACCGAGGCCGGCCAGCCGCGCCACCAGCGCCAACTGAATCCAGGGAGGGGCCTGGCTCTCCCAGGCCCAGACCCGATGGATCCGCGGCTCCCCCTGAAACAGCTCCCGCGTCCTCCCGGAGGCCAGTAGGTGAAACTCCGCGCCGGGATAGGCGGCCCAGAGGGCGCTCAAGGCCGGATAGGTGAGGATGGCATCCCCCAGGTTGGAGAGCTCGATGATCAAAACCTTCATGGGGTCAGACCCCGGGGGGTCTGACCCCCTAGAAATTTCTCCGCGGCGTCCACCACCTGCTCGACGGTGATCTGGCTCATGCACAGGTTGGCCGGGCAATCCAACCGATAGCAAGGGACCGGGCAGCCGATGGAGCCGAACAGGGTGACCGCCTTCGATTCCTCGAGGGGGCCGCTCAGCTTCGGATCGGTTGGGCCGAACAGGGCAACCACCGGGGTCCCCACCGCGAGCCCCAGATGGAGGGGCCCTGAATCGTTGGAGATCAGAACAGACGCCCTGGTCAGCAGGGCCCCCAACTGGCGAAAGGTGGTCCGGCCGGCGGCGATCAAGGGACGGGTCCGCATCTCGCCGGCGATCCTCTCCACCAGCGGCAGATCCCCCCGGTCTCCGACGAAGAGGACCCTCGCCCGGTATCGATCGGCCAGCCGATCCGCCACCCTCGCGAAATTCTTGGCCGGCCAGCGCTTGAGCCGCCAGTTGGCCCCGGCGTGCAGCGCCACCAGCCGCTCGCCCGGCGCGACTCCCCATCCGGCGAGGATCGCTTGAGCCGCCTCGTGATCCTCCGGAAGGAGCCCCACGTCGTAGCCGAGGCCGTCCGGCTGGATGCCGACCGACTCCAGCATCTTGAGGAACCCGACCGCCTTGTGGAGGGAATCCTTGGGCGGCGGATCCACCGACCGGGTCAGGAGCCAGCCCCGCTTCCAGGTCCGGACCCCGATCCGCTCCCGGATCCCTGCCAGCCACAGAACGAGCGCCCGGGTGAATGAGCGATGAAACAGGAAGGCGGCGTCAAATCTCTTTTCCCTCAATCGCCGGACCAGCGACACCCAGGTGATGAGCCCTTTGAGGCCCCGGGACTCCTCGACCGGGATCACCTCGTCCAGGTGGGGATGGCTCCTCAGAAGATCGAGCCCGCGCGGCGGGGCCAGGCAGGCGATGAAGCTGTCCGGATGGGCGCGGCGGATCGCCCGGATGGCCGGGGTCATGAAGAGGAGATCCCCCATCCAGTTCACCGCCACAATCAGGATCCGCCGCCGAGAACTCCCGTTTCCATTCCGATGGACCGCCTCTCGATAGACCGTCTCCACCTCCCGGATCATCCGCTCCAAGTCAAACTCAGCCCGGGCCCTCTCCCGGGCCGCCTGGCCCATCCGCCGGCGCAGGGCCGGATCATCGAGCAGGGTCAGGATCGCCCGGGTGAGGCCCTCGGCGTCTCCCGGAGGGACGAGCAGGCCGCTCAATCCCTCCTCGATGATCTCCGCCGGCCCGCCCCGATTCGAGGCCACGACCGGCACCCCGGCCGCCATCGCCTCCACCATCGCCAGGCCGAATCCCTCGTTCAGCGACGGGACGGCGAACAGATCCATCGCCGCCAGCGGAACCCGGGTCTCCTCCACCGAGTGGGCGATCACCAGATGGCCGGCGATCCCCAGTTGATAGGCCAGCCGGATCAGCTCCGGCCTGGAGGGGCCCTCCCCGATCAGCAGGAGCTGAAGGTGGGGATGCCGCTCGAGCAGGGCCGGCATCGCCTTCAGCAGGTGGTCCAGCCCTTTGACCGGGCTCAACCGGGCAATCGCCCCGATGACGGGGCCCCCCTTGAGCCCGATCCGCCGCCGAAAATCGGCCAGCTCCTCCTCGGGGACCGGCCTTGAGAAGCGGGCCGCCTCGACGCCGTTTCTCACCAGGACCACCCGGTGGGGCGGGGTCAACCGGTACCGGCTCACCATCTCCTGGAACACCGCCTTCGAGATCGCCATCACCGATTTCCCCCAGCATCTGAAGAGGCGGCGGCCGATCCGGGCCGGATAGATCCCGTGGCAGGTGGTGACGCGCGGAATCCCGGTCAGGGCGCCGACGGCCCAGGCCAGCACCTGGGTCGTCCGGGTATGGGCGTGGATCAGATCCGGCCGCTGGCGGCGGGCGATCCGGAGAAACCTGGGGAAGGCGAGCAGCCAGAGCCGCGGGTTCAATTCGCTGGAGGTCCGGATCGGGATCTTCGGGTGGAGGATCCCCGCCTCATCGAGGCGCCGCTCAAGCCAGCCGCCGCTTGAAACGACGACGGCTTCATGCCCTCTCCGCTTCAAGCCCCGGGCCAGCTCCACCACGTACACCGGGATCCCGCCCATCTCGAGGTGGGTGGTGATGAGGAGGATCTTCATTTCAGGTGGCTTAAGACCGCTTCACGCACCGACTCCACCGAGATCGATCTCATGCATTCCATGTGGCCGGAGCCGGTCCGGGGGCAGACCCGGCGATAGCAGGGAGAGCAGGGGAGATCCATCTTGAGGAGCTTGACCCGCGGGCTGGGAGGGAGGTGACGCACCGGGTCGGTGGAGCCGAACAGGGCCACCAGCGGGATCCCCATCGCCGCGGCGATGTGGAGGGCCGCGGTGTCGCCGCCGACGAACACATGGGCCCGATGGATCAGGGCCGCCAGCTCGTTCAAGGAGGTCTGCCCGACGGCCATCATCGGCTTCACCTTGGCCGCCTGGTAGATCTGCTCCCCGAGCGGCCGCTCATCCTCGGACCCGGTCAGGATCACCCGGACCTTGGCCTGGGCCGCCAACTGGTCGATCAGCTCGGCGTACCGCTCAGGCCGCCACCGTTTCGAGAGCCACTCGGCGGATCCGCCGGGATGCATCACGACGATCAGCTGATTCTCGGCGATCCAGGCCTCCTTCAATAAATGGGCGGCCCGTTCCTTGTCCGACGGGCCGGGCCAAAGCTCCAGGTGGGTGGAGGCCCCCTCGATCCCGAGCAGCTTGAGGAGCCGCATCTGCTGCTCCACGCCGGGGGTCGGGGCCTGGGGGAGCGTGACCCGGTGGGTCAACAGCCAGCTCCACCGGCGCCCGGCGAACCCGTACCGCTGCGGAGCCCCGCTCAAGAACCCGAGCCAGTGGCTGATCCGGTTGTTCTGGAAGTCGACGATCAGGTCCACCTGGCTCGAGCGGATCTTCCGCCCCAGCCGCAGCAGGCCCCCCAGGCCTCCCTCCCGGTCCCGGTCAAAGACGACGAGATCATCCACCATGGGACAGCGATGGAGCAGCTCCCGCCCCTGCTGGCCGACGAGGACGCTGATGTGGGCCTGGGGGAACCTGGCCCTCAAGGCCCTCAGGGACGGGGTGATCAGGGCCACGTCCCCGACGGCGCTCAGCTTGATCACGAGGATCCTCAGCCGCTCGGCGGCCTGCTGATACACCTCAAGGGTCTCCTCCACCATCCGTCCCAACGGATAGAGGGCCTCGACCCTCCGTCGGGCGGCCCGGGCCAGGTTGACGGCCAGATCCCGGTTCTTGAGGAGCGTGAGGATGGCGGAGCTCAAGCTCATCGGATCGGCCGGCGGAACCAGAAGGCCGGTCTTGCGATCCGCCACCACCTCGGCCACCCCGCCGACCTGAGTCGCCACCACCGGCACCCCGGCGGCGCCGGCCTCGATCAAGACCCGGCCGAACGCCTCCTGCCCCGTCGAGGGCAGGACCAGCAGGTCCATCTGGGTGAGGAGCCGGGGGACGTCCGGATTGTGGCCGGCGAACTCCACCTTCCCCTCGATCCCCAAACGGGAGACCAGCGTCTGAAGATCCCGGAGATACCCCTGGTGGTCGGCGGAGGCGGCGCCGACGATGGAAAGGTGGGCCCGGGGAAAATTCTTCACGACGATGCTGAAGGCCCTGAGGAGGTCCCGGTGGCCCTTGATCGGGGTGATCCGCCCGATCGCGCAGATGCGCCACCCCGCCTGGGCCGGCTGGCGGCGCGGCTCGTGAAAGGTGAATCTCCCCAGGTCGACCCCTCGCGGGATCATCCGGACCCGCTGCGGCGGCACATGGAAATCGTCGATCATGTGCCGCGCCACCCTCTCGGAGATCGCGATGACGAACCGCCCCCAGCCCATGACCCGGCTGAACAGGTGCCTGGCGTAGTAGCCGTGGGCCGTCGTGACAAAGGCGGGGACCTGCTGCCGGCCCCCTAGGCGGAAGCTGACCCGGCCCGCCACCTGCCGCCAGGCGAGGAACCCGATGAGGGCGGGGACCCGGCTGCGGGCGTGAATGACATCCACGGCGTGCGATTCCACCACCTCGGCGACCCGGCGGCTCAAGGGGAGGATCGTCCAGGGGACCTTCCGATGGACCGGCAGGGTGTAGTGGATCGCGCCGGCCGCTTCCAGGAGGCTCACCAGAGGCCCGCCGGAGGAGATGACGATGGCCCGATGCCCCTTGCTCACGAGCGAACGGGCCAGATCAACGGTACCGGTCTCCACCCCGCCGCCGGCCAAAGAGGGAACGATCTGGAGGACGGTTAAGAGCACCTTTCAAAACCTCGCGTGAGCCGCGTTGCGAGCGCCAGGCGGCCAGATCCAAGGAGCGACGACGATGGCGTGCCCCCTGCGGCACGTCGAGGAGGAGCGACGTAGGAGATGGCCCCCTGCCGCCGCAACCCGAAGGGCTGGGCGGATTTGCTCCGCCGGGCTGCGTTGCTCGTCGTCGGCGTATCTTGACCCTCATGATACGCCTCCTCCTCCCGCCTTGCCCGGCTGGCAACTCCGCCCAGCGCGGCCACGGGAGGTTTTGAAGGGTGCTCTAAAGCCATCGGGCGAGAAACTCCGTAAGGGGATCCGAGTCCCGTGGGACCTCATTGGGAGGTGATGGCTTCGTTTCACTCGCAATGACGGCGGCCCTCACCGCCTGCCCCACCTTGTCGGCAGGAGCCAGCGCCACCCGCCCCTGGGCGCTCAACCCCTCCAGGAACCGGTGATACTTCGAGCCGGTGGAAAAGAAACGCCGGCCGCCGTTGGGAAGAAAGCTCACCACCGGTTTCGAATGGGCCATCGCCTCAGAGACCATGGAGATGGAATCCCCTGAGACCACCAGGGCGTCCGCCAGCCCGAAGATGCAGGGGACCGCCTCCTGAGGATCCTGCAAGCCGCCGGACTCCTTCCCGTTCACCAGGACGAGCAGACGGCAACGGGGATGGCCCCCCAGCGCCCTCTTCAACCATTCCTCGACGGTGACAGGGGTTCTCCGGGAGCTGGTGACGAGGATCTCCGCGTCCAACGCCTCGCAGGCCTCGAGGAGACCTTCGACCACCTTCTGAACCTGATCCAACTCCAGCCCCGCTCCCTGAGCCGGCCCTCCCAACAGCAGCCCGACCTGCCGCTCCCTCGTCAACCGCAGGCGCTGACGCCACCCCTCCAGCCGGGCGGCGTCGCTCTTTGGAAACGGGGCCAGGGCCCCATCCGTCACAAAGAGATTGGGGGAGGCCGCCGAGGGGAATGGATCGCCGGAGCCGGACAGATCATGCCGGGGGATCACCGCCAGATGGAACCTACGCCAGGAAGGGAACCGGGTGCGTGTGATATGGACCGCCTTCGCGCCGATTCCCCACGCCCAGAGGAGGTTCACCGGCGCGGTGCCGGCCCCGCAGGAGATGGAGAAATCGGCGTGGGCGGCCTGGAGGGCCTGGAGACTCTCCGGGGTCAGGGCCAGCTGAAGCCAGAGACCGCCGCCCGGCCACCGTCGAGGGGCCGCGCCGGCGACGAGGGTGAGCAGCGACCGGCAGAGACGATTCCGGTAGGCCACCCGGACCGTCTGAACCTGAACCAGGGGCCGCTGGTGGCGGACCCCTTTGAGGCGCTCGTCCCCCCGGCTCCGGACCGCCCAGGCCGTCTCCAACCGCTCAGAGAAGGCCTTGAGCTGAGCGAGATGTCCCGGCTTTCCGTCCGTCAGCAGGAGCACCCGCCGCTCAGGGCTCGACTTCCATCGGCGGTGAAGCCAGAGCCATTGGGCCGGGAACCGGCGGACGTATCCCTCGAGGATACGGAGATACTGAGCGATCCCCGCCTGAACCCGCTCCTCCAGAGAGCCCTCCTCCGGGATCCGGAGCGGTTCCTCCAGATAAAGGGTGTGGGCGGGGCCATCGCGGCGCACCACGAAGACCGGCAGCACCGGCGCCCCGGTATGGATGCTCAGGGCGATCACGCCGGGAGCGGTCGAGGCGAGCCGGCCGAAGAATGGGGCCAGCACCCCGTTGCGGCCCCCGTCCTGATCGGAGAGGATCCCCACAATCCTTTTTTCCTCAAGGCCCCGGATCAATTCCCGAATCGGAAATCCCTTCCTCACCACCCGGCATCCCTTCGATTCCCGGTACCGGGTGAGCAGCCCGTTCAGCCTCGGCCATCCCTGCTCCCGCGCCAGCACCAGGGTCGGATATCCCAGAATGGCGCCGGTGATGCTGATCAGCTCCCAGCTGCCGAAGTGCCCTGTCACGAAGATCACCCCCCGCCCCTTCGACAAGGCGGCCTCCAGCCGCTCCCGGCTTCCCGGCGCGATCTGGATCCATTCCTCCAGATAGGCCCGGTCGATCCGAGGGATCAAGGCCACCTCCATCAGGGTCATCCCCAGATGCCGGAACAAGGCCCGGAGGATTCTTTCATACTGGGCCGGAGAGTAGGCGTCGCCAAAGGCGGCCTTCAGATTCCTCAGGGCGACCCTCCTGCGGCCGGGAAGCAGCAGATGGGCGAGGTCCCCCATCCGGGCGCCGAAGGCCAGCCCCCACCTTGGGGGGACCCATCTCAGGGAAGCGCTTAATCCCCTAGCGAGGGAGTAAAGTATCGATTCGGTGAAGAAGCTCGCTTTCATCCGGTTCGAACTCCAGAATCACCTCCAAAACCAGCAACTCGATTCCCTTGAGATCCGGCCCCAGGGCATCCGTCAAACGGCTCGGGATCCGGACCGCGTCCTTGGGGGTCGTCACGACCCGCCGAATCCCCTTCCCTTGACAGCGGGCGAACAGCCGGGTCAGCTCCCCGACGGTGTAGGGATGGTGATCCCTCACCCGATAGCTCAAGGCGACCCGGGCCCCCAGCCCCCTGACGGCCGCCTCGAACTGACCGGGGCCGGCGATCCCGGCCAGCGTGCAGACCGGCTCCCCCTTCAGCTCGGCCAACGGCGAGGATGACGCCTTGAAAAGGGCTCTCAGCTCGACGGGCCGGTAGCGGGCGAACAGGATCGGCGCCTTGCCGTTGATCAGGCGCAGCCGCGCCTGAACCCCCTTCAGCCCGGCGGGATCGACGAGGTCCGCCCGGGTCACCACGATCAGATCGGCCCGGGCCGCCGCCCGGACCGGCTCACGCAACGTTCCCCGGGGGATCAGATGACCGTTGCCGAAGGGAGCGGTGGCATCCACCATCAGGATCTCCAGATCCTTCCTCAAGCGCCACTGCTGATATCCATCATCCAGGATGAGAAGATCGGCGCCGAGCTCCTTCACCGCCCGGGTGCCGGTCGCCACCCGGTCAGGCCCGGCCAGAACCGGAATCGGGTGGAGCCGCTCCCTCAACAGGCGGGTCTCATCCCCGCCATAGCCCCGCAGGAGAACCGCCGGCGACCGGCCCTTCTCCTTCAAGGCCGGAGCCAGCTTCATCACCAACGAGCTTTTCCCCGTCCCTCCCCAGGTGAGGTTCCCGACGCTGATGACCGGGGCCGGCAGCCGATGGACCTTGAGCAGCTTGAGCCGGTAGAGAAGCCCCACTCCACCCAAGGCGATCCGATAGAACAGCTCTCCCAGAGACAGCAGAATGCTCAACGGGTCATCTCACGATCTTCAGGATCACCTCGACCGTCCGGCCCACCGCCCCCCGGTGCTCCTGCACCGCGCCATAGGCCCGCGCCCCCAGCGCCTGGCGGGCCGCCGGATCCGCGAGGAGGCGCCCCGCCGCCCGCTCCAATTCCTCCGCCGAGCGGACGACGGCGATCCCGCCGGCACGGCGGAGCGACTCGGCGATGGCGGTGAAGTTGTCCAGATGCGGGCCGGTCAGGATCGGCTTCTTCAAGACGGCCGGCTCGATCAGGTTGTGCCCGCCGCGCGGGACCAGGGAGCCGCCGACGAAAACCAGGTCGCTCATCCCGTAGGCGGCCAGCAGCTCCCCGAGGGTATCGAGGAGGATGATCGGGTCAGCCCCGGCGGATTCCACCGCCGGCTCCAGCCGGGATCTGCGAACGGTGCCCAGCCCCATCGAGCCGGCGATCCGCTCCACCTCCGGAACACGCTCCGGATGCCGAGGGGCGATGAGGAGCCGCATCCTCGGGAACTTTCCCTTGAGGTTCCGGTACGCCGTCAGGATCATCCCCTCCTCCCCTGGGTGCGTCGATCCGGCCGTCCAGAGGATCAAGCCGGGGAACATCCGCTCAAGATCAGGGAAACGGCCGGCGGCGGAGTCGCCGTTCGTGCCGAGCATCTGGAGGTCCCACTTCAGGTTTCCGGTCACGGCGATCCGGTCCTTCGGCGCTCCGATCGCGGCGTACCGCCGGGCATCCTGCGGGCTCTGCGTCAGGAAGAAGGTGACGCAGGCCAGCGTCCGCTCGAGGAAAGGGCGGACCCAAAGATACCGCCGGTAAGCGGCCGGGGAGATCCGGCCGTTGACGACGAGGATCGGCACCTTGGCCCTGCTCAGGGAATGGAAAAGGAGCGGCCACAGCTCCGTCTCAAAGGAGATGAAGAGACTGGGGGAGATCCTTCGGATCACCCGCCGGACGACCGGCGCGAGGTCCCAGGGCAGATAGAGAAGCCGGTCGCCCGGCCCTCGGAGGAGCCGCTGTGCCACGGAACGGCCGGTCGGGGTCACCGTCGTCAAGACCCAATCCCGATCCGGGAAGCGGCGGCGCAGCTCCTGGATGAGCGGCTGGGCGGCCATCACCTCGCCGACGCTGACCATGTGGATCCAGATCGGCCGACGGAGCCGGCTCAGGCCCTCCCGGAGCTCCCTCGGGTAGACCCCGAGCCGCTGGCGCCACCCCGGGACCGGCCTCCCCCAAAGCAAGCGCCACACAAGGGCGGCCAAGCCGGCCGGAACCAGCAGGATCTGATAACACCAGAGGAGGAGCCGGGTCGTCATCCTACGCCCTCGGATGGGCCGACTCGTAGACCCGCTTCAACCGCTCCGTGGTGACGTGGGTGTAGATCTGCGTCGTGGTCAAGGAGCTGTGGCCCAGCAGCTCCTGCACGGAGCGGAGGTCCGCCCCCCGATCCAACAGGTGGGTGGCGAAGGAATGCCGGAGGGCGTGCGGGGAGATCTTCTTCGCCAGGCTCACCCGATTCAGGTACCCGGCGAGGATCCTCCTCACCGACCGGTCGGTCAGTCCCCCCTTCATACGGTTCCGAAACAGGGGGCTCTCATCGTCAATCTCCGGCCCCAGCGCCTTGAGATACCGGCGGATCGCCTGCACGCAGAATGAACCGACCGGCACCATCCGCTCCTTCCTTCCCTTGCCCATCACCCGCAGGGTCCCCCCGATCAGGTCCAGGTCCCGGATCCGAAGGCTCACCAGCTCGCTGACCCGCAGGCCGGCGGAGTAGAGGGTCTCCAGGATCGCCCGGTCCCTGAGGGAGCTGACCTGATCTCCTGAAGGGGCCTCCACCAGCCGGGCCGTCTCCTCGACGCTCAAGAAATTCGGCAGGCGCCTCTCCTGCTTCGGGCGGGAAAGCCCCTGCGCCGGATTCGCGGAGAGATACCCCTCCCGGCAGAGGAAGCGGAACAGGGATCGGATCGTCGCCACCCGACGGGCGACGCTGGCCTTCCCCAGCCCGCGGGCCCGCTCGCCGGCGACGAACTGCCGCAGGCTTAAGAGGTCCACCTGCTCCCAGGGCCGATCCCCCAGCGCGGCCCGCAGGCCGGCCAGATCCCGAGCGTAGCTGCGTAAGGTGTGGGGTGAGGCGTCGCGCTCAACCCGGAGGTAGGTCAGGAACTTCTCGACGTAGCGATCCATCTGAGGGAAGCTGCCTTTCGATGTGGCGGCAGGCGGGGAATCTGGAGCAGCCATAGAAGAGCCCCCGGCGGGAACGCCGCCGAACCAGCTCCCCGCCGCAGTCCGGCTCCGGGCATTTGACGCCGGTCGTGATCGGTTTGGCGAAGCGGCATTCGGGGAATCCGGAGCAGCTCAAGAACCGGCCGTTGCGCCCCCATTTGATGACGATCGGCTTGCCGCACTGCGGGCAGGTCTCATCCGTCGGGACCGGGGCCGGCTTCACGGAGCGCATCTCGGTGGCGGCGGTCTTGAGCGCGTCGGAGAACGGCTCGTAGAATTCCCGCACGCACTTCACCCACTCCTGATTCCCCTCCTCCACCTCATCCAGCTCCTCCTCCATCCGGGCGGTGAACTTGACATCCAGCACCTTGGGGAAATGCTTGGCGAGAAGATCGGTGACGGTCTCTCCGAGCTCATCCGGCACCAGGGCGCGGCCCTGGTGGTTCACGTATCCCCGCGTCGATATCGTCTGGATCGTCGGGGCGTAGGTGGAGGGCCGCCCGATCCCCAGCTCCTCCATGGTGCGGACCAGGGAGGCCTCGGTGTACCGCGGAGGCGGCTTGGTGAAATGCTGGCTCGGCTCGATCTTGAGCGGCTTCAGCTTCTCCCCTCGAGTCAAGGCCGGCAGGGGCTGGCTGCTCGTGGCGGTCTCTTCACCCTCGCTCTTCTCCGCAGGCTGGAGCGCCTTGAGGAAACCGGGGAACAGGATCTTGGTGCCGCTGGCCCGGAACCCGAAACGGCCCGCCGTGATCTCGATGGTGGTCACCTCGAGCCGGGCCGACTCCATCTGGCTCGCCAGGAAGCGGTTCCAGATCAAGGTGTACAGCTTCAGCTGATCCGGCGTGAGGAATCCCTTGATCTGATCCGGAACCCGCTCCACCGAGGTGGGACGAATCGCCTCGTGGGCCTCCTGCGCCCCGCGGCGGGACCGGTACTGCCGCGGCGATTCCGGCAGGTAAGCCTCGCCGAACCGTTCCTGGATGAAGCGCTTGGCCTGGCCCTTCGCCTCCCCCGCGACCTGCACCGAGTCGGTTCTCATGTAGGTGATCAAGCCGACCGGCCCCTCCGGTCCCAGCTCGATCCCCTCGTAGAGCTGCTGGGCCACCCGCATCGTCCGGGCGGCGCTGGAGCCGAGCTTGTTGAAGGCCTCCTGCTGGAGGGTGCTGGTGGTGAAGGGTGGGGAGGGATGCCGCTGGGTCGCCTTTTGGCCGACGCTGGAGACCGTAAAGGGGAGATCCTTAAGCTCCGTCACCACCCCCCCGGCCGAATCCCCGTCCTTGAGCTCCGCCTTCTTCCCGTCGATCGTCTCCAATGAGGCGGTGAAGCTGGGGGGCTCCTTCGGGCTCGGGTGAAGCTTTGCCAAGGTCGCCATGATCTCCCAATACTCCTGAGGGACGAAGGCCCGGATCTCCCGCTCCCGGTCAACGATCAGCCGCAGCGCCACCGACTGGACCCGGCCGGCGCTTAAACCGCGGCCCACATTCTTCCAGAGAAGCGGGGAGAGGCTGTAGCCGAGGATCCGGTCCAGGATCCGGCGGGCCTGCTGGGCCTCCACCTTGTGCTCATCGATCCGGGAGGGATGCTGGAAGGCGGCCTTGACCGCCGCCGGCGTGATCTCGTGGAAGACGGCCCGGTGGACCTTCTTCCCCTCTCCCAGGAGGGTCGCCAGGTGGGCGGAGATCGCCTCCCCCTCCCGATCCGGGTCGGTGGCGAGATACAGCTCCTTGAATTTCGCGGCGGCCGCCTTCAGCTCCTTGACGATCTTGCGCTTCTTCACGATGACGATGTACTTGGGGGCGAAATCATTTTCCAGGTCCACCCCGAACTGGCTCGAGGGCAGATCCATCACGTGGCCCTGGGAGGCCAGCACCTTGTATCCGGATCCGAGGAACCGGTCCAGGGTCCTTGCCTTGGTCGGCGACTCCACCACCACCAGCGCAGTCTGCTGAGAAAGGGGCATCTGCTTCGTGGCTTGAGCAAGAGGATGCTCAACCACGCGCCTCGGCTTCGTTGTGCGCTGCGCTTCTGCCGCCTTTTTGAGCAGACTGGCTCCCCGGGGGTTTTTCAGCTCTCTGTTAGATCCGCCGCCGACGATCCGGACGATCTCCAGTCGGTCCCCGGCCTCAAGCACCCGCTGGGGATACTCCCGGCGCTCCAAGATATTCAGGTTTAGCTCCACCACCACCATCTCCGGCCTCAATTTCAGTTGATCCAGGAGATCGGTCAGCCGGGTTCCCTGAGGGATCTCCAGCCGGTCTCCATTGAGCACGATTCCCATCCCTTGAACCTGCGGCATTACACGGCCCTCGAATACCCCTGGCCCGGCATCGGCCTGACCAACCCCTTCAGCTCGAGCGAGGTGAGGATCGGAAGGAGGCGGGAGGGGCTGAAGACCACCGACTCCGCGAGGGTCCCCACCAGGATCCCGCCGCCGATGGGAATGGCCTGATAAACCGCCGATTCCTCCTCGGACAAAAGGAGGGCGTCGTGGGGAGCGGCATCCGGCCTCTCTCCCCTCCAGAGATCCAGCCGCCCCTTGATCTGAGGCGCCAGCTCCTCCAGGACGTCCCGCGCATCCTCCACCAGCTTCGCCCCATCCTTGAGGAGCCGATGGGTCCCCTTGCTCCTCGTCGAGGAAACGGGGCCCGGCACCGCAAAGACCTCCCGCCCCTGCTCCATCGCCTCCCGGGCGGTGATCAGGGCGCCGCTTCGAACAGGGGCCTCCACCACAACGACCCCCAAGCTCAAGCCGGCGATCACCCGGTTCCTCCGGGGGAAATTTTCCCTTGAAGGCTCCATCCGGATCGGGAATTCAGAGATCAGGGCGCCCCTCTGGGCGATCCGGCCCGCCAG
>JACPXU010000128.1 GCA_016196375.1 Candidatus Omnitrophota bacterium | reverse complement strand
TGCGCCCAGCGCGGCCGCGGGAGGTTTTGAAGCCGGCTCTGAGTCCTTACCCCATAGAGCTCCGCCAGATCGGCATCCAGCATGACCTTGTGGCCTCGGATCAGCAGGATTCGTCGCTCGACATGCTCCACCAGGACAACCCCTCTACCCCCAGATGTGTTCCGTCGTCTACGCATCAGCCACCAGGGTATTCTACCGCTTATACCATGTCAACAATAATTTTGAATTATCAGCAATAATCGGCGCAAAAAAACCGATGGCTTACGCGGCGGTGAGGAAGGGGTCGAGCTGGAGCCTCATCTCCTGGGAGAAGCTCCAGACCCCCAGGCGCTCAATCGCTTCAAGGAAGAGGCCGATCCGGCCCCGGTCGATCCCCCGGATCATCTCCTCATCGATCAGATTCGGGACGAGGATCCGGGCCATCTCCATCGCCTTCCGGTGGCTGGCCGGATCGCCTGGGCTGTAGAGGTAAACCAGCCCCTGCATCAGGGAGCGGGCCTCCGGCGGCAGCTCCTCCAGCGCCTGGTCCAATTCCTGAG
Source organism: Candidatus Omnitrophota bacterium (assembly GCA_016196375.1). Classification (GTDB taxonomy): domain Bacteria; phylum Omnitrophota; class Gorgyraeia; order 1-14-0-20-64-10; family 1-14-0-20-64-10; genus JACPXU01. The sequence goes on along the minus strand of JACPXU010000128.1, from coordinate 3,814 downwards.
GGGTGGCCACGCCGGCCGCCTGGATTGGAAGCCCCTTCTCCCGGTTCAAGAGGACCGCCAACTGAAGCAGGCGCAGGACCTCCGGTTTGCCCTCGCTGGTATCCACGACGAACCGAAGCGGCACCGTCCGCTGTCCAGCCTGCGGCAGCTCCCGCCGCAGGCCCTCAAGCGTCTCCTTCAACAGGGACTTCTCCTCCAACCCGGAACCAAGGAGACCCCGAAGCCGAAGCTCCCAATCCTCCAGCGTATCCTTCAGTTGCGCCAGCCATCCCTTGTAGTCCTCCAGCTCCCCTGCTGGGATCCCAAAGAACAGCTCCTGTTGCTCCGGAGACAGGCGGCCCGCTTGGTCCTCTCCTCGGGAACGAACCGCGTGAGCGATGACTCTTCCAACAAACACTATGCCTTGGGCCTGTTCAAGCCTTCCCCTCTCCACCAGTTCGGGGATTTGAGGCAGGCCTCTTTTCATCATTTCGTCCAGAAAACCCTGAGCCGCTACATACGTCGAGAAATAAGCCCCTTCCTGTCCTCTACTAAACGCCTCCATCTGCTCCGCCGCCGTCTGCGGATGGAAATGGAGATACCTCTGCCTCGCCGAATCCACGAACTCCTCCATCTGCTGGGCCAGAATCCTCCGATCCGCTCCTCCGGGATCCGTCCAATCCTCACCTTCCTCCAATCCGGCGGCCTCGGGACGGTTCCAGATCGGCCTCCAGTAGGTCTCGACCGCCTGGCGCAGGATTGGATTGGCGAGCGATTCGGGCTGGAGCTTCTCCCTGGAGAAAACGACGGCATCTTCCCGGAGGCGCTGGATCGCCGGCCCCTTCCCCGCAAGACCGCCGGCCGCCTGCACGAGACTGGAAAGAGTTTCCACCGCGGAGACCTGGAACTGCAGGATCGCCGGATCCGCGCCGTTGGGATCCTGCCCCAGCGCATCCATGAGGCTCGCCTTGACCGCGGGAACGGAGACGGGCATCCCCAAAAACTGGAGGTAACCCAGCATGAGAGATCCCCTCCCCCACCGCGGCAGGCGGAGTCCCTCAAGCATCCTCTGCGCGTCGGAAGCAGAGATCGCTGGATTATGCGCGATCTCCCGCATCAGCGCTGGATCCGGATCTTCCCCCAGCAGGAGCGCTTCGTACTCCAGCCGCGCTCCGTGTTTCGTCATCTCCATCTGTTCCTTCCTTAGATGAACCCTTGCCTCTTTATCCACACGGCCGATCATATCGTGGACAAATTCCACATCGCGCCAACTGCGATAATTGAGGAGCCCCAGAGCCCGGGCGATCGTATGGATCGCCGGCTCGGAGACACCCTTTTTCCCCTCCTCCAGTAGGGCCTTTAAGAGCGGCTCCAAACTGTGATTCGGGTCTCCGTGAAGCCCCAGCCCGATCGCGGCGGCGGCTCGGATCTTGGACTTGGTTCGGGGGTCGACGGCGATCTCGTGGAGATGCCGGATCGCCTCGGGGGTTCCCTTCCAAGCCAGCTTCGCGGCCGTCTCTTCCAGAACGCTCCTGGATTGCCGGCCGTCCTTCAGCCGCGCGGCCAGTTCCTGCTCGCTCTCCTCCAGGCCGGATTGAATCTGCTGTTCGAGGAGGGAGTTCTCGCGAACACTCAGGGGGCGCAGGGCACGGCCGGGCAGACCGAGGCAGAGGGTTAACAGAAGGGCTGAAATCCGACTCAAGAGGTTCGGCATGATCTTTAACCGTAGCGGCGGGGGATGGCGGGGGAGAGGCCGGCCAGGATCTCGTAGGGGATGGTGCGGGCGTGGCGGGCCAGCTCTTCCGCCGTGACCCGTTCCCTCCCCTGCCGGCCGATCAGGACCGCCTCGTCGCCGACCTGAACGCCGGGGATGTCGGTGACGTCGGCCATCAGATCCTCCATCGTGATCCGTCCGATCAACGGGGCCCGCTTTCCCCGGACGAGAAGCTGCGCCTTGTCGGAGAGGGCGCGGGGGTAGCCGTGGGCGTAGCCGACCGGGATCGTGGCCACCCGGGTGGGCCGGCCGGCCCGGAAGGTCCCTCCGTAGCTCACCGTCTGTCCGGCAGGGATCCCTTTCAGGAATCGGATCCGGCTCTTCAAGGCGAGGGCCGGCTCTAAAGAGATGGGGAGATTCCCTTCCCGCACCGGAGAAGCCCCGTACAAAAGAAGGCCGGTCCGCACCAGGTCCTGCCGGGCCGCCGGAAACCTGAGCAGGCCGACGCTGTTGGCGACGTGCCTCAAGCCGACCGGCAGCTTTCCCCGCTCAAGGCGTTGAAGAAGCTGAAGGAACCGGGAGATCTGCTGCTCGGCCGTCTCGGCGTTCTGGCCGGCCGTCGCCAGGTGGGTGAAGACCCCTTCGACCCGAAGGCCCGGAAGCTGGGCGAGCCGATGGGCCAGATGGACCGCCTCCTCATGCCAGACCCCGTAGCGGCCCATGCCGGTATCCACCTTGAGATGGACCGCCGCCGGCCTCTCAAACCGGGCCGCGGCCCGGCTCAAGGCCTGGGCCACCTGGAGGTCGCCGACCGCCTGAACCAGCCGGTTCCGGACCACGAGCGGGGCCTCCTCCGGGAGAACCTGTCCCAGGACCAGGATCCCGGCCTCAAGCCCATGCTGGCGCAGCGCGATCCCTTCCCGGACGCTGGCCACCGCCAGCAGATCGGCCCCGGCCTCGACGAGGGCCTCGGCCACCGGCGCCAGCCCGTGACCGTAGGCGTTGGCCTTCACCACCGCCAGGATCCGCGTGCGGGCCCCGACGAGCCGCCGGACCTCGACCAGGTTGTGCCGGACGGCGGCCAGATCCACCTCGATCCAGACCGGCGCGAGGGGAGACTGGTTCACCGGGAAACCGGAGGACTTGGAGATCGGTTGGGCCTTTTCCATGTGCGCCGTCCTTCTCACCATCCCGTGATATCGCTCTCCTTGGAGTAAAGGTATTGTGGCACAAGCCGGTGAGGATCGTCCAGCGCCCCCTCCGGCCAGCGTCCGGCGGCGATCCGGCCCAGGAGCTCCGCCCTCGGAATCCAGTCGGACTCAGGGGCCAGGATCAGCCCTTTCCCGTCCATGGAGGTGAGAAGCGGCTGATACCGTCTGATCCCGTCCCCGAGGAGAACGGCCTTTCCGTCGGCGGCAATCCTCTTCAGGGCCTCCTCCGGAGGGAGCAGCTCATCCGGGCTCAACCGTTTGAGGCGGCCTTGGCCGTCCGGCTGGAACCCGGCGGTGTACACCTTCCCCTTGCGGGCGTCCTGAAAGAGGAAAACGGTCGAGCCGCCCCCGGCCGCGTTGTGAGCGATCACCTCGAGGCTGGAAACCGGCAGGACCGGCCTCTTGAGCGCCCAGGCCAGGGTCTTGACCGTCGTCACCCCGACCCGCAAGCCGGTGAATGAGCCGGGGCCGATGGAGAGGGCGAATCCATCCAGCTCCTGAAGCCGCCAGCCGCCCAAGCGGAGCAGCCGCTGAATCCCCCCGGTCAGGAAATCGGAACGGGTCGCCGGCTCCGTGGAGTGAAGGGAGCCGACGAGGCGGTCCCCGTCGCAGAGGGCGACGGAGAAGACCGGCGAGGAGGTTTCAACGGCCAGGAATCTCATATCAGAGCCGGTTGCAAAACCTCGCGTGAGCCGCGTTGCGAGCGCCAGGCGGCCAGATCCAAGGAGCGACGACGAAGGCGTGCCCCCTGCGGCACGTCGAGGAGGAGCGACAATGGAGATGGCCGCCTGCCGCCGCAACCCGAAGGGCTGGGCGGATTTGCTCCGCCGGGCTGCGTTGCTCGTCGTCGGCGTATCTTGACCCTCATGATACGCCTCCTCCTCCCGCCTTGCCCGGCTGGCAACTCCGC
>JACPXU010000130.1 GCA_016196375.1 Candidatus Omnitrophota bacterium | reverse complement strand
GCCCGCAGCTTCGGCGGCGGCGGGCACATGGCCGCCAGCGGCTGCACCGTCGAGGGAACCCTGGCTCAGGCCCGGGCCAAGGTCCTGAGGACGGTCCGCCAAGCGCTCAGATCCTCGCTTTCGCGAGGATGACGTTTTGAAATGGAGCTCTGAACATCTTCGATGGACGGGTTGCTCCTGATCGACAAGCCTGCCGGCATCACCTCCCATGACGTCGTCGACTCGATCCGCCGCCGCTTTCGTCTCCGGCGGGTCGGCCATGGCGGGACCCTGGATCCCGCGGCGACGGGGCTCCTCCTGATCCTCGTCGGGGCCGCCACCCGGCGGGCCGACTCCCTCTTGGGGACGGACAAGAGCTATCTCGCCACCCTCCGCCTGGGGGTCACCACCGACACGCAGGATGCCCAGGGCCGCGTCCTGGAGACCCGGGAGGTCGGGCCCCTGACCGCGGGGGAGATCGAGCAGGCCTGCGCCCGTTTTCGAGGGGAGATCCGGCAGGAGATTCCGGCCTACTCCGCCGTCTGGGTTCAGGGGAGGCGCTCCTATGATCTGGCCCGGGCCGGGGAGCCGGTCCCGCGCCGGTTCCGGCGGGTGACAATCCATGAGCTGAGGATCCTCGAGGTCCGGCTGCCGGAGGTGGAGCTGGAGGTGACCTGCTCCAAGGGGACCTACATCCGGACCCTTTGCGCCGATTTAGGCGGCGCCTTGGGCTGCGGCGGGCATCTCGCCGGGCTTCGCCGGACCCGGGTCGGCCCCTTCACCATCGACCAGGCGGTGAAACTGGAGGCGGCCGGGCCGGAGCACCTGCGCTTGCCATGAAGCGGCCGGTCGCGGCCATCGGGATCTTCGACGGTGTCCACCGTGGGCATCAGGCCATCTTGAGGAGGGCAAAGGCCCGGGCCGGGGCGGTGGGAGGGACCGCGATGGCGATCACCTTTTATCCCCATCCCGCGGCGGTCCTGGCTCCGGGGAGGGAGCCCCCTCTTCTCCTTTCCCTGGCCAAGCGGCTTGAGGCATTCGCCTCCTTGGGGATCGGAACGGTCCTGGTGATTCCTTTCACCCGGTCCTTCTCCCGCTGGCCGCCCCGGCGATTCGTCCAGCGCCTCCTCGTCGATCGTCTCAAGGTCCGGGAGGTGGTGGTCGGCCACGATTTCGGGTTCGGCCATGGCCGCTCCGGCTCCGTCGACACGCTGCGCCAGCTCGGTCGGGAGTTCGGCTTCAAGGTCCATGCCGTCCCGCCGGTCAAGGTGACCGGTGAGCGGATCTCCTCCCGTCGGATCCGGGAGCTGATCCGGCAGGGCAGCTTGAGCAAAGCGGCCCGATTCCTGGGCCGCCCCGTCTCTGTGGAGGGCCGGGTGATCCGGGGGACCGGCCGGGGCCGGCGGATCGGATTCCCCACCGCGAACGTGAAGGTGGAGGCCGGGGTTCTTCCGCCGACCGGCGTCTACGCCGTCGCCGCCAGGATCGGCCGGCGCCGGTACAGCGGGATGGCGAACCTCGGCTTGCGCCCCACCTTCAACAGGGGGACGCTCCATAAAGGGACAGTCCATTCCGCCAGAGGTGTGTCCCTAAATGGAGCGTCCCCGCTTTTACCGCTTTTAGAGGTCCATCTCTTTGACCTCCATCGCTCCCTCTACGGCCGGCGGCTGGAGGTGGCCTTCCTCAAGCGGCTCCGCCCGGAGCGGCGGTTCCGATCGGCGGAGGCGCTGGCCCGCCAGCTCTCCCTCGACGCCATCCGGGCCAAGCGGGGTTTTCGCTTTACAGGGCGGGGGCCGGGTGGTAGAGTAGTCGAATGGAAGCCACGATAAGGGAAATGCCTGTCCTGAAGGAGCAGAAGGGAAAGCTGATCCACGACTTTCAGACGCATGGGACCGACACCGGGTCTGCCCCGGTCCAGGTGGCCCTCTTGACGGGGCGGATCAACCTTCTGACCGAGCACTTCAAGGCCCATCGGAAGGATCATCATTCCCGCCGGGGCCTCTTGAAGATGGTCAGCCAGCGCCGGAAGCTGTTGGAGTACGTCAGGGCGAACGATCGCCAGGAATACCAAAAACTAATTGAACGTCTGAATCTCCGGAAATAAGGACTCTCCCCGAAGTCCTGAGAATTTTCCAGAACAATCCTAGGAGGCTTTTGTGACCACGAACTCGACAGTCCGCCGTGTCCAGACGCGATACGGCAAAGAAGATCTGATCTTGGAAACAGGCCGCATGGCAAAGCAGGCCGACAGCTCCGTGATGGTGCAGTATGGAGGAACGGTGGTCCTCGTCTCGTTGGTGATCGCCAAGGAGCCGAAGGCGAGCGTCGATTTCCTGCCGCTCACCGTGGAGTATCAGGAGAAGACCTACGCGGCGGGGAAGATCCCCGGCGGGTTCTTTAAAAGAGAGGGGCGTCCCTCCGAGAAGGCGATCCTCACCTCCCGCCTCATCGACCGGCCGGTCCGTTCCCTTTTCCCGAAGGGGTTCCGCAACGAGGTGCAGATCGTCGCGATCTCCCTTTCCCATGACGGGATGAACGACCCGGACACCCTGGCGATGATCGGGGCCTCCGCCGTCCTGGGGCTCTCTCCGACGAGCCCGGTGGATCAGCGGCTCGGCGTCTGCCGCGTCGGGCGGGTGAACAATCAATTCGTTCTCAACCCCACCTACGCCGAGGTGGAGGAGGGGGGCCTGGATCTGGTGGTGGTCACCACGAAGGAGGGGATCGTCATGGTGGAGTCGGGCGCCAGGGAGGTCTCCGAGGAGGCGATGGGGGAGGCGCTCCGGTTCGCCCAGGACCAGGCGGCGGCCAGCGTCCGTCTCCAGGAGGAGCTGATCAGCGCCTGCGGGGTGGTGAAGGTCCCGCCGGAGTTGAGGAAGCCGGATGAGGCGTTCCTGAAGCGGGTCCGTGATCTGGCCGAGGGGCGCGTGAAGGAGCTTTTGGCGGCGAGGAGCCAGAAGGAGGGAGGCGACGACGGCAGGGCCACCCTCGTGAAGGAGCTCGCCGAGAAGCTGGCGACCGCCGATCTTCCGCAGGCCGAGGTTCAGCCCCAGGTGGCGGAGGCGATCGAGGGATTAGAGCGGGACCTTGTCCGGCAGAGGATCGCGAAGGAAGGCCGGCGGATGGACGGCCGGGGGCTGACGGACGTCCGGCCGATCACCTGCGAGGTGGGGGTGCTGCCCAGGACCCACGGCTCCGGCCTCTTCACCCGGGGGCAGACCCAGAGCCTGGCCTCAGCGACGCTGGGGACCTCCTCCGATGAGCAGATCATCGACGCCCTCCAGGGTAAATCGTTCAAGTCGTTCATGCTCCATTACAACTTCCCCTCCTTCTCCGTCGGAGAGGTCCGGCCGATCCGTGGGCCCGGGCGCCGGGAGATCGGGCACGGGGCGCTCGCCGAGCGGAGCCTGCGGGCGGTGATGCCGGCCAAGGAGGCTTTCCCTTACACGGTCCGGCTCGTCTCGGAGATCCTGGAGTCGAACGGCTCCTCCTCGATGGCGACCGTCTGCGGGGGGACCCTGGCCTTGATGGACGCCGGCGTTCCGATCAAGGGGCCGGTTTCGGGGATCGCCATGGGGCTGATCCACGAAGGGGGCCGGTACACGGTCCTCACCGACATCATTGGGCTGGAGGATCACTACGGGGACATGGACTTCAAGGTGGCCGGCACCGCCGCCGGGATCACGGCCCTTCAGTTGGACTTGAAGCTCACCGGCGTTCCGGTGGAGGTCCTGATCGAGGCGATCCAGCAGGCGAAACCGGCCCGGGCCTTCGTGCTGGGGGAGATGCTCAAGGCGCTTTCGGCGCCCCGGGCGGATCTGTCTCCCTTCGCGCCGCGGATCACCCTCCTCAAGATCGACCCGGAGAAGATCGGGGAGCTGATCGGGCCTGGAGGCAAGATGATCCGGAAGATCACGCAGGAGTCCGGCGCCACCATCGACGTCGAGGATGACGGAACCGTGATGGTGGCCTCGGCCGACGCGGCCGCCGCCCAGAAGGCGATCAACTTCATCAAGGGGTTGACCGAGGAGGCGGAGATCGGCCGGGTCTATCAGGGGGTGGTGAGGCGGATCACCAACTTCGGGGCCTTCTGCGAGATCGCCCCGGGCAAGGAGGGCCTCTGCCACGTCTCGGAGCTTTCCAGCGAGTTCGTTCCGAAGGTGGAGGATGTGGTGAAGCTCGGCGACACGCTGGCGGTCAAGGTGGTCGAGATCGATTCCATGGGCCGGATCAACCTGAGCCACAAGCAGGCCCTTCTTCCCCCGGGGACGCCCCCGGTTCCGCCGGCCCGACGAGGGGCCGAGCGGGGCGGCGATCGGGGCGGCCGGTCCGGCGGCGGGGATTACGGGCGCGGCGGCTTTTCCCGGGAGCACCGCCGTCCTGGAGAGTCCCACGGGGATCGGCCTCGGCATGGCGGCGAGCACCGTTCCCAGCAGCACCATTCGTCCCACCGACGGGATGATTCCCCTCGCAGGGAGGAATCCCCCCCTCGAGAGGACTCGGAACAGGTCAGGACCCACCCCCATGGCGAGGGGTTCTGAGTCTAGAAAGCCAAAACGCTCTTTTCTCGCCTTAAGCCCGGAGCGCCGGAGCGAGCTGGCGGGCATTTTGCTTCTGGCGGCGAGCCTGCTCACCTTCATGAGCCTCGTTTCCTACCGGCCGGATGATCTGGCCTTCTTCACCTCCCGTCCCTCGCCGCAGGTTCAGAACCTCTGCGGCCGCGTCGGGGCGCTTATCGCCGGCCTCCTGCGCTCCACCGTAGGTTTCACCAGCTATCTCCTGCCGCTCGTCGGCTTCTTGTGGGCGCTGGCCCGCTTTCAGGCAAGGTCCCCTCAGCGGCCCTACGTGAAGCTGGTGAGCACCGCCCTCTTCTGTGTCGCCTCAAGCAGCTTCCTCTCCATCGTCTGGGTTCAGACGCCGGAGGCCCGGATCTCCCGGGGAGGGGTGATCGGCGCCGTCGGCGGTGATCTCACCCTCCATTACTTCGGCTGGTGGGGGGCCGCGGTGGTGCTGCTGACGGTGAGTCTCCTCTGTTTCCTGCTGGTCACCGAGTTGGCGGCCTGGCCCCTTTTCGAGGGGGCGGGGCGCCTGCTGAAGGAGGGGGCGAGCCGCCTCCGGGAACAGTTCCAGCGCCCCCGGGTGTCGGTCCATCGCCGGGCCGCCGCGGCCCCTCCCGCTCGTCCTGAGCCGGGTCAAAGGGTGAGCGTCGCTCAGGAGAGGCCTCTCGAGCAACCGAGGCCGAAGGCCGACCAAGGGCCGGTGATCCACCTTTCCCCGGCCGCCCCCGTCAAGCCGGTCCGGAAGGCGGCCGCCGCCAAGGAGCCGGCTCCGGCTCCTGCTCCCGCTCCCGAACCGGAGGCCAGCGTCCCCAAGAAACCGTTCCGGCTTCCGTCGCTGGATCTGTTGAGCCCCCCCCCCGCTTCGCCCCAGCCCAGGATCGGGAAGGAGCAGTTGGAAGCGAACGCGAGGCTCCTCGAGGAATCCCTCCGAGGCTTCGGCATCGACGCCAAGGTGGCGGAGGTGGAGATGGGGCCGGTGATCACCCGGTACGAGGTGGAGCCGGCGCCGGGGGTCAAGGTTCAGAAGATCACGACGCTGGCCGACGACCTCGCCCTGGTGCTGAAGGCCCCGTCGGTCCGGATCATCGCTCCGATCCCGGGGAAGGCCCGGGTCGGGATCGAGGTGCCGAATCCGGCCTCCTCCCTGGTTGCCCTGCGGGAGATCCTGGAATCGCCGGAGTTTCGGGAGGAATCCTCGAAATTGACCCTGGCGATCGGCAAGGACGCGGCCGGGCATCCGCTGACGGCCGATCTGGGGGAGATGCCGCACCTGTTGATCGCCGGCACGACCGGCTCCGGGAAGACCGTCTGCATGAACGCCCTGATCACCTCGCTCCTGTTCAACGCCACCCCCGAGGAGGTCCGGTTGATCATGGTGGATCCGAAGATGGTGGAGCTGTCCGTCTTCAACGGGATCCCCCACCTGATCCTGCCGGTTCTCACCGATCCGAAGAAGGTGCCGCTCGCCCTTCACTGGGTGGTCCAGGAGATGGAGACACGGTATCGGCTCTTCGCCAAGCTGGGGGTCCGGAACATCGACAGCTATCTCGAGAAGCAGGCCCAGGGCCAGCTTCCGGCCGACGAGATCCCCGCGGAGCTGCCGTATCTGGTGCTGATCATCGATGAGCTGGCGGACCTGATGCTGGTGGCTCAGTCGGAGGTGGAGAAGACCATCGCCCGCCTCGCGCACCTCTCCAGGGCCGTCGGGATCCACATGGTGCTGGCCACCCAGCGGCCATCGGTGGACGTCCTGACCGGCGTGATCAAGGCCAATTTTCCGGCCCGGATCTCCTTCCAGGTGGCCTCCAAGGTCGATTCCCGGACGGTGCTCGACACGATGGGAGCGGAGAAGCTGCTGGGCAAGGGGGACCTCCTCTTCATGCAGCCGGGCACCTCGAAGCTGATCCGGGCCCAAGGGACCCTGGTGACCGACGAGGAGATCGAGCGGCTGGTCACCTTCTTGAAGGAGCAGAGGGCCCCGGAGTACGACGCCTCGATCCTGGAGGGGGAATCGAAGCCGGCCGAGGCCGCTTCCGTCACGGTGAAGGATATCCTCTACCCGGAGGCCGTCCGGCTCGTGGTGGAGACGGGGCAGGCCTCGGTCTCCCTGCTCCAGCGGCGGATGCGGTTGGGCTATGGGCGGGCGGCCCGGATCCTGGATCGGATGGAGGAGGAGGGGATCGTCGGTCCGATCCGCGGCGCCAAGCCCCGTGAGGTTTACCTGAAAGAGGTTCCAGAAGAGGAGGATGGGCGAGGTGTCAATCGGCGAGCGTCTGAAGTCGGCGCGTGAGGCCAAGGGGACCAGCCTCGAAGAGGCGGCCCGCCTGACCAAGGTTCAGAGCAGGATCCTCCAGGCGATTGAAGAGGACCGGGTGGAGGAGGTGCTGAATGGGGCTTACGCCAAGATCTTCCTGAAGAAGTACGCCGCCTTCCTCGGATTGGACGGCCAGGCGGTGCTGGATGAGTACCGATCGATGCGCGGTTCGGTGGCGGAACCACCGACGATGCCGTTGCAGCCGCAGGCATCGAGCGAGACCGACTCATCGTCCCTGAAGAGGATCCTGCTCCTGGCCGGGGCCGGACTCATGTTCCTGGTGGGAATCTCCTTCCTCGGATACCTGACGCTGGATCTGTACCAGGGCCTCTCCCACCCCGGTGCTCAACGGGAGCCCAGGCCGGCGGCCCCGGCTAAAGGAGGCCTCACCACCGGCCGCTGGCCGGCGGCCCCGTCGAAGGGGGCCCAGCCCCAGGCCGCGAAGCTCCTCGTGCCCCGCTCCCAGCCGCTCAAGCTGGCCGTCCGCACCAAGGCCGATGTCTGGATGCAGGTCAAGGCCGACGGGACGGTGATCTTCCAGAATGTGCTGGCCAAGGGGGCCCAGGAGAGCTGGACCGCCGATCAGGAGCTGGAGCTCTGGACCGGGAACGCCGGCGCGATGGAGCTGTTCCTGAACGGCCACTCTCTCGGCTCTCCCGGCTCCGGGGTGAAGAAGGGGATCAGGATCACCCGGGAAGGGATCAAGCAGTGAGCCCCCAGAGTTTGTCATCCTCATGGAAATGAGGATGACATGAGGGTCCACGTCTTGAGCCTGGGGTGCGCCCGCACCCTCGTTGACTCCGAGGGGCTGGCCGGGATCCTGGAGAGGGCCGGCCATTCCATCACCGAGGAGCCGGCCCAGGCCGACTGCGTGGTGGTGAACACCTGCGCCTTCATCCGGGAGGCGGAGGAGGAGTCGGTCCGGACGATCCTGGATATCGCCCAGCTCAAGAAGGAGGGGAGGCTGCGCCGCCTCTACGTGGCCGGCTGCCTTCCTCAGAAGCGCCGGGGCGAGAGCGAGGATCTTCTCAAGCTCCTCCCCGAGGTGGACGGGTTCCTGGGCCCGGGGGATCTTTCCAAACTTCCAGATCTCATGGGGTCAGACCCCAGAGGGTCTGACCCCTCCAGGTTTTTCGTCACCTCTCCGGTCCCGACGCTCCTCTTTGATTCCCTGACCCCTCGGCACCGGCTCACCCCGAGGCATTTCGCCTATCTCAAGATCTCGGAGGGGTGCGACCATGCCTGCGCCTTCTGCTCCATCCCGCAGTTTCGGGGCGCTCACCGCTCCCGGACCATCGAGGACCTGGTTCAGGACGCCCGCCAGAGGGCGGGGGAAGGGGTGGTGGAGCTGAACCTCGTCGGGCAGGATACCTCCTACTACGGCGCCGACCTTTACGGGAGGCCCCGCCTGCCGGAGCTGCTGGAGCGGCTCGCCGGGGTGAAGGGGATCGGCTGGATCCGGCTCCTGTACGCCCATCCGGCCCATGTGACCGACGACCTGATCCGGGCGATCCGGGAGATCGCCCCGGTCGTCAAGTACATCGACATCCCCCTGCAGCACGTCAACGATCAGCTCCTGGCCGCCATGCGCCGCGAGACCGACGGCACGCAGATCCGCCGCCTCGTTGAGCGGCTGCGGACGGAGATCCCGGCGGTGGCGATCCGGACCACCTTCATCGTCGGCTTCCCCGGCGAGACCGACGCCCAGGTGGATGAGCTGGCCCGATGGATGGAGGAGGCCCGGTTTGAGCGGGTCGGGATCTTCCCCTATTCCCCCGAGCCCAAGACTCCCGCCGAGCGGATGCCCGGCCAGGTGCCGGAGAAGGTGAGAAGGGAGCGCCTGGACCGGCTCATGCGGCTTCAACAGGGGATCGCCGAAGAGATCAACCAGACCTGGCTCGGCCGCGAGGTGGAGGTGCTGGTCGATGAGCCGGACCATGATCCGGGTCTCTACCTGGGCCGGACCTACGCCGACGCCCCGGAGGTGGACGGCCAGGTGTTCCTCCGCTCCGATCAACCGCTTGCCCCCGGCCGGTTCGTCCGGGCGAAGATCATCGACACCACCGAATACGACCTGGTCGCCGAAGCCCTTTGAACCTGCCCAATCAGCTTACCCTTTTTCGGATCGTCCTGAGCTTCCTCCTGATCGCCTCCCTTTTAAGCCCGGGCCTGACCGCCCGGATCGCCGCGGTGGTCGTCTTCATCCTCGCTTGCCTCACCGATCTCTGGGACGGGCGCCTGGCCCGGTCCAAAGGGCTGGTGACCGACTTCGGGATCCTCATGGATCCGATCGCCGATAAGATCCTGGTCCTCTCCGCCTTCGTCGCCTTCGTTCAGCTGGGGTTGGCCCCGGCCTGGATGGTGGTTTTGATCGCCGCGCGGGAGTTCCTCATCACGGGCTTACGGATCTTCGCTCTGGGGCGGGGGCAGGTCCTTCCGGCGGAGGCGGCCGGCAAGCACAAGACGGTATCCCAGATGGTGGCGATCTCGCTGACGCTCCTTTTCCTGGTGGCCCGGGAATCGATCGCGGCCCGGCCGGAGGGGGCCGGATGGGTCGCCGCGGGGGAGACAGGGATCTGGTGGCTGATGCTGCTCACGGTGGTGCTGACCTTGACCAGCGGAACCTCCTTCTTCTGGAAGCACCGGCAATTGATCCTCAACCTCTGACTTTTCGATGCGGACTATAGCGACAGTTGGCGGGTTAGGGTATAGCCCGGTCGCTCCCGGCACGCTCGGTTCGCTGGTCGGGCTGGGGATCGCCTGGCTCTTAGGAGCCGCCCCCGTTCAGCAGGTCGTCGGCTGCTCCGTCGCCATCGGCCTGACCCTCTGGTCCGCCGGCCCGACCGCCCGGGCCATGGGGAAGGAGGATCCCTCCGCGGTTGTGATCGATGAGGTGGCCGGGATGATGGTGGCGGTGGCGACCCTGCCGGTCACCGTCAGGATCTATCTGGCCGGCTTCCTTCTCTTCCGCCTCCTGGACGTGGTGAAGCCCCCTCCCTTGAGGCAGCTCGAGCGTCTCCCGGGCAGTTGGGGGATCCTCCTCGATGATCTCGGGGCGGGGCTGGCGACGAACCTTCTCCTCCGTCTCGCTCTCCGATGAGACCGCCTCAGCGGTATCCCAGAATCCTCGCCGGCTGGATTGCCTTAAGCCAGATTCTTTGGATCCATTCCGCGTACGCCCTTCGCTCCGAATCCGCCGGAGAAAGCGCCACCCTTAGAACGTTGCAGGCCGGGTTGGAGGAAACCTCCTTTACCGCTCTCCCTCTGCGCGGCCTCAGCGGCCGGGAGCTGATGGACCGGTTGATCCGGATCGGGAGGTCAGGAGATCCTGTGGTCTTGGACGCGATAGAGGCTGGGTTCGCCGATTTCGCCGGAGCGCCGATCCGGGACCCCGTTTCCCAAGAGAGCCGGCGGCTCGGGCAGGGGCTGGCGCGGGACCTCAACTCCCTGAAAGAGGCGCGGCCGAAGTCCAATACGTCCCCGGCCGAGCTTCACCCGGCGCCGGATACGGTTTTCAAGGGATACGAATATAGAGAGAAGGGGCCGGTCGTTGAGGTTCACGACGAGACGGTCGACAAGGCCGAGCTGGAATCGGTGAAGGGCCGGTACCGGTGGGGGAGACGATGGAGCGATGAAGAGGAGAGGGTCCTTTTCAAAGGCCTCCATGCCGGGAATCTGACCGATGCCGAGCGGGCGGAGCTTTATCACTTCTTGATCCTGGTCAACAAGCCCCTCGTTTACGATTATCTGAAGAAGAAGGGATACACCCGGCGCTATTCCCCGATGGAGTTCGAGGATCTGGAGCAGATAGGCGCCCTGGGCCTGATGAAGGCGGTCGCCCGATTCGATCCGGACAGGGGGACCCGGTTCAGCACCGTGGCCTACTGGTGGATCCGGTCCGCCCTGAGTGACGCGCAAGAGCACTCTCAGCCGATCCACATTTACCGTCTCCAGCGGGAGGCGTTTCAGGCGGCGGTGAGGAAGCTGGAGAAAAAGCTGGGGCGGGAACCGACCGACGCGGAGATGGCCAAAGAGCTGGGCTGGGACGAATTGGAGGTTGCGAGAGTGAAGGCGGCCCTTCAGATCCCCCTCTCCTATGAGCTGCTGCCGAAAGACTCGTCCGATGCGGTAGCTGTTGAAGAGCTCCCCGAAGGGAATCTTTCCGGGGAGAATCAGCGGCTTCTCCATCTCCTTGCCCGTCTCTCCCTGAAGGAGAGGATTGTCCTGAAGATGCATTACGGAATCGGAACCGAGAACGGCCCCTATACCTTAAAAGAAATCGGCCGTCGGTTGGGGATTGGAAAGACGGCGATTCACCAAGTTCAGAAAAGTGCGCAGGAGCAGTTGCGTGACCTGCAGCGGATAGAGGCTCTTTCTGGCCGTTCCTCCGACGACCACGCCGATGTGTACCTGTTCGAGGTGATGAAGGTCCCCTTGACAAGCCCCCTCTTCCCACGCCTCCTTCGATTGGGGAGAGAGAACCTGGAGCAGGTTGGGGCCGCCCTGGGTCTCTCCGCCGGTGGTTCAACTTCGCTCACCACAGGCTTAGAAGAGGCCAGGGCGGCAAGAGAGAGTGGACGGAAGCTGTTGACGGTGCTGGAGTCTCTGGAACCTTCCTTCTCCGGCGACCAGCAGCGGGAGTTGGAGGCCGACCTGGGGTTCTTGATCCAGGCGTAACGGCCCCTCCGGCTCGCCGTTACCGGCGCCTTGACCCGCCCACCCCGCTTCTGCTATACTTTCAGGTAGGAGGAAAATCCGACATGACGATCCATGTGGGGACCAAGCACCAGGTGACCTTGCCCAAGGAGGTCGTCAGGCAGGCCCGGCTGTCTCCCGGGGATCCGCTGGAGGTCATTTACGAGGACGACGCGATCATCCTCAGGCCTCAGGTCCACGTGCCGCGGTCTCAAGCCTACTTCTGGACCAAGGAATGGCAGGCGGGAGAGCGGGAGGCGGATGAGGCGATCAGGACGGACCGAGTGCACGGACCCTTCCGGACGGTCCAGGAGATGAAGCGTCATTTTAAGAAACTTGGGCGATGAAGCTGCTCCTTACGGAGCCGTTTCGTCGCCGATACAATCGCTTGCCCGCCGAGGTTCAAGATCAGGTCGATCGAAAGCTGACGCTGCTTCTTTCCAATTCCCGCCACCCTTCGCTTCAGGTCAAGAAGATGCAGGGAGTGTCTGGAATCTGGGAGCTTCGAATCACCCACGGGTACCGGCTCACCTTCCAGATTCAGGGGGACCTTTACCTTCTTCGCAACGTCGGTCCCCACGATGTCCTGCGGAATCCCTAGCTGAAGGCCGGCTTCAAAACGGGATATCGGCCAGCGGGGTGTAGGTGGGGCCCTGCGGAGAGAGGGTCGACTGGAAGAGGATCAGGCGATCGACCCGGGTGGAGGTCCCGCCCCGGAGCTCGGCCACCTGCAGCTTCTTGATCAGCGGGGCCAGCCGCTCCCGTGACCGAAGGCGCCCGATCGTCAGGTGCGGGGAGAAGGGGCGCTCCTCCGGCGCAAACCCCAGCCTCGAGCAGCTCTGCTCCACCGTTTGAGCGAGCCTGATCAGCTCCTCCTTGCCTTGGGCCACTCCGACCCAGACCACCCGGGGGTTGGTGGTGCTGGGGAAGGCCCCGATCCCTTCCAGAGAAACGGTGAAGGGTGAAAGCTGAAGGGCGGCGGAGATCAGCCCCTCCTTTAAAGGGCCAACCTGGTTTTCCCCGGTCTCTCCCAGGAATTTCAGGGTGAGGTGGAGATTCCCGGCCTCCACCCACTTGACATCCGCTCCCGAGGATCCGAGCTCGGATTGGAAGGCGGCCACCTCCTGGCGCAGGGCATCCGGCAGCTCGACGGCGATGAATGCCCGCATCAGCTGAGGTATCGCCGGATCAGGTCCAGCGCCGCCTGCGAGGCCTTGAACTTGACGGCGCTGCGGCTGCCGGAGAAGCAATGGCGATGGACCTCAATCCTCTCCGGGGAGCTGAAGCCGATGTAGACCAGGCCCACCGGCTTGGGCCTCGTGGAGCCTGGCCCGAGGGCCGTGGTGAGGCCTCCTTTAGCCGAAGCCACTGTCGGGCCGGCGATTCCGGTCAGGGAGATCCCCAGATCGGAGCCGGTCAGCCGCCGAATCCCCGCAGCCATCGCCTTGGCGGCTTGAGGGCTGACCGCCCCGTGCCGTCTGAGAAGCGATCCTTCCACGCCGAGCGGGGAGACCTTCAGGGCGTTGGCGTAGGCGACCACCCCTCCCAGGAAATAGGCGCTCGAACCGGGAACCTCGGTGATCCGATGCTGCAGCAGTCCGCCGGTGATCGACTCGGCCGCCGCCAGGGTGAGCCGTTTCTTCTTGAGCAGGGCCCCCACCGTTCCCTCCAGGGTCTCCTCGTCCGCACCGAAGATGAGCCGCTTCAGCCGGCGGCGGATCTTTCCTTCGATCCGTTGGATCAGCCGTTTCGCCTGCGCGGAGTTGGAGGCCTTCGCCGTGACCCTCAGATCCACCTGGGCCGGGTGGGCGTAGATCCCGACGGTGACGCTCCCCGTGAGCGCCAGCAGGTCCCGGACCTTCGCGTCCACCTCCGACTCGGTGAGGCCGGTCAATTTCAGCGTCTTCGACAGGATGATCGTCCCGCTGGCGCGCCGTTTAAGGAGGGGGACCAGCCGTTCCTTCACCATCGGCATCAGCTCGGCGGGCGGGCCGGGCAGCGCCGCGAGAAGACGAAACCCAGAAGGGGTCAGACCCCAGGGGGTCTGACCCCCTTCGAGTTTGATCAGGAAGCCGGGGGCGGTGCCGATCTCATTCGGAAGGACAATCGCCCCCTCCGGGATCATCGCCTGCCGGACGTTGCTCTTCGGCATCCGGATCTTGAGGCGGGCGAACCGGGCCTTGATCCTTCTCAAGACCTCACGGTTGAGGATCAGCCGCCGGCCGGTCACCTCGGCGATCGTCTCCAGCGTGACGTCGTCCACCGTGGGGCCGAGGCCGCCGCAGGTGATCACCAGGTCGGCCCGGCTCAGGGCGGCCCGGATCGCCTCGGCCAGCCGCCGGCGGTTGTCCCCCACCGTGACCTGGCGGGTGCAGCCGATCCCCAACCCGGCGAGGACCCTCCCGAGGAAGGCGGTGTCGGAGTTGACCACGAAGCCCAGCAGGAGCTCCGTGCCGATGGCGACCACTTCGGCTTCCATGAGTTTCTGTACCATAGCACAGAAACCGGGCCACCCACTCATGCAAAATATTTGGCAATTATACCGTTGACAAACCCATCGGCATTTCCACGTCGGTAATCCACCCCCTAACCCTTTTCTTCGTTCGGCGTTTCTTCTGTGGAGGGGTTGCCAGCAGACCCTTTGAGGAAACGATTTTGGGCCCATTAATGCTCCTATTCACCGTTCTTATTTTATATAACATTATATATTAAAAATACTTACAACTCTATGTTCCGATAAGTAATCCAATGCTTTCTAATAGGAAAATAAAGTACTTGCTTTCCTGTTCCAATGTGGTGTAGAATACCCCGATTGAAGATTGGAGGAGTTCAAATGAACGAACAAGTAGGGTATCCTGTCCAATGCGGAAATTGTGTGGTTGTCCTGAAATCACTTGATGAAGTCGCTGTTCTTCTTCAGAAAATTGGTGGGGTAGGGAAAAACCTCGTCGATGGAACTGCAATAGCCGATGCGACACTTCCTGGCGACACTCGGTGGACGACGAACCGAGTACGTCAGTTCTCGGATTTAATTGATGGTGAGCGCCGGAAACTGCTTGATCTTCTGTTGGAATCTCCCGAAGGAAAGACTGACCGTCAGCTTTGCCAAGAACTGGGCGTTGCCGGGAAAGCACTAGGAGCTTATCTTGCCAGTCTTGTACGAACCGCCGGAAGGGTTGGCGTTGACGCTGGAGAACTTTACACGAAGCACCTAGTTTCCCTTGGCGGAGACAAAAGGAAGGAATACCGTTTAACATCAGCTTTTCGGAAAGCATACGACGAAGCAAAAGAGGAATAAAATTTACGGCACAAGTTAATTGGACAGGGGGAACTCCTCGGCTTCCTGTCACGGCAAAAAAAGGCGGGAGGAAAGGGTTACCTTCCAGGGCGACCTCACCTCCCGCCATCCGAGAAACAACAGCTTGAGTTTGTAAGAGGTGCCGACGTGGTGGAACTGGTAGACACACCCGATCCGGGTGTCCTGTTTTTCTTATAAATGTTCAACGGATGAGCAACTCATGATATACTTTGGTTGTGCCGAAAAACGTCTACGGATACCAAAGAATACCTGTTCAGTACCTGAAAGAGGGAGATACCATAGTTGCGGTATGCCCGATCTTGGATGTATCGGCATATGGTAGAACCCTCCAAGAAGCCGAAAGAAACTTCCGAGATTCCTTGCACGCTTTTATTGAAGAAACGGCAGAACACGATACGCTTGATCAAGTTTTAACAGAAAGTGGCTGGGTAGAAATTACAGTCGATAACCATAAAAGATGGAATCCCCCGGAAGTGATAAAGTCAACGTACGAGGAAGTAGCCCTTCCAGCCTAGTGCGCGTTTTAGAACCAATTCCTGCCGATAAATTCGAGAAGTTCCTCAGACACATCCTTTGCGAAGAACGTGGTATGCGTGGAAACGTCAAAGTGTATTGGCGTGATGATCGAAAAGTTCCCATAACGTTTACCGAGGGAATGGACGTTCCCGTTGCGCATATCTTAATCCAGCTTAAAAATCTTGGGATGACCAGAGAGCAATACCTTTCCATTTTGGACAACCTTTTTCCTAGCAATTCCCCTTCTGCTTAGAATCCATCCTGTTTAGTGGCTGTTTGTAGGTTAACCGCTTCCCTTCGGTAAACTGTACAGCTATAGCAGGGAATATGGGTTTGTCAAATGGATAATTACAAAATATTTTTATAATTGACAAAATACCGGGGAGGCCCATAGACTGTTGGCCTGTCCGGGCGAGACCGGTTACCGCTTGACCAAAACAAAAGGAGGGAGCTATAATGGCACCGATAACGCAAACACAAGAGGAACCCACCGTGAGACCCAAGACCAAAGAGGCAGAACCGTTAAAGGAGAAGGACCGCCCGGCGGCCGCCCAGGCGACGAAGGCCGCCGAGGCCCAGCGGTCCGAGAAGGTCAAGGCGCTCGAGCTCGCCCTGGCCCAGATCGAGCGGACCTTCGGCAAGGGGGCGATCATGAAGCTGGGGAGCCAGGTGAAGAACGACGTCCCCGCCCTCCCCACCGGATCGGTGGCCCTGGACCTGGCCTTGGGGGTGGGGGGAATCCCTCGGGGCCGGGTGACGGAGATCTTCGGGCCCGAGTCCTCGGGGAAGACCACCCTGACCCTCTCGGTGATCGCCCAGACCCAGAGCCGGGGAGGGGTGGCCGCCTTCATCGACGCGGAGCACGCCTTCGATTCGGGCTACGCCAAGCGGATCGGGGTGAACACCGATGAGCTGTTGGTCAGCCAGCCGGACACCGGCGAGCAGGCGCTGGAGATCACCGAGATGC
>JACPXU010000127.1 GCA_016196375.1 Candidatus Omnitrophota bacterium | reverse complement strand
GAAATCGTGCGCCAAGGCGTACGGTATGTTCGTATCGGCACGAGCTCGGTAGGCGCCAAACTGGGCCACCTCGTGTTCTCGCTGTCTCTGCCGTATTATGCCCGCCGGATGAATTACCGCTTGGAGGATGAGAACGGAAAGGGCTCCATCGGATACGCGGGATCCCCCCTGTTGCTGCCCTTGCATTTCGGCCTTTATCGTTGCTTCGGCTTCAAGAGGCTGGACCTGCTCTGGACTCTCTTTTCTCTGCTGGGTCTGTCTGTAACCACCGTCTTATTCGCCGGGCGGCTGTTCGGGAGGGGGTGGATTCTCATCCTCGCCTCGGTGGGGGCCCTTTGGGGATTTGCTCCGACGGCCCTCTCCCTCCAGTTGGGGCAGATGGAGGGGCTTTATGTTCCGCTGGTCACGATGGCTCTCTACCTGTTGGCGTTCCATTCCCTCCGGGCCGATGGGAAGGTGAATCGTCCCGCCCTCTGCGCCTGCGGCCTGTTGCTGGCGGCGGCTTCCGCCGTTAAGATCTATCCTGCCGTGTTGGGAATCTATCTGGGGATGTCGGGGCTGGCGGAAGCCCGCTTCAAGAGAAAGGCCCTCGTTCAGACCCCGGCGGGCCAAGCGGGGGTTTGGTTTTTAGGGGGCCTGATCGGCATCGCCGGTTCCGCTTTCCTCGCCTTCGGTCCGGAACTCCTGGGTTCGTTCGCGGAGCGGATCCGCCTGCTGGATAGACTGGACGCGGCCAATCTTCACGAATACCGCCCCAGCTTCGCCGATTACATCACCCACGCCGCCCGCTGGCTGGCGCCGGGGGGGAATTTCCATTTGAGGGCCGGGGGGGTCGCGGGCCTCTTTCAGATCGGACTCGCGTGGGCCGGCGGATTGACGGTGTGCCGGTTGGCCCGCTCCTTTCCGCGGGATTCCGATCCTCGCCGGTATCTTCTGGGTTTCTCCTGGACGCTGATGGCGCTGCCCACGCTGATGCGGCACTGGTGGTCATACTACGGGGTCATTCAGTTCATCCCGCTGCTGATCACGATCACCTTCTGCGCCGGCGTGCAAAATCCAAGGACCCGGCTGGGAATTGAGGGGCTGCTGATTGCGGGACTCTTTTTTGCCCATCCGGAGTCGGTGCGCTTTCTTCTGTGGATGGCCGGCGTCCCTTCCCGGGAGCTGCCGTTCCTCGTTGCGACGCCGGGGCCGCCGCATCTCATCCGGCCCGGTCCGGCGGCCCTTCTCTTCGGGTGGCCTGGGCAACTGCTGCTGCTGGCCGCCACCTGGATCACTCTCCTGCGATCGAGGTCCGCGTCGTGAGGAAGGAGGGTTGGGTCGAGGGGGCGATCCTCTGCCTGATCCTGGTCGCCGCCGGCTGGCTCCGGTTCGCCGGCTTAAGCGAGCGGGGCTATCTCTTTCTCGATGAGGGGGTCTATTACGAGGACAGCCAGTTCCACGGCGGCCTCCTCCTGGCCTGCCGGTCCGGCGGGTGGTCCCAGGGGCTGGCGTACTTGAACGACCCTCGCCGGTGGGCGGGGGATCCTCCGCTCCATGCCAAGCCCGGTTATACCCTGCTGGGAAGCGTCGCCATAGGGCTTTTCGGAATGACGCCGGAGGTGATGCTCCGGATCTCGGCGGCCTGCGGGCTGCTCACGGTTCTGCTGACCTGGCTGTTGGGCCGGCGCCTGGGGGGGCGGTGGGTCGGCCTGGGCGGCGCTGGGTTTCTCGCCCTCTCGGCGGCTCACATCAATTACTCCCGGGCCGCTCTTTCAGAGGCGGCGGCCACCCTGGCGTTCATCTTGGCGCTGTGGCTCTACCTATGGGCCCGGGCCGGCGCAGCGCCGCGGCGACGCGCGTTCGGAGTCTTTATGAGCGGCGCGGCCGCTGCTTGGGCCTTTCTGGCGAATCGGAGGCTGCCGATGCTGCCGTTTCTTTTCGCCGGGTTCGAGTGGTTCTCTGGACAAGGATCTCTGCGCAGGTGCGCGTGGTGGCTCATGGGCTGGGCCTCTCCATTTCTGCTGGTGGAGATGCTGACCTCATGGATGGACCACCTCTCGGCCTCTTCGATCCCCACTTACTTCGATCAGCTCGTTTCACTCACGCGTCAATACGTGCTGAGCCGGAAGCTCAGCCACGGTTTCCGGTTCGACGGCTGGATCGCCTACCCATACGATCTGCTCCGCTTGGAGGGGCCCATCATGTTCGGATTGGCGGCGGCCGGGCTGATTCTGTGTCTGCGCCGGGGCAGGTGGACCGCCCTGGTCGTGACCGGCGCGGTGGGATTGATCTGGGCCTTCTTCGCCGGCTATTGGTTAAGTCTGCTTCGAAACGTGTCGGTGGTTTGGCCGCTTCTCATGCTGGCGGCGGCCATGGCCGTGGTGGCCTTGGGTCGTCGGCGCCTATTGACCGCGGTTCTCCTTGCCGCCGTCTGGACCAGCCAGCTTCCGGGCGCCTTAGCGGCTCAGCAGCTCAAGAGCGGCTACCGGAAGGCGATCGCCTGGATTTCCAAGGCGGAGAGATGTCCCCCGGGGGATCTGGGCCTGCTCACGACGCAGGTGGAGATCTTCAGATCCTTTACCGGCAGCCCCCGGATGGCGGCCCCGCTGGTCAACGCCGAGACCCTTCCGATGATCCTGGACCGGTACCGGGTGCGCCATCTCGTCGTGGACTACCAGGCCCTGACGGGGGGCTTCTTCTCCCACCCGCGCCGCGAGAAGGTCACGGAGGATTTCCTTCGGTGGTTGGAGGGATCGGGAGTGCAGCCGGTCGTCACCCTTCCGAACTCGGGCGGCGCCTCCGAGTGGGTCCAGTTCGAGCACACCAAAAGGATCTCCGAGACGTGGAACCTTTTGAAGGACCCGGTCCACCGGGCCCGGATGGGGGTGATCCGGATTTATGATCTCAAGGAAATCGCCAAGCGGTATCCCTAAAATGTTCATTTCAAGACGGCATCCTCGCGAATACGGAACGGTGCCAGGCACTGCAGTGCCTGGCACCAGAGGGTCTGGCACCGGGTTCTGCTGCCGATGGGGTCAGACCCCGGCCCTGTTTTTGCTGGCCGGGCTCCTGGCGCTCGGGGCGTTGAACGGCGAGCTGGGCGGCCTGGGAGGTGACAACGCCGCCTACATCCTCCTCGCCAAGTCGCTGGTGACGGGGCAGGGGTACCGGTCGATCTGGCAGCCGGGGGCGCCCCCTCACACCGCTTATCCTTTCGGGTTCCCGCTCATCTTGGCTCCGATCGTCGCCCTCCGGGGGACCCATGCTTACCTCGCGATGCATGGGATGGTCATTGGTTGGGCGCTCTTGGCCCTGATCCTTTGGATCCGGTGGGTTCGGGCCGAGACGACCGCTGGGATCGCCTGGGCCGGCGCCGTCTGCCTGGTGACGACCCCTCTCTGGCTCGCCTCCACCCAGCAGATCCTGAGCGAGTTCCCGTATCTGGCCTTCTCGCTGCTGGCGCTCCTCTGCGCCCAGAAGCTTCAGCGCGGAACGGTGCCAGGATTAATCCTGGCACCGGGTTTTGTCGGACTCTGCCTGGCGCTGCTCGCTGCCTACTTCACGCGCACCGTTGGGATCACGTTGATCGCCACGGCGGCGGCCTCGCTTTTCTGGGCGGACAGGCGCGACAGGGGGAAAGCCGCGGCGATTCGGCGTCTGGCCCTCCTGGCCGCCTGCCTCCTCCCGCCGATCCTGGCCTGGACCGCCCGCGATCTCTGGGCGACCCGAGGGCCGGTCACCCACTACGCGAGATTGTTCCTCTGGGCGGACCCTTACGCCTGGGATCGGGGGCCTCTGAGCGGGGCCACTCTTTTGCATCGGATCGGGGGGAACCTTTCCTACTACGTGGCGGCCCTCGGCCGGGAGATGGTCTGGCCGACTAACCTGGCCGGTTCCTGGGCGGCGCCGTGGGTGGGGGGAGCGCTGGCTCTCCTCATGGCGGCGGGGTTCTTCTTACGATGGAGCCGACGATCCATCGCGGAGAGATACATCCTCTGTTACGCCGCCCTCTTCCTGGTTTGGCCGTACCAGGAGTCCAGGTTCCTTCTGCCCGTTCTTCCATGGCTCTGGCTGTACCTTCTGGAGGGAGGACGGCTGGTCGCGAGATTGAAGATTGCGGTCGTCACCTGCAACCTGGCCGGATGCCTCTGGCTCGTTGGGCTGAACCTGAGCGGATTCCATGTCGAGCCGGTCTTCCGGGGGTTCCTGGCGGCCCATGAGTGGCTGCGGCTGAATACCCCGAAGGAAACCATCGTGATGACCCGCAAGCCGACGATCACCGCCCTCCTGTCCGACCGCCGGGTGGTCTGGATCCCTTACACCGGGGATGACAAGGAGTTCCTCTCCATCCTTCGGGATCCGGGTGTGGATGTCGTCCTGGATGACGGGCTCTTTAGGGAGACCGCGTTGTATCTGGTGCCGGCCGTCCGCCGGCATCTGGATCTGTTTGAGCCGGAGGTGATCCGGTTCGGGCCCACGTCGCTCCTTCGGGTGAAGCGCGCCCCTGCGGGGAGACGAGCGTGATCTCCACGCGGAGAGTTTTGCTCCTGTGCGCGTTGATCTTCCTCCTCTATGCCTCGACGCTGGCCCAGGGGTTCCATTTCGACGATTACCACATGGTGACGGAGAACCAGTTCATCAAGAGCTGGGGCTCTCTCTCCAGGATGGCGATCACCCCTTTTATCAGCTCCGCCTCGACGGTCAAGGGGATGTACCGGCCGGTCCTGATGGCCACCTTCTGCTGGAACTATCAGACCGGCGCCCTGAATCCGTTCGGGTTTCACCTGGTGAACGTCTGGCTGCACCTGATCGTCGTCTGCCTCGTCGTCGGCCTCTCCCGCCGCCTCTGGCCCTCCCTCCGGCCCCTCTGGATCCTCCTGGCGGCCTCCGTCTGGGCGGTCCATCCCATTCACACGGAGGCGGTCGCTTACATCTCCTCCCGCTCCTCGATCCTGGCCGCCCTCTTTGTGGTGCTGGCCCACTGGCTCTACGCGGCGGCCCGGCAGTCTCCGGGGCGGCGCCGGTGGGGGCTGTTCATCGGCTCCCTCCTCGCCTACGGGCTCGCCCTCGGCTCCAAGGAGATCGCCGTCACGCTGCCGGGGCTGCTGTTCCTCGTCGAGTGGAAACTGACCCAGTGCCAGGCACCGTGGTGCCAGGCACCACGGTGCCTGGCACCGTTCCGTAGATTGGCTCCCTTCTTCCTGCTCACCGCCCTCTACCTTGTCTGGCGCAAGCTCCTGATCGGGGCGGTCGGGGTGGTCTATCCGGTGCGGCCCTGGCGGGAGAACACCCTGATGCAGTTGGAGGGAATCTCCTCTTATCTCAAGCTCTGGCTCTGGCCGGTGAACCAGACGGTGGTCCACCCGCAGCCCGCAGGGCATGGGGCCGGGCCGTGGCTCGGCCTGGGAATGCTCGTCGGGTTGGGGATCCTGGCCTGGGGCGTCAGGCGGAGGTGGCCCGGCCTCACCTTCGCCCTCGGCTGGGCCGGGGTGACCTTCCTTCCGCCCGCGTTCGCTTCCTCCCTGAACCTGGTGGTGGCGGAGCACCACCTGTACCTGCCCAGCGTCGGTTTCGCCCTCGGGCTGCCGCAGATGCTGGAAGCGCTGTCATCCCCGCGCAGAGCTTGCCCTCGACCTGATCGAGGGCGGGGATCCAGTCTGACCCTGATAGCTCTCGCCTTGACGTTGGTTCTGAGCGTCGCGACCTTTCGGCGGAATCTCGTTTGGGCCGATGACTTCACCCTCTGGGTTGACGCGGCCCGGAAGAACCCGATGAGCTGCATGGTTCACAACAACCTGGGGCTCGAGTATGAGAAGCGGGGGGAGCTGGAGGACGCGCTGCG
>JACPXU010000126.1 GCA_016196375.1 Candidatus Omnitrophota bacterium | reverse complement strand
GGTGGGCCGAGCTGAGCCGGCTGGGAACCTCCACCGAGATCCGGACGAGCTGGTCCCCCCTCCCCTGCCCGCGAAGGGAGGGCAGCCCCTTGCCCCGGAGGCGAAAGAGCGCGCCCGGTTGGGAGCCGGGCGGAATCTTCATCGTGACGTTCCCGGTCAAGGCGGGGACCGTCACCTCGCAGCCCAACGCCGCCTGGACCATGCTGATCGGCACCTCGCAGAGGATGTCGCTCTCATGCCGTTGGAAGAACGGATGGGGCCTCACCTGGATCAGGACGTACAGATCCCCCCGGTGACCGCCCCTGCCGCCCGCCTCCCCCTCGCCGGTCAGCTTCAGGCGCATCCCGGAATCGACCCCGGCCGGGATCTTCACGGTCAGACTCCGCTCGGCCAGGATCCTCCCTTTCCCGCGGCAGGCCGGGCAGGCCTCCCGGATGATCGTCCCCTCACCCATGCATCGCCGGCAGGTCGAGGCCATGGTGAAGAAGCCCTGGGTGAACCGGACCTGGCCGTGGCCGCCGCAGTCCGGGCAGGTCGCCCGGGCGGTCCCCCCCTTGGTTCCCTCGCCGCGGCAGGCCTCGCAGATCTCGTGCCGCTGGAAGGTGACCTTCTCCTCCTTGCCGGCGGCGACGTCGGACAGGTCGATCTCCATCAGATATTCAAGATCAGCCCCCGCCCGATGGCGCTCCCTCGTCCCCCGTCCACGCCCCGCCGTCCCAAAGACCCCTCCCAGCCCGAAGGAGGCCAGCAGATCCTCCAGGCCGCCGCCGAACAGATCGCCCAGATCCTGGAAATGGGTGAAGTCATCCCAGGAGAAGTTCCCGTGGCGGAAGGCCCCCTCCAGGCCGCCATGGCCGTACTGGTCGTAGGTGGAGCGCTTCGCGGGATCGCTCAAGACTTCGTAGGCCTCCGAGATCTCCTTGAACCGCTCCCGCGCCTCATCCTTGCCGGTGGGATTCCGGTCCGGGTGATACTTCAACGCCAGCCGGCGGAAGGCCTTCTTGACCTCCTCGACGGAGGCGCTGCGCTCGACCCCCAGAACCTCGTAGTAATCCCGCTTCGCTACCGGCATCCTTTATTTCTTCTCGTCGTCCGACTTGAACTCAGCGTCGATCACATCCTCTTTCTTTCCGCCCTGGCCGTTTCCCGGCCGCGCCTCCGGCCCGGGCCCGGGCCCCGGCCCCGGCTCCCCTTTCGCCGCGGAGGCCTTGTACACCTCCTCGGCCAGCTTGTGGGAGACACGGGTCAGCTCCTCTATGCCCCGCTTGATCGCGGCGGCATCGGACCCCTTGAGGGCCTCCCTCAATCCCTTCAGCTTCTCCTCCACCTGCGCCCGTTCCGCGGGCGGCACCTTGTCCGCGAAATCCTTCAGGCTCCGCTCCGTCGTGTAGACGAGGGTGTCGGCCTGGTTCTTCAGCTCCACCTCCTCCCGCCGTTTCTTGTCCCCCTCGGCGAACCGATCCGCCTCCCGGACCATCCGGTCGATCTCCGGCTTGTCCAGCTTCTGCGGGGCGGTGATCCGGATCGACTGCTCCTTGCCGGTCCCCCGGTCCTTCGCCGAGACGTGAACGATCCCGTTCTCATCGATGTCGAACGACACCTCGATCTGCGGGACGCCGCGTGGCGCGGGGGGGATCCCCACCAGGTCGAACCGGCCCAGCTCGACGTTGTCGCCGGCCATCGGCCGCTCCCCCTGGAGGACCCGGATCGTCACGGCCGGCTGACTGTCCTCCGCGGTGGAGAAGACCTGCGATTTCCGGGTCGGGATGGTGGTGTTCCGCTCGATCAAGCGGGTGAGCACCCCTCCCAGCGTCTCGATCCCCAGCGACAGGGGGGTCACATCCAGGAGCTGGATCGACTTCACCGAGGTGTCCCCCTTCAGGCTCGCCGCCTGGATCCCCGCCCCGATCGCGACGCACTCCATCGGGTCGATCCCGCGGGCCACCTTCTTCGGGCCCGCGTAATCCTCCACGAACTTCTGGACGATCGGCATCCGGGTCGGCCCCCCCACCAGGATCACCTTGCCGATCCGCTCCGGATCCAGCTTGGCGTCGGCGATGGCCTGCTCCATCGGATGGCGGCACCGGTCGATGATCGGCCGGATGAGATCCTCCAGCTTGGCCCGGGTGATCGTCATGGTGAGGTGCTTCGGGCCGGACGCGTCGGCGGTGATGAACGGCAGGTTGATGTCGGTCTGGAGCACGTTGGAGAGCTCGATCTTCGCCTTCTCCGCCGCCTCCCGAACCCGCTGGTGGGCCATCTTGTCGTTCCGGATGTCGATGCCGCTCTCCCGCTTGAACTCCGACGCGATGTGGTCGATCAGGGCCGCGTCCATGTCGGTGCCGCCCAGCTGCGTGTCCCCGCTCGTGGAGAGCACCTGGAAGGCGGAGGCCTTCGACTCCTTGTCGTAATCCATCTCCATGATCGTCACGTCCAGGGTCCCGCCGCCTAAGTCGAAGACCAGCACCCTCTGATCCTGGTCCACCTTGTCGATCCCGTAGGCGAGGCAGGCGGCGGTCGGCTCATTGATGATGCGCAGCACCTTCAAGCCGGCAATCTCCCCCGCGTCCTTCGTGGCCTGGCGCTGGTTGTCGTTGAAGTAGGCCGGGACGGTGATCACCGCCTCCGTCACCTGATCCGCCAGGTACGCCTCCGCGTCCTGCTTGACCTTCTGGAGGATGAAGGCGGAGATCTGCTGCGGCGTGTACTCCTTGCCGTAGATCTTAAAGAGATGATCGGTTCCCATCTTCCTCTTGGCGGCGATCACGGTTCCCTCGGGATTGATCGCGGCCTGCCGCCGGGCCGGCTCCCCCACCAGCCGCTGGCCATCCTTGGTGAACGCCACGTAAGAAGGAAAGGCCTTCCCGCCGACCGTGGTCCCCTCCGCCGAGGGGACGATCGTCGGCCGGCCCCCCTCCACCACCGCCGCCGCCGAATTGGACGTCCCCAGATCGATTCCAATCGCCCTCGCCATGGTTAAGACCTCCTCGTTAAAGAATAAATCAAAGGGGGCCAGGCCCCAAGGGGTCTGACCCCTTCAGCTTGACCGCCACCTTGACGACCGCGTGCCGAAGGACGCGGCCGTTCATCCAATAGCCCTTGCGCAGCTCCTCCAGGATCGTCGATTCCGGAACCGCCTCCGTCGCCTCATGGGCGACCGCCTCGTGCTGGTTCGGGTCGAAGGGCTTCCCCTTCGGCTCCATCGGAACGACCCCGTACGATTTCAAGAACTCCGCCAGCCGCTTGGCGATCATCTCGACGCCCCGTTGGAACTCGTCCGCGGCCTGCACCCCGACAGGGGCGGGACGGGCGGCCAGGGCCCGCTCAAAGTCGTCGTGGATCTCCAGGAGCTGCCGCAGCAGCTCCCCGTTGGCCGTCTCCTGGAACTCCGCCTGTTCCTTCAGCCACCGCTTCTTCGCGTTGTCGAAGTCGGCCTGCAGGCGCAGCGTCTGGCCGCGAAGGTCGCTCATCTCCTTCGTCTTCGCCTCCAGCTCCTTGCACCTGGCCTCCAATTCCTCCCGGAGCGCCTCCAGGCGCCTGTCGGTGCTCTTCACCTTAAACCCTCACTCCCGCTCCCTGAAGGCGCGGGTCACTGTCCGGGCCATTCGCCCCACCAAGGCGGTCACCCGCGGATAGTCCATCCGGGTCGGCCCCAGGATGCCCAAGGCCCCGGTCACCCCGCCCCGGAGACGGTACGAGGCGGCCGCCACCGTGCAGTCGGTCAAGAAGGTTCCCCGGTTCTCGTGGCCGATGTGCAGCTTCGCATCATCGAACGACAGATCCCGCTCCAGGATCCCCACCAGCTCGCTCTTTCGCTCCAGCGCCTTCAGGAGCCGGCGCGTCCGCTCGATATCCTTAAACTCCGGCGCCTCGAAGATCCAGCTGGTCCCCTCCAGAATCAGCGAGGGATCCTCCTGGAAGAAGGGCCCCAGCGACAGAAGATCCATCGCCCTCTTGTAGAGGTGGAAGAAGGCGCTGGTCGTCTCCAGCAGGGACCGCTCCAGGTAAGAGTGCACCTGGCCCAGCGGCATCCCTGCCAGCTCCTGATTGAGGAATCGCTCCAGCCGGCCCAGCTCATCCTCCTGAACCGGCTCCTCCAGCTCCAGCATCACATGCTTGATGAGGCCTTCGCTCGCGATCAAGACCCCCACGATCTCCCGCTGATCCATCAGGATCAGCTCCAGGTGCCGGAAGGATCCCTGGGCCAGCTTCGGCACCAGAACGACGCCTGCCTCCTGCGTCAGCTCGGCCAGCAACCGGGCCGCCTGCTCCAGCAGCTCCTCCGGCTCCTCCACAGAGGCCTGGGCTATCCCTTCCTCTATATGGGCCTCCTCATCCGGCCTTAAACGGCCCAGATCCATGAGGAGATCCACATAGTACCGGTAGCCCCGATCGGTCGGGACCCTTCCGGCGGAGGTATGGGGATGCGTGATCAATCCCTGCTCCTCCAGCTCCGCCATCACGTTCCGGATGGTGGCGGGAGAGACCCCGAACCGGTACCTCTCCAGGAGAAATTCAGACCCCACCGGAACAGCCGATTCGGTGTAGGCCTCAATGATCGCCTCAAGAATCTTGTGACTTCTTGATTTTAAATCAGTTAGAGACATATTCTGAAGATTCTCTAGCACTCATATGGTCTGAGTGCTAACAGAGAAAAGTGTACCACATTCCAGAGCGGTGTCAAGTGTAACCTAGCTCTTAATCAAGCCGGCTTTTTCTAACTGGCCGTAGAGCCGGTGAGGAACCCTGGCTGTGAGGAGCACGGTGGTATCGATCAGCCGGCGCTGGAGCACCTGGCCCTGGCGATAGATCCTGTCCAGCCATTGCTGGTCCCGCGCCGAGAGGGCGATGGAGGCGGACCGCATGAGGTAACCGAGCTGAGTCGCCACCCGATCCAGAAGCTCGGGCAGCCCCTCTCCATTCAAGGCAGAGATCAGGACCGATTCCGGATACCTCCGCCTGAGGGCCGCCCGGCTCTGGGAATCAATCCGGTCGATCTTGTTGAAGGCGACCAGCACCGGCTTCTCCTGGGCCTTGAGCTCCTCGAGGACCTCCTGGACCGCGGAGATCTGCTCCTCCAGCATCGGGCTGGATGCATCCGCCAGATGAAGAAGGAGCTCTGCCTCGGTCACCTCCTCCAGGGTCGCCTGGAAGGACTCGATCAGATGGTGGGGCAGCCGGTGCAGGAATCCGACGGTATCGGAGAGAAGAACCGGCTGCCGGGTCGGGAGCGCCAGCCGCCGGGCCAACGGATCCAGCGTGGTGAACAGCTGATCCCTTGCGACGGCTCCGGCCCGGGTCAGGGCGTTGAAGAGGGTGGTCTTCCCCACGTTGGTGTAGCCGATCAGGGCCACGGTCGGGATCTCCTCATCCCGCCGCTTCCGACGGGCCACCCCCCGGCGCAGGTGAATCTCCTCCAGCTCCCGCTGAAGCCGGCCGATCCGCAGCCGGATCCGCCGGCGATCCACCTCCAGCTTCTGCTCGCCGGGCCCTCGGGTGCCGATGCCGCCTCCCAGCCGGGAAAGGAGCACCCCCTTGCCTGCCAGGCGGGGAAGCAGATACTCCAGCTGGGCCAGCTCCACCTGGACCTGGCCCTCCTCGGACCGCGCCCTCCGGGCGAACAGGTCCAGGATGAGCTGGGTCCGGTCGATCACCTTCAGGCCGGTGACCTCCTCCAGGTTCCGCTGCTGGGGGAAGGTGAGATCCTGGGAGAGGATGACGACGTTGGCCTTGCCGAGGAGGCATCGCTCCCGCAGCTCCTCCGCCTTGCCCTTTCCCATGAAGAAGGCGGCGGTGGGGCGGTCCCGCTCCACGACGATCTCCTCGGCAATCTGGACGCCGATGGAACGAACCAGCTCCCTCAGCTCCGCGGCCGATTCCTCCGCCGGCCACGGATCCCGATAGGCCCGATCTCTCAGGCGGAGATTGACAAGGAGCGCTCGCTCCAATGGGGTGACCCTCTCAGATGCTCCATGATCTCCCGACCGATTTGACTCGCTTGTTTCCCGTCCGCTGGGATCCATTCGACGCGGGGGTCGGCCCGGAACCAGGTCCACTGCCGCTTGGCGTACTGGCGGGTGGAACGCTTGATCCCCTCGACGGCGGACGACCAATCGATCTTCCCCTCGAGGAATCCAAACAGCTCCCGGTAACCCAGCGCCTCTCGGGCGGTCCGGCTCAAGCGGCGGCGGTGCAGCCGCTTCGCCTCCTCAAGCCAGCCGGCCGCTGCGCCGGGGCGCGTGGCGGCGCCTCCGCTAGCGCCGGCCGCTAACCACCGGTCAATCCGGACCTCGATCCGCCGGTACAGCCACTGGCGGTCGCCGGTCAAGCCGACGAACCAGCCCTCCCGCTGGACCCCCAGCGGCTTCGTGGTATCCCTCTGCCAGACAGTGAGCGGCCGGCCGCTGATGAGAAAAACCTCTAGCGCCCTGACGATCTTCCTCCAGTCGTGCGGATGGATCCGGGCCGCCGCCGCCGGATCCACCGTCTGAAGCCTCCCGTACAGGGCCCCGGTCCCTTCCTGCCGGACCTCGGCCAGCAGCCGTTCCCTCAAGCCGGGATCCTTCCCCGGCGCCTCGCACAAACCATCCACGAGTGCCTTCACGTACAGGCCCGCCCCTCCCACCAGGATCGGCAGCCGCCCCCTGGAACGGATCCCCCGAATGGCCGGGATCGCCTCCCGCAGGTATCGGGCCACGTCGAACTCCTCCTCCGGCTCCACCAGATCGAGGCCGTGGTGAGGGATCTCCCGGCGGATCGAGGCGTCCGGCTTCCCGGTGCCCAGGTCCATCCCCCGGTAAACCTGCATCGAGTCCGCCACCAGAATCTCGGAGGGGATCTCCCGGGCCAGATGGAGAGCCACGTCGGATTTCCCGATCCCCGTCGGTCCCACAATCGCCAGGATCATGGAACCACCTTCCCCGGGAATCCCTGCGCGTCCAACCGTTTCCTCTCCTCCTCCGCCTCCTCCCGCTTCGAGAACCGGCCGACCCGGACCCGATGGAATTCATCCCCGCCCATCTCGGCTCTGTTCACCGCGGCCGGATAGCCCCGGCGCTCCAGCTCCGCCTTCAGGCGCAGGGCGTTCTCCCTCGTCCGGAAGGCCCCCACCTGAACCGAGAAGAGGAGGTCGTCCGACTCCAGCAGCTCCCGGGCCCGGGCCGCCCATCGGCCGTCCGGATGCCGCCGGATCAGCCGCTCCAAGCTGGCGCGGGCCAGCTCCGCGTCATCCAGCTTCAGCGCCGAGACCCCCTGCAGGTACAACAGGTCCTCTTCATCCTTCGATCCGGAACGCTGGAGGAGCTCCCTGCTCTTCTGCTCCACCTCGGCATACTCCCCGCGGAGAAAGGCCGCCTGCAGCGAATCCAGATCCTCCGCCGCAAATACCGGCAAAAGGAAGGAGGTCCCCGTCATTGCGAGGGCACAAAGCGCCCGAAGCAACCTAGTCATCCTCCACCCTTTTTCCCATGAAGCTGTGGCCCCGGATCCCCTCGACCCGGACCTGGGCCAGCTCCCCCGGCCTCAGGCCATCCTCCGGGAAATAGACCTTCCGGTTCGTCCGGCTGCGGCCCATCCCCGGCTCCTCCACCAGCACCTCGACCGCCTTCCCCAGATAGGCCTGGTCCTTCTCCAGCGAGATCCGTTCCTGCAGCTCCAGCAGGGTCCGCAGCCGCCGCTCCTTCACCTCCCGGGGAACGTCGTCCTGCCAGCGGGATGCCGCGGCGAAAGGGCGCGTGGAATATTTGAAGATGAAGGCGGAATCGAACCGGGCCCGCTCCATCAGCCGGACCGTCCCCTCGAAATCGGCCTCCGTCTCGCCGGGGAATCCGACCATCAGATCAGTCGTGACCGCCACCTCCGGTACCAGCCGGCGCAGCAGCTCCAGCTTGGCCAGGTATTCCTCGGCGGTGTAGCCGCGGCGCATCCTCTCCAGGAGCTGGTTCGATCCCGACTGGACCGGCAGGTGCAGGTGCTCGCAGACATGGGCCAGGTCCCGCATCGCGACGAACAGATCCTCCACCGCGTCCCACGGGTGGGAGGTGATGAACCGGATCCGCTCGATCCCCTCCACCTGGTCCACACGCGCCAAAAGATCGGGGAAGCTCACCGCTCGGGTCGCCGCCCCATTCTCACCCACCCCCCTTCTTCCATAGGAGTTCACGTTCTGCCCCAGGAGCATCACCTCTCGGTAGCCCCGGCCGGCAAGCCGGAGGACCTCCTCCAAAATCTGCTCCGGCGGCCGGCTCACCTCCGGCCCCCGGGTGTAGGGGATGATGCAGTAACTGCAGAGCTTGTCGCAGCCTTCCATGACCGTCACCAGGGCCGTCACCTTCCCTGAATGGTAGGAGATCGTCTGGAACTCCGCCCGGCGCTTCTCCTGGATCGCCATCATCGGCTTGCGTTCTTCGGTGATGGCGTCGAGCAGCTCCGGGACCTCGTAAAGCTGGGCCGGCCCGGAGAGGAAGTCCACGTGCGGCGCCCGCTTGAAGATCGTGTCCCGTTGGGCCTTCGCCATGCAGCCCATCACCCCGAT
>JACPXU010000118.1 GCA_016196375.1 Candidatus Omnitrophota bacterium | reverse complement strand
GCTTGAGGACCTGGCAAGAGTATTCGCCAGGCATCGCGTTCAGTATCTGCTCATTGGTAAATCCGGCGCCATTGTTTACGGATTTCCTGATACCACCCAGGATATAGACATCTTCCCCGAGAAATCCCGCGAGAACGGCCAGAGGATCGTTTCCGCCTTGAAGGAGCTCGGTTTTCATCTGGATGGGCCATTGGGGGAGGCCGTCCTCCAGGGTAAGGATTTCATTCAGATTCGAGGCGAGCCGTTTGATGTCGATTTGATCTTTGCTCCGGACGGGATTCGATCGTTCGCTGATGCGATGCGACGGGCATCCCTTCTTGAGGGCAAGTACCCGGTTGCTTCCATTGACGACATCATCAAGAGTAAGCGGGCTGCTGCTCGACAGAAGGACAAAGAGGTTCTCGATCGACTGGAGGCTTTTTCGAAATATCTGAAGGGCCGAAAATCTTGAAGGCCAGGGAATGAGCCCCATGATCTTGACAGGTAGGGGGGCGGAGTGATAGATTTCCCCTGTTTCAGGGAAGCAGACAACCATTCAGGAGGGTCTTATCATGGAAGCCTACTGCGTGAAGTGCAAGGCCTCGAAAGAGATGAAGGAAGCCCAGAAGGTGACGATGAAGAACGGGCGGCCGGCGATGAAGGGCAAGTGCCCGGACTGCGGGACGGGGCTGTATCGGATTATGAAACCGTCGTAGGGTTGGCCCCCCGCCCCCTTCGGAGCAGCCGGCAGGTCGCCCTCGCCATGGCGCGGGCCGCCTTGGACGCCAAGGCGGAGGATCTGGTGATCCTCGATCTGAGAAAGCTCTCGTTCAGCTTCGATTTCTTCGTCCTCTGCAGCGCCGCTTCCGATCGCCGTGTTCAGGCTATTGCCGACGGCATCCGGGAGAAGCTCTCGCCGAGCGGGCTGCGCCCCGGCCACTTGGAGGGAAAGGGCCAGGGGGGATGGGTTCTCCTCGATTACGGGGCGGTGGTGGCGCACCTCTTCTCTCCGGAGGTCCGCAGGTTCTATGACCTGGAGCGGCTGTGGGGGGATGCGCCCCACCTCCGTTTGCCGAATCACTCTTGAGGCGTCGCTTCTAGGGCTCATCCGCCAGGCGGTCGCCGAGCTTCCCTCCCCTGGGGGCTCCGGTGGCCCTCCCCTCATCGCGTTGGAGATCCCGAAGATCCGGGCCCACGGGGATCTCGCCACCTCCGCGGCCCTCCAGTTGGCCTCGAGGCTGCACAGGCCTCCCCTTGAGATCGCCGAATCTCTCGCCGATCGGCTCCGGGAGCTTCTCAAGGCCTCGCCCCTGCGGGAAAGCATCGAGCGGGTGGAGGTCAAGCCCCCCGGCTTCGTCAACCTGTTCCTCAGCCGGGCCTTCCTGATCGGGGTGTTGAGGGAGGTCCTGAGATCCGGCCCCCGGTACGGCCGCTCTCTCTTGGGATCCGGCAAGAAGGCCCACCTCGAGTTTGTCAGCGCCAATCCGACCGGGCCCCTTTCGGTCGCGCATGGGCGGCAGGCGGCGGTGGGGGATGCCCTGGCGAACCTGCTCGATTTCGCAGGCTATCGGGTCACCCGGGAATATTACGTCAACGACGAGGGGACCCAGATCGATCTCCTCGGCGCCTCGATCCTGGCCCGGGCCAGGGAATCGCGGGGGCAGCCGGCGGAGTTCCCTGAGAACGGCTACAAGGGCCAGTACGTCCGCCAGCTCGGGGAGGCCTTCGCCAAGCGCTATGGTGGGAGGATCGGCTCGGCCCAGGCGCGGGATCTGGCGCGGGCCTTCGGGGTGAGGGAGCTCCTGAAGGTGATCCAGGAGGACCTCGCCCGGTTCGGGGTCAGGTTCGACTCCTGGTTTTTCCAGGGCCGCCTGAACCGGTTCCGGTACCTGAAGCGGTCGCTGGATCTGTTGAAGCGGCGGGGATTCCTCTATGAATCGGAGGGGGCCTGGTGGCTGAGGTCGACCGCCTTCGGGGACGACAAGGACCGGGTCGTGATCCGGTCCGACGGCCGGCACACCTACGTCGCCGCCGACATCGCCTACCACCGGCGCAAGTTCGAGCGGGGCTTTGATCTCCTCGTCAATCTCTGGGGGCCGGATCACCACGGCTACATCCCCCGCCTGAAGGCGGCCGTCCAGGCGCTTGGATTCAAACCGGAATCCCTCTCGATCCGGATCGTCCAGCTCTGCACCCTGAAGCGCGGCGCCGAGACGATCCCGATGTCCACCCGGGAAGGGGAGTTCATCACCCTCTCCCAGGTGATCGAGGAGGTCGGCCGGGACGCGGGCCGGTTCTTCTTCCTCCTCCGGAAGACCGACGCCCACCTGGAGTTTGATCTTCAGCTCGCCAAGCAGCAGTCCCTCGAGAACCCGGTCTACTACATCCAATACGCCCATGCCCGGATCTCCAGCATCCTCGCCTACCGGCGGAAACAGGGGGTGGAGGGCCGGGGGTCAGGGATGGACGATGAGCTGCTGAAGGCCCCGGAGGAGCTGAAGATCATCCGGCTCCTTCGGGAATTCCCGGGGGTCGTGGAGATGTCGGCCAAGTCGCTGGAGCCCTTCGGGGTGGTCAGTTACCTGCAGGAATTGGCCGAGGCCTTCCACCGTTTCTACGACGCCCACCGGGTGGTGAGCGACTCCCCGGGCCTGACCGCCGCCCGCCTGAACCTGGTCCAGGCGGTCCGGACCGTCCTGGCGACCGGCCTGCGCCTGCTCGGGGTCTCCGCTCCGGAGAAGATGTAATCATCCGAATCTGCAAGGGTCAGCAGCTCGATCCCCACGCCGCCTTTGGCACCCTCCTGGCCCAAGGCTACCAGCGGGTCGTCAAGGTGAACGATCCGGGCGACTGCGCCCTGCGCGGGGGGATCCTTGACCTGTTCCCCGAGGGGTTCGAGGCGCCGGTCCGGATCGAGCTCGACCATGAGACGGTCGTCGGCATCCGGAGCGTCCACCCGACGACCGGCGAACCGTTCCTCTCCCACGAGATGGTGATCATCCTTCCGGCCGCGGCCCTTCATCGCCGCAGCCTCCGTTCCTCCGTCAAGCACCTGTTCCTGGGAGAGCAGTCCCCCCTCGACCCGTTCGTCGACATCCGGATCGGGGATCTCGTCGTCCACGTGACGCACGGGATCGGCCGGTACCTGGGGCTGAAGAAGGTCAGGGTGAAGAACGAGGTGGTGGAGCACATCGTCCTGGAGTACGCCGGGGCGGATCGCCTCTACGTGCCCCTTCGGGAGCTTCACCTGATCCAGAAATACGTCGGGTTTGAAGGGCGGGCACCGCAGCTCTCCCGGCTGGGGACCCGCTACTGGGAGCGGAGCAAGGAGTGGGCGAGGAGTGGGGCGGTCTCGGTGGCGATGGAGCTCTTGAATCTTGAGGCCCGCCGGACCGGCACCCCCGGCCATCCCTTCAGCCCCGACACCGATTGGCAGAGGCAGCTGGAGGCGGCCTTTCCTTTTCAGGAGACGGGGGCCCAAGTCCGGGCCGCCGGGGAGGTGAAGAGGGACATGGAGGCCCCCCGGCCGATGGATCGGCTCCTCTGCGGCGACGTCGGCTACGGGAAGACCGAGGTGGCGCTGCGGGCCGCCTTCAAAGCGGTGATGGACAACCGGCAGGTGGCCCTCCTGTGCCCCACCACGATCCTGGCTGAGCAGCATTACGCCACCTTCACCCATCGGATGAAGGCCTTCCCGGTCTCGGTGGCGATGCTCTCCCGGTTTCAGGGCCGGCAGGCCCAGGCTGAGACCTTGAAGCGGCTGGCCGAGGGGCAGGTGGACATCGTCATCGCCACCCACCGGCTCCTCTCGAGGGATGTCCGGTTCAAGGATCTGGGGCTGCTGATCGTCGACGAGGAGCAGCGGTTCGGGGTCCTTCACAAGGAGCAGCTCAAGCGCCTCCGGGCCCAGGTGGACGTCCTCACCCTGACGGCGACCCCGATCCCCCGCACCCCGTACCTGGCCCTGATGGGGGCGAAGTCGATGTCGGTCATCGACACCCCTCCTTTCGATCGCCTCCCGGTGGAGACGACGGTGGCCGAGGAGAGCGACGGGCTCATCCGGCAGGCGATCCTGCGGGAGATCGAGAGGAAGGGTCAGGTCTTCGCGATCTATCCATGGATCGACGGGATCTTCAAGGCGCATCGGCGGATCGCCGCCCTGGCGCCGCGGGCCCGGGTGGCGGTGGCGCACGGGCAGATGCCTTCCAGGTCGCTGGAGAAGGCGATGCTCAGCTTCATGCGTCATGAGCTGGACATCCTCGTCTCCACGGCGATCGTCGAATCGGGGATCGACATCCCCAACGCCAACACGATCCTCGTCTTCCGGGCCGACACCTTCGGATTGGCCGATCTGTACCAGCTCCGGGGACGGGTGGGCCGCTTCAGCCGGCAGGCGCACGCCCTCTTCCTCACCCCGAAGGGGATGCCGCTCACCGAGGAGGCGGGAAAGCGGCTGAAGGCGGTGGAGGATTTCTCCCATCTCGGGGCCGGGTTCCAGATCGCTCTCAAGGATCTGCAGCTTCGCGGGGCGGGGAACCTCCTCGGCACCGAGCAGCACGGCCACATCATGGCGGTCGGCTTCGATCTCTACTGCCGGCTCCTCAAGGGAGAGATCGAGCGGCTGAAGTCGCTGAAACAGCTTGACGCGATCCCCTCTTTGAAGGGAGAATGAACCCACGATGAATCTCTTCCGCGCGGCCGGTCGTTCCTTCGGGCTCACCCATCGCCTCTGGTTCGCTGTCCTGTCGGTCCTCGTCGTCACCTCCGCTGTGGGGGCCTTGTCCACCCTCCTGTTGCCGTTCCAGGTGACGGGGGGGCGGCTCACGGTCCCCCCGCCGGCCGACGCGCAGGAGGCGGTCAGCCGGGCCGGGACGGTGCTGGCCCTTTTCCTCCTTTCTTCAGGGCTGGCCCTTTATCTCCTGGGGGGGGTCCTGGGCGGCCTTCAGCGGATTCTCCGCGGCGAATCGGTTTCCGTCTCCAGGTTCTTTCAGTTCAGCCGCGAATGGTTCTTCCGGATGGCCGGATGGGGCTGCGCCCTTCTCCTGCTGGTGGTGGGCGGCTCGGTGGTGGTGGGCCTGATCTTTGCCGTGCCCGGCTCCGCCCTGGCCGGGGCCGGGGCCTTCAAGCAATTCTTCGGTTTCGGGTTCCTCCCCGTCTTTCTCTTCCTTTGGGCGGCGAATGTTTTCTCCCCGATCCTCATGGTGGAGCATTCCCAGGGGATCTGGGCCAGCCTGGGGAATTCGATCCGGTTCTTCTTTCGGAATCTGCCGGCCTGCCTCGGGGTGCTGTTGTGCGCGGTGGCGGTGGGGGTGGGGATGAATATCTTCGGGCTGCTGCTGGAAAAGATCGTCCGGGCGCTCCGGACCGCCTTGAGTATCGCCCCCTACGTGCCGGGCCTGCCGGTCTTCTTCTTCGGGCTGATCCTGGGGATCCCGCAGGCGTATCTGACCGTCTACTTTCCGTCGCTCCTCTACACCTTCTACCGCGACAACCCCAAAACCTAACGGGGTCCGACCCCATCGAACGGTGCCAGGCACTGCAGTGCCTGGCACCGGAGGGTCTGACCCCATCAGGGTTTCAATGTTGCCCGACCGTCGTGGAGCGTGGTAAACTGCCTCCTGTGAGTGGTCGATATCTGATCAGAGGGGTCGGGTTGTTGGCGGCTCTTGCCGTCGTGGCCGGCTGCGGCCAGGGGGGGAAGATCTCCGCCGTGGTGAACGGCCAGGCGATCACCTCCGGCGATCTGGACCAGCGGATGGCCAAGCTGAGCCCCTCTTCCCGGGCCGCCCTCGGGAATGACCGGCGGCGTCTTCTGGACGAGCTAATCACCGAGACGCTCCTCATCCAGGAGGCCCGGCGCCGGGGCTTGGAGCAGGATATCGAGGTCCGGCAGCTCATCAAGGAGGCGAGGCGGCAGATCCTCGTCGGCCGGCTTCTGGAGGTGGTCCGGACCCAGATGCCGGTTGAGGTCAGCGACCAGGAGATCAAACAGTTTTACGAGCAGCATCATGAGGAGCTGGCGGAGCCGGAAAGCTTTCGCGCCAGCCATATCCTGCTGGAGACGGAGGAGGCCGCGAAGAAGGCCCTGGAGCGGGTCAAGGGAGGGGAGGCCTTCGCCAAGGTGGCCCAGGAGCTCTCCGACGATCCGAGCAAGGCCAAGGGGGGGGACATCGGCTTCTTCACGAAGGAGGAGATCATCCCCGAGTTCATCGCGGCTTGCGAGAGATTGAAGCCGGGGGAGATGAGCGGGGTGGTGAAAACCCCCCTGGGCTACCACGTCATCCTTTTGACCGATCATCGGGACGCCCGGAAGCTCCCCTTCGACGAGGTTCAGGATCAGATTCGGCGCCGGCTCGCCGCCCAGCGGCAGCAGCGCCAGGTGGAGGCCTTCGTCCAGAGTCTCCGGTCCAGGGCCCAGGTGGCGGTCCACGAGCCGGGGGGGCGAGCTCCCTCACCCTCGCCGGCCTCATCAGGTCCTCCCGACCCCTCCTCTCCTCAACAGTCCAAACCTGGCAATTAGAGTTGCGATCCGTTCAGCTTCTTTCCATCATCCTCCTGGCCGTTTGCGCGGTCCAGGCCCTCTCTCCGGCGGTCGGCTCCGCCGAGGAGATGAAGATCGTCGCCGTGGTGAACGACGAGGTGATCACCCAGGCGGACCTGGATCGGGCCTTCCTTCCTGTCTATCTGCAGTTCCAGGCCACCTCCAAGCCGGATGAGCTGGCCGAGAGGCTCCCGGAGTTGAAGCGCCAGGTCCTTGCCCAGTTGGTCGAGGAGCGGCTGATGCTCCAGGAGGCCAAGAAACCGCGGCCGGTGGAGGTTTCCAAGGGGAAGATCGGCACCCCGCCGGCCATCGAGGTCTCCGAGGCTGAGGTGGCGGAGATGGCCGCCCAGGCCAGCGGCCGGTTCCCGAGCCCGCAGGAATTCAATGAGGCGCTCACCGAGCAGGGGCTGACGCTGGAGGACCTGAAGGTCCGTTTCCGGGAGCAGATCACCATCCAGAAGCTGGTGGACCGGGAGATCCGTTCCCACATCACCATCTCTCCCGCCGAGGTCACCGCCTACTACAACGCGCATGCCAACGAGTTCCAGACGGCCGCCGCGGTCCAGGCCGCGGTCATCCTGATCAAGCCGAAGAGCCCCTTGGAGGAAGCCCAGGCGCAACAACTGGCGCAGGAGATCCACCGGCAGCTCGCGGGGGGCGCTGACTTCTACGAGCTGGCCAAACGGTACTCGGATGGGCCGAACGCCAAGATGGGGGGGAGGATCGGTTTCCTTGAGAAGGGAAAGGTGCTGAAGGAGATCGGCGATACCCTCTTTGACCTGAAAGCGGGAGAGGTTTCACCCGTCATCAAGACGGCCGCCGGCTATCATCTCTTCCGGGTCGAATCGGTTCGGCCCGCCCATCAGGCATCGTTGGAAGAGGTCCAGGGCCGGATTCAGGATCGCCTCTTCCGGGAGAAGGTTTCTGGCCGGTACCGGGAGTGGATCGACAAGCTCAAGGCCAGTGCCTACCTCTCCGTCCCATAGGCCGATCCGGATCCTGCTCACCATGGGTGATCCGGCCGGGATCGGCCCGGAGGTCCTCCTCAGGGGGCTGGCCTCGCCCGCGATCTCGAGGCAGGGCAGGCGGGCCCAGCTCACCGTTCTCGGTGATCTTGCCTGGCTTCGATCGGTCAGCCGCCGGCTCCGAATCCGGGTTCCCTGGTCCCGATTCGGATGGATTGATCTCGCCAATGTCCCGCCCGGTTGTCGGCCGGGCGCCCTTCAGCCCGCTGCCGGCCGGGCCGCGCACGGCTGCCTGGCCGAGGCGGTCCGGTATATAAAGGAAGGGGCGGCGGAGGGCCTGGTGACGGCTCCGGTCTCGAAGGAGGCGATCGTGAAGGCCGGGATCCCCTGGATCGGGCACACCGAGTTCTTAAGCCGGGCCTTCCATGCGCCGACGGTGATGATGTTCGTGACCAAGGGGTTCCGGGTCAGTCTCGTCACCACCCATCTAAGCCTGCGCCGGGTGCCGGGCCGGCTCCGCCGGGCTGACCTTCTCCGGACGCTCAGGATGACGAGGGCCGCCCTGGTGGGTGACTTCGGGATCCGGGACCCCAAGATCGGATTGGCGGCGCTCAATCCACATGCCGGGGAGGGAGGCCTTTTCGGAGATGAGGAGAGGAGGGTGCTGATCCCGGCTGTCCGGGCGATGGGCCGCTCGGTTCAGGGCCCTCTGGCCGCGGACAGTCTCATGGAGGCGGCCGCGCGTGGGCGGTGGGACGCCGTGGTTGCCCTGTACCACGACCAGGCCCTGATCCCGGTGAAGCTGAT
The DNA here is from genome assembly GCA_016196375.1 of Candidatus Omnitrophota bacterium. Lineage (GTDB taxonomy): Bacteria > Omnitrophota > Gorgyraeia > 1-14-0-20-64-10 > 1-14-0-20-64-10 > JACPXU01. Next base: position 1,405 of record JACPXU010000118.1, on the reverse strand, counting down.
CGGCTGGCAGGAGGCGGTGAACGTGACGCTGGGCCTCCCTTTCGTCCGGACCTCTCCGGTGCACGGGACCGCCTTCGACATCGCCGGCCGCTGCGCCGAGGCGCGTGGTGGCGCTTCCTCTAGCGCCAGCCGGGGACGGGCCGACCCCCGCTCCATGATCTCCGCGATTGAGCTGGCGATCCGACTCGCAAGGAGGAAGTTTTCGTGCTGAACGCTCAGGGAATTAAGGATCTCGTTCGCCAGCACAACCTGGGGATCTCCCCCCGGCGGCTCGGCCAGCATTTCCTGGTGGACCCGAGGGCGCTGGAGCGGATCGTGGCGACGGTGGGGGCCGGCCCGGAGGATCATGTCCTGGAGATCGGGGCCGGGCTGGGGGCCCTCACCGAGGGCCTGTTGGAATCCGGGGCGCGGGTGACCGCGGTGGAGCGGGACCGCCGGTTCGCCCGGGTCTTGGAAAGCCGATTCGGCCGGCGGGAGAATTTCCGGCTCCTGAAAGGGGACGCGCTCCTCCTCGATCTCGCCGATCTCGCCGCCGGAAACCCACGCTCCCTGCTGGTGGTGGGCAACATCCCGTACTCGATCACGAGCCCGATCCTGGCATTCCTGCTCCGGCAGAGGCAGTGGGTGAAGCGGGCCCTCCTCACCATCCAGAAGGAGGTGGCCCAGAGGATCGTGGCCCCGCCGGGGGGGAAGGCCTGCTCCAGCATCAGTCTCTTCGTGAGGGTCGCCTTCAAGCCGGCCATCGCCTTCACCATCCATCCCGGCGCCTTCTACCCTCAGCCGAAGGTCACCTCCGCGGTCCTCCGGCTGGATCCGCTGGAAGCGCCGGCGGTTCCAGCGGAGGAGGAAGAAGCGGTGCTCAAGTTGGTGAGGTCCATTTTCACCCATCGCCGAAAGACCCTGCTCAACGCGTTGGCCCTGCCTCAGGTGGAGCTCTCCAAGGAGGAGATCCTGAGGCGCCTCCGTCAGGCCGGGATCGATCCGACCCGCCGCCCGGAAACCTTCTCTCTTCAGGAGATGGTGATCCTCAGTCGAGCCGTGGCCCGTTAGGGGCTGCCCTGTCTTGCCAATTGAACATTGTCCAATGTGAGCAACCGGCAGTTAGGGGCGATATTATCCAGATGATTCCTCCACACAGGGCCTGGACATCAGGTATATTTGCGTGTGTACAGGACAAGAAAAAGGGGGATTCCGACATGATCCTTTCCATTGAGCACGTTGAGCAACAGCCCGAGGGGTCTGACCCCTGCAAGAGACGATTCCCCCAAGCACAAGGGGTCAGACCCCTTGCCGTGGTTTTTATGCTCTCCTTTTCCTTGACTCTTTGGCAAACCCAAAGCTCAGCGTTCGGGGAGCCGCCGCGGATTCCCTCCGGGGATGAGCTCCAGTCCATGACGGCCGGGCT
>JACPXU010000017.1 GCA_016196375.1 Candidatus Omnitrophota bacterium | reverse complement strand
GAGATGGTTCAGCCGAACGACCCAGCCCTGAAGAAATCCCTCCCGGAGGAGGTGATCCGGAAGGAACTTGTCCTCCCTTTAAAGAGGGACCAGGATCTCCTCACCGTCGCCCTCGCAGATCCCCTTGACCTCCTCCTCATGGACAACCTGAGGAAGATGAGCGGCTGCAAGATCGCCCCGGTCATCGCGACGAAGTCGGACCTGGCCGAGGCGATCGAGGACGCCTACGGGAAGCGGGACCTTTTAAAGGAGGTCGTGGCGGGAACTTATTCCAAGCCCTCCCGGACGCCGGTCAGCTCCCTGAACCAGGTCGAGATCCTGGAAGAGGGGAAGGAGGCCGAGACCGCGGAGGAGCTGACCGCGAAGGCGGGGGAGACCCAGGTGATCCGCCTCGTGGACCTCTTCCTGCTGGAGGCGGTCCACTCCCGGGCCAGCGACATCCACGTCGAGCCGTATCAGAACCGGATCTCGATCCGGTTCCGGATCGACGGGGTCCTCCAGCCGGTGAACCCGCCGGCGATCCACCTGATGCCGGCCATCATCTCCCGGATCAAGATCCTCGCCAAGATGGACATCGCGGAGAAACGGCTGCCCCAGGACGGCGGCTTCACCGTGAAGATCGGGGACCGGACGGTGGACCTGCGGGTCTCCACGATCCCGGTCGTCTACGGGGAGAAGGTGGTGATCCGGCTCCTCGACAAGGGGAGCCTCGTCTTCGACTTCAAGGATCTCGGGATGGAGGGGGCGGCCCTTCAGGAGATGGAGAAGGGAATCATCTCTCCCTACGGGCTGGCCTTCATCACCGGCCCCACCGGAAGCGGCAAGTCCACCACCCTCTACGCCGTGATGAACCGCCTCAAGAGCCCCGCCAAGAACATCGTGAGCATCGAGGATCCGGTGGAGTACAAGATCGACGGGATCAATCAGGTCCAGGCCAAGCCCCCCATCGGGCTCACCTTCGCCGCCGGCCTGCGCTCCTTCCTGAGGCAGGATCCGGACATCATGATGGTGGGAGAGGTCCGGGACATGGAGACGGCGCAGATCTGCGTGCAGGCGGCCCTGACCGGCCACCTGGTCCTCTCCACCCTCCACACCAACGACTCCGCCTCCGCGGTGACCCGTCTCGTCGATCTGGGGATCGAGCCGTTCCTCCTCGCCCCCTCCCTGGTCCTCATCGCCGCCCAGAGGCTGGTCCGGCGGCTCTGCCCCGAATGCAAGGAGCCGTACGAGCCCTCCTCTTCGATCCATGAAAAGGTCCGCCTCCCCGCCGGCCAGTACTTCAAGGCCAAAGGCTGCCCCACCTGCCGGACGACCGGATATCGAGGCAGGATCGGCCTCTTCGAGGTGATGGGGGTGGACGATCCCCTCCGGGAGATGATCATCCGCGGCGCCGCGGCGAACGAGATCAAAGAGGCGAGCCGGAGAAAAGGGATGAAGACCCTGTTTGAAAGCGGGCTGGACAAAGCGGCGGCGGGGCTGACCTCCTTGGAAGAAGTCTTCAGCGTGGCCTTCGCAGAGCCCTAGTGCCTCAGTACGACTTTATCGCCCGGGACCGTCTCGGGAAGGCGGAGAAGGGAACCGTCGAAGCCCAGAATCCGGACGAGGCGGTCTCGGTCCTGCAAAGCAGGAATCTGGTGGTGATCTCCGTCACGGAACATCAGGGAGGGGTCCCGGAGGTCGCCCTCCTTCGACGCCGCCGACGGCTGCACACCAGGGTCCGGTCCAACGACCTGATCGTCTTTGCCCGTTCCCTCGCTGCGATGGTGGAGGCGGGCCTTCCCCTGCTGCGAGTGATGGAGGTGGTGGAGGGCCAGACCCTGTCCAGCCGCCTGCGAGGCGCCATCCACCAGATGATCCGGGACGTCCGGGGGGGCTCCACCTTCCGGGACGCGGTGGCCAAGCATCCGGCCATCTTTTCTTCCCTCTGGGTGAGCCTGGTGGAGACCGGAGAGGCCTCCGGCCAGCTTGCCCAGTCCCTGGAGCAGATCGTCTCCTACCTGGAGAAATCAACCAACGTCCAGCGCAAGGTGATCTCCGCCCTGATCTACCCCTCGATCCTCCTCTGCGTGGCGATCATCGCCGTCCTGATCTTCACCCTGAAGATCGTCCCCTCCTTTGCCTCTCTCTTTTCCGGTTTCGGGGCCCGTCTGCCGGCGCTCACGCAGGCCGTCATCTCCTTCTCCGGATGGTTTCGCCGTCTCTTCCCGGCCTTGTTGGCGGGCGCCGTGCTGATCTGGTTCCTGGCGTTCCGCTACATCCGGACGAAACCGGGCCGGTGGCAATTCGACAGGCTCAAGCTGCAGCTGCCCCTCTTCGGCCCCCTTTTCCAGGAGGTGGCCGCTGAACAGTTCGCCTCCAACCTGGGGACCCTGCTCAAGGCCGGCGTGCCGATCCTCCACGCCCTGGAGATCGTGATCTCCACCTGCGGCAACCAGGTGGTCGCCTCGGTCCTTGAGCATGTGCGGACGGCGGTCAGGGAAGGGCGCCCCCTTGCCGAGCCGATGGGCCAGACGGATATCTTCCCGCCGATGGTCACTCAGATGGTCGCGGTCGGAGAGCAGACCGGCAAGCTCTCTTCCATGCTCGATGAGGTCTCCAAGTACTATCAGGGGCAGATCTCCACCACCCTGGAGCGGATGACCGCCCTCCTGGAGCCTATTATGCTGATCGGGATCGCCCTGGTGATCGGGCTTCTGGTGGTTTCGATGTACCTGCGTGGAAGCCCGATTGTGGGATAAAATGAGGATCACAGAAGATGAGGAGGGATCAGCGATGAGAGGAAGGTTAAGGAGTTCCGGCTTCACCTTGATGGAGCTTTTGATCGTGGTGATCATTGTCGGCATCCTGGCGGCGGTCGCGTTGCCCCAGTTCTCCAAGGCGACCAAGAGGGCCCGCCTTTCGGAGGGGACCACCACGGTGGGGGCGTACCTGACGGCGGAGTGGGCCTATTTCCAGGAGAACAACAAGTTCACCGCGGCGAAGACGGACCTGCTGGCCCAGGAGCCTGCCGGAGGGAAGTTCGACTATGCCCTGAGCCTGACCACGAACCCGACCGGGGCACAGGTGGTTGGGACCGGCAACGTCACCGAGACAACGGGCCTCACCTCCACCGGAACCATCGATAACACCGGCAAGAGGACCATCACCGAAAGCGGTCTCTAATCTCCAGAACACGGAGGAGAACGGCCCGTTGAGGCGCGCCGCCTTTTCCCTGACCGAGCTGATCCTGGTGGTGATCCTCGCGGCGATCCTGGCCGGGATCGCGGTTCCGAGCTACGTCAAGATGGTGGAGAAGTCCAGGGTCCGGGATGCGGAGTCGACCTTAAGGATGATCTTCCAGGCGGAGCGGATCTACCGGCTCGACAATCAGATCTACGGCCGGCTGGCGGAG
>JACPXU010000115.1 GCA_016196375.1 Candidatus Omnitrophota bacterium | reverse complement strand
TGACCCCGCGGGGTCAGACCCCAGGGCGGGCCAGCGGGTAGTGGACCCGGACCAGGCAGAGGCCCTTGGCCGGGGCGGTGGGGGCGACGGCCGGAGGGGCCTTCCCCTTCCCGATCTCCACCAGCAGGCCCGCGATCCTGCGGACCATGTGATAGAGGAAGCCGTCCCCCTCCATCTCGATCCGGATCAGATTCCTTTTCCGGTGGATCCTGACGGAGTGAAGGGTCCGGACAGTGTGGCTGCCGCTAGCGGAAGCCCCGCCTGCCGGCGGGACATTACTAGATAAAAGCTTCGAGGAAGCGGCACCACTCGCCCCTCCTGGCTCGGAACAAAAGGCCCGGAAGTCGCGGCGGCCCTTGAGGAGCCGGGCCGCCCGCCTCATCGCCGGGAGGTCGAGGGGGGAGGCGACGTGAAAGACCTGGTTCCGCTCGAAGAGGGGCCTTAAAGGGGAGTTCCAGATGCTGTACCGGTACAGCTTCCGCTTGGCCGAATACCGGGCGTGGAACCTGGGACCGGTCCTCTGAACGGAACGGACCAGGATCTCGGGCGGCAAGAGGGCGTTCAAGGCCCGGCGCAGGGTCGAGGCCGGCATGCGGGACCGGATCGCCGCGTGAGCGACCTGCCCCTCGGCGTGGACCCCGCTGTCTGTCCGGCCCGATCCGACCAGATGGACCTTCTCTCCCAGGATCCCCTCCAGGGTTCGCTCCAGCGTCCCCTGCACCGTCGGGGCGTTCCTCTGCCGCTGCCAGCCGGCGAAGCCGGTCCCGTCGTAGGCGATCGTAAACTTATAGACCAATCAACAGCTCGGCGATCTGGACGGCGTTGAGGGCGGCCCCCTTGCGGAGGTTGTCGCAGACCACCCAGCAGGAGAAGGCGTTCTTCACCGTCGGATCGGGCCGCACCCGGCCGACGAACACCTCGTCCCGGTGGGCCGCCTCGACCGGCATCGGATAGGCCGGCTCCTCGATCAGAGCGACACCGGGGCTTTCCCGCCAGAGGGCCTTCAGCTCCTCGACGGTGGCGGGACCCTCCGTCTCGAAATAGACCGATTCACAGTGGCTGTCCACCACCGGCACCCGGACGGTGGTGGCGGTGATGGCGATCCGATCGTCGTGAAGGATCTTATGGGTCTCCTTGACCATCTTCCATTCCTCGCTCGTGTACCCCATCTCCTGGAATGGGCCGATCTGCGGGAAGACGTTGAAGGCGATCCGCTGAGGCAGGGCCTCCGGCGGCGGAAGGGGCTTGCCCTGGACCGAGGCCGCCGTCTCCGCCAGGAGGGCCTCCGCCGCCTTACTGCCGGCCCCGGAGGCGGCCTGATAGGTGGAGACGATGACCCGGCGGATCTTGAACCGGCGATGGATGGGGCCGAGCGCCACCACCATCTGGATGGTGGAGCAGTTGGGGTTGGCGATCAGCCCCTGATGGGATTTCAGATCCTCAGGGTTCACCTCCGGGACGACGAGCGGGACCGAGGGGTCCATCCGGAAGTCGGCCCCGTTGTCGACGCAGATCGCCCCCCGGCGGATCGCCTCCGAGGCAAAGGTGACGGCGGCCCCCTTCTCCCCCTCGGTCCCGGCGAAAAGGACGATCGGCTTCCCGTCGAAGGCGGCGGGAGAGATCGCCTGGACCGAGTAGGAGGCCCCATCCACTTCGATGGAGCGGGCGGAGCGGGCCAGCACGGTGAGCTTCGCCACCGGGAAGTTCCGCTGGCGCAGGACCCGGAGGATCTCCAGCCCCACCGCCCCCACCCCGACGACGCAGACGTTGACAGTTCGCATCTACCCTCTCCGGGCGGACCTCATCCAGCCACCGGGGAGAGGGCCCCCAGGGCCTCCACGACCAGGTCTCCGACCTCGGAGGTGGAGTACCCCATCTTGCCGGCGGCGAGGCTCTTCAGCTTGGTCGAGGTGACCTGCTTGACCGCCTCCTCGATCATCCCCGCGGCCCCCCGCTCCCTCAGGTGGTCCAGCATCATCCCCAAGGCCCCGATGGCGGCGAGGGGGTTGATCACGTTCTTGCCGGCGTACTTGGGCGAGGACCCGCCGATCGGCTCGAACATGGAGACGCCGGCCGGGTTGATGTTGCCCCCCGCGGCGATCCCGAGCCCCCCCTGGATCATCGCCCCGAGGTCGGTGATGATGTCCCCGAACATGTTGTTCGTCACGATCACCTCGAACACCTCCGGGGATTTCACCATCCACATCACGAGGGCGTCCACGTGGGAATAATCCTGCGAAACGTCGGGATAGCCCTTCCCCACCTCCTCGAAGACCCGCATCCAGAGATCATGGGCGTGGGTGAGGACGTTGGTCTTGGCGCAGAGGGTCAGCTTCTTCTTCCCGGAGTCGCGGTCCTTCGTCAGCTCATAGGCGTACCGGACGCAGCGCTCCACCCCCTTGCGGCTGTTCACGTCCACCTGGAAGGCAATCTCCTCCGGCGTTCCCTTCTTGAAGTTGCCGCCGATCCCGACGTAGAGCCCCTCGGTGTTCTCCCGGACCACGACGAAGTCGATCTGCTCCGGGGTCTTGTCTTTCAACGGGGTCCAGACCCCCGGGTACAGCTTCACCGGACGAAGATTGATGTACTGGTCCAGCTCGAACCGGAGCCGGAGGAGGATCCCTCGCTCCAGGATGCCGGGCTTCACCTCCGGATGCCCGATCGCACCCAGATAGATCGCCGAGACCGTCTTGAGCTCCTCCAGGACCCGGTCAGGCAGGGTCTCCCCGGTTTTCAGGTACCGGTCTCCCCCAAGATCATAGGGGATCGTCTCGACTTCAAATCCGGCCCTCTGAGAGACGGCTGCGAGGACCTTCAGTCCTTCCCGGATCACCTCCGGGCCGGTCCCGTCTCCGGGGACGACCGCAATCCGATAGCTTCTTCCCATGGGTCAGCTCCCTACCTTTCCTGTTTCGGGGCTGGAGGCGGAGGCGTAGATCTTCCTCGGGATCCTGCCCGCCAGAAACGCGAGCCGGCCCGCCTCCACGGCCAGGCGCATGGCCCGGGCCATCCCCACCGGATCCTGCGCCCCGGCGACGCCGGTGTTCATCAAAACCCCATCCACTCCCAGCTCCATGGCGATCGCCGCGTCGGAAGCGGTCCCCACGCCGGCGTCCACGATGACCGGGACCTTGACCGCCTCCCGGATGAACCGGATGTTCAGCGGGTTCAGGATCCCCTGCCCTGAGCCGATCGGGGCCGCGAGCGGCATCACGCAGGCGGCGCCGGCCTCCTCCAGCCGCCTGCAGAGGATCGGGTCGTCGCTCGTGTACGGCATCACGACGAATCCTTCCTTCACCAGGACCCCGGTAGCCTCAAGGAGCGCCTGGTTGTCCGGCAGGAGGGTCTTGGGATCTCCGATCACCTCCAGCTTGATCAGGTTGGAGAGCCCGGTGGCGCGCCCCAGCCGCGCGACCCGGATCGCCTCCTCGGCCGTGAAGCAGCCGGCCGTGTTGGGGAGGATCGTGTAGCGGCCCGCGTCCAGGTGGCCAAGGACCGGATCGGCCGAGGGATTCTTCAGGTCCACCCGGCGGACCGCCACCGTGATGAGCTGCGCTCCCGAAGCCTCCAGCGCCTGGCGCATCACCTCGGGGGAGGGATACTTGCCGGTCCCCAGGATCAGGCGGGAGCTGAATCGATGGGATCCGATCTCCAGGAGATCCTCTTTCCGGGTCGCGGCGGTCGTCATCCGATCTCCGTCCCTTTCGCCACCACGGTGATCCCCGATTCGGTCACGGTGAACCGCTTCCGGTCCTCCTCCGGGTCGTGGCCGATCACCGTCGAGGGGGGAATCTTGACCTCCTTGTCGATGATGGCCCGCCGGATCTTGGCGTGGCGGCCCACCTCGACCCCCTCCATGAGGACCGAATCGGCCACCTCCGAATAGCTGTGGATCCGGACCCGGGGGGACAGGACGGAGCGGTTGACGCTCCCCCCGGAGATGATGCAGCCGCCCGGGACCAGCGAGTCCAGCGCCTTGCCGACCCTGGCGGGGTTGTCACCCCCGCCGAAAACGAACTTCGCCGGCGGATGCTGCTCCATGTAGGTCCGGATCGGCCAGTCCCGGTCGTACAGGTTGAAGGTCGGCGTCACCTGCACCAGATCCATGTTGGCTTCAAAATAGGCGTCGAGCGTGCCGACGTCCCTCCAGTAGGGAGCCCGCCCTTCGTTCCCTTCCAGAAGAAAGGCGAAGACCCGGCGGCCGTTCTTCAGGCAGTTGGGCATGACGTTCTTGCCGAAGTCATGCTCCGTCTCCTGCTTGGCGTCGAGGCTGAGCTCCTCCTCCAGGACCTCCCGGTTGAAGAGGTAGATCCCCATCGAGGCGTAGATGTGGCCCGGATCTCCCGGGATCGGCTTGGGAGCGGCCGGCTTCTCCATGAACCGGCTGATCCGGCTCCTCTCATCCAGCTCGGCCACCCCCAGGAAGGGGGCCTTTTCCACCGGCATCGGGACCACCCCGACCGTCACCTCCGACTCCGCCTGCCGATGGAACTCCACCATCTCCGCGTAGTTCATCTTGTAGATGTGGTCCCCCGCCAGGATCAGGACGAGGGGGGGCCGCTCCGCCTCGATGGAATAGATGTTCTGGTAGACGCTGTCCGCCGTCCCCTGGTACCAGTGCTCCTGCGCGCGCTGGTGCGGGTGGACGATGTCGATGTACTCCCCCAGCTCGGCGTCGAAGATGTTCCAGCCCATCCAGAGGTGCCGGACGAGGGAGACCGACTTGTACTGGGTGAGGACATGGATCTTCCGGATCCCGGAGTTGATGCAGTTCGACAGGGTGAAGTCGATGATCCGGTAGAGCCCGCCGAAGGGGACCGCCGGCTTGGCCCGGTCCCGCGTCAAAGGCATCAGGCGTTCCCCCTTGCCGCCCGCCATGATGAAGGTGAGGGCATCCTTCATCCGTGTTCCAGGTGTCGTCATTCTCATGGGAAATAACCATTATACCGGCCCTGCGGAACGGTGCCAGGATTAATCCTGGCACCGGGTTGGACTAGGCCGGCTCCCTGAGGCGCCGGTTGAGCCCGTAGTAGCCGCAGCAGCGGATCCAGACCCCCAAGGGGGAGACGGTGTTGGCGTGCATCGCGACCCGCCGGAGGGCCCACCGGTCCGCCGGGAAGCGCCGGATCCCACGGTTCGTCGTGCAGGCGGCCCGGTATCCGGCCTCCCGCGCCGCCTCGGCGATCTCCGGCGTGAAGCCGCCGCCGGGATAGCTGAAGAATTCCGCCGGGATCCCCCGGCTTTCCAGGAGCCGCTTGGATTCGGCCAGCTCCCGGCGGACCTGCTCCATCGGCAGAGAGGGGAGATAGGCGTGGTGAACGGTGTGGCTGCCGAACTGGATCCCGCCCTCGCGCATCCGGGCGATCTGGCCCGGGCTCAGGGAGCCGGCCTTGCCGACGTTGTCGGCGATCAGGAAGATGAGGGCGGGGATCCGGCATCTCTCCAGGATCGGGAAGGCATGGGTAAAGAGGCCCTCCTCCCCGTCGTCAAAGGTCACCGCCACCGCCCGCCGCGGAATCACCCGCCCCGCTTCCAGGCAGTCCGCCAGATCCCCGAGGGGGATCGGCCTCCAACGGGCCGCCAGGATCTCCATCTGCCGCTCGAAGGCCTTGATGGAGACGGTGGGGGTGTCCGAGGCCGGCTGGGGATCGACCCGGTGATAGGCCAGGATCGGCGGATACCAGAGGCTCATCCGGTCCTTTCCTCGTACCCGATCTTAAGAGCTGGCTTCAAAACCTCGCGTGAGCCGCGTTGCGAGCGCCAGGCGACCAGATCCAAGGAGCGACGACGAAGGCGTACTCCCTGGAGTACGTCGAGGAGGAGCGAC
>JACPXU010000123.1 GCA_016196375.1 Candidatus Omnitrophota bacterium | reverse complement strand
CCTGCCCCTGGCCGGGTCGTAGAAACGGGGGATCCCTGCATCAGCTCCTCGTGCCGGCCCGCCTCCGCAACCCGCCCCTGATCCAGCACGACGATCCGGTCCACGTTCCGGATCGTGGAGAGGCGGTGGGAGATGACGAAGACGGTCCTTCCCTCCATGAGCCGCTCCAGCGCCTCCTGCACCAGCGCCTCCGACTCCGAGTCCAGCTGGGAGGTTGCCTCATCCAGGATCAGGATCGGCGGGTCCTTGAGCAGCGCCCGGGCGATGGCGATCCGCTGGCGTTCCCCGCCGGAGAGACGGGCCCCCAGCTCCCCCACCGGCGTCTCGTAGCCGGCCGGAAGGCGGCGGACGAAGGAATCGGCGTTGGCCGCCTGGGCCGCCCGAACCACCTCCTCCAAACCGGCCGCCGGCCGGCCGAAGGCGATGTTGGCCCGGACGGTGTCGTGGAAAAGGAACGGCTCCTGCGTGACCAGGCCGATCTGCCGGCGCAGCGATTCCAGGGTGACGCCCCGGAGGTCCAGCCCGTCGATGGCGATCCTGCCCCTGGCCGGGTCGTAGAAACGGGGGATCAGGTTGACGAGGGTGGTCTTGCCGCAGCCGCTGGCCCCGACGATCGCGACGACCTCCCCCGCCCCGACGGCCAGATCCACACCCTTCAGCACCGCCCGGTCCGGCCCGTACTGGAACCAGACCCCCTCGAACCGGATCTCCTTCCCGAATCGGGGCAAGGCCCGGGCGCCGGGCAGATCGCCGACCAGCGGCGGGGCCTCCAGCAGCTCCACCACCCGCTTCGCCGCGGTCAGGGCCTGCTGATTGATCGAGTGGATGCGGCTGAGCTTCTTCACCGGCTGCGTCAGGGAGACCAGCGCCCCGAGGACAAGGATGAAGGTCCCCGGGGAGAGAGCGCCGCTCAGGATCGCCCGGCCGCCCACCTCCAGCACGAACAGCCCGCCGACGACGCCGATCAGCTCCGTGATCCCCCCCAGCGCTTCGCGCCGCTTCACCGTGCTCACGTTGGCCTTGTAGTAGGCCTGGTTGATCCCGGCGAAGCGCCGGGCCTCCGCCTCCTCGGCGGTGAAGGCCTTGATCACCCGGATCCCCTGGATCGTCTCGATGAGCCGGCTGTTCAGATCGGCCATCCGCTCCTGCACGATGAACCCGAGCTTCCGCAGGATCTTCCCGATCTGCAGGACCGGATACCCCATCGCCGGAAGAAGCACCACCGCCACCCCGGCCAGCCGCCAGTCGATGGCGATCAGCGTGGCGGAGAAGAAGATCACCTGGGAGGATTGATAGACCAGGTCGCTCAACCCCTCGGTGAGGGAATTCTGCAGGACCGAGACGTCGTACGTGATCCGGGAGACCAGCTCCCCGGTCCTCTCGCCGCTGAAGAAATCAAGGGAAAGCTGCTGGTACTTCCGGTACAAGCCGTTCCGGATGTCCCGCAGGAACCGAAGGGCCACGTCGTTCATCAAGGTGGTCTGGGCGAAAACCGCCAGGTTCTTCGACAAGAACAGCAGCAGCCCCACCGCCACCACCCAGTGAAGCTTGACCAGCGGCGGCCATTGGCCGAAGGCCTGAAGCCAGGAAGCCGCCTGGGCCGGAAGCCACGCCGGCAGATGGATCTGCCGGTTCAGCAGCACCAGATCAATCAACGGGACCAGCATGAAGAGGGAAACCCCGCTGAAGAGGCTGGAGGCCACCATGCTGGCGCAGGCCAGGCCGAACAGCCCCAGATGTGGCTTCAGATACGGAAGAAGCTTCTTGTAGATCTTCACTGAAATCTTCATCGAAACCTATATTTTATCATGCTATACTACCCCTCTCAAGATGAATCCGATCAAGGTCGCCGTCGTCGGGGTTGGTCACCTCGGCTCCATCCATGCCAGGATCTACTCGGAACTTGAATCCGCCCAATTGGTTGCGGCATGCGACACCCAGCCTGACCGGGCCCAGGCGGCCGCCTCCCAATACGGCTGCCGCCCCGAGACCGATTTCCGCAAGCTCTTGGCCCAGGTGGAGGCGGTCTCGATCGCCGTCCCGACCCAGGGGCATTTCCCGATCGCGAAGGAGTTCCTCTCCCGCGGGATCCACACCCTGGTGGAGAAGCCGATCACCAGCACCGTCCGGGAGGCGGACCAGCTTCTGAGACTGGCCCGTCGCCATCGGGCCCTCCTTCAGGTGGGCCACGTCGAGCGGTTCAACTCGGCCTTGCGCCGCGTGGCCGATTCCCTGAAGGATCCCCGCTTCATCGAGGTCCACCGGCTGGCCCCTTTCCAGCCCCGCGGGACCGAGGTGGGGGTGGTGCTGGACCTGATGATCCACGACATCGACATCCTCTTAGGCCTGGTGAGGAACCGGATCCGCCGGATCGAGGCGGTCGGGGTGAAGGTGCTGACCCCGTTCGAGGATATCGCCAACGCCCGGATCACCTTCGCCAACGGGGCCGTCGCCAACCTGACCTCCAGCCGGATCTCCAAAGAGGCGATGCGCAAATTCCGGATCTTCCAGACCGACAGCTATGTCTCCATGGACTTCCTCTCCTCGGCGGTCGACATCTTCCGCCACCAGGAGGGCCGGATCAGCCACGAGGCCTTGACGATTCCCAAAGAGGAGCCGCTCAAGGCGGAGCTGGCCTCCTTCCTCGACGCCATCCGGGGCCGTCGGCCGCCGGCGGTGACTGGCCGGGAGGCCGTGGTGAGGCCTCCTCTAGCCGAAGCCACTGGCCGGGAGGCGCGGGAGGCGCTGGCCGTTGCCCTCAAGATCACCCGGCTGATCCACGGGGTCAGACACTATGGGGTCTGACCCTATAGGGTCTGACCCCGGCAAGGTGATGATCGTCGCCGGGGAATCCTCCGGCGACCTGCACGGCGGCCACCTGGCCCGCGCCCTTCAAACAGCCCGCCCCAACCTGAAGCTGTTCGGCCTCGGCGGATCCGCCATGCGGGAAGCCGGCGTCGAGATCCTGGCCGACCCGACCCGGATCGCGGTGATCGGCCTCGTCGAGGTGATCCAGCATCTTCCCGCGTTCCGCAAGCTGTTCCGCCAGGCGGTCCAGGCCCTGGATGAGCGCCGCCCCGACCTGGTGGTCCTCATCGACTATCCCGGCTTCAACCTCCGGTTCGCCCGAGAGGTCAAGCGCCGCGGGATCCGCCTCCTCTATTACATCAGCCCGCAGATCTGGGCCTGGGACCCGGGCCGGATCCATGCCATCAAGCGGCTGGTGGACCGGATGCTGGTGGTCTTTCCGTTCGAGAAAGAGATGTACGAGCGGCACGGGGTGCCGGTTACCTTCGTCGGCCACCCGCTCATCGACCAGGTCAAGCCGACCCTCACCCGACTCGAAACCCTCCAGCGGCTCGGGCTGGAGGAGGGTCTCCCGATCGTCGGGCTTCTCCCCGGCTCCAGGGAGGTGGAAGTCCGCCGGATCCTCCCCCCCCTTTTGGGGACCGCCGAGAGGATGCAGGAGAAGCTCCCCTCCACCGCCCGGTTCCTGCTGATCAAGGCCCCTCACCTGCCCTGGAAGCTGTACCGGGAAATCCTCGATCGCTCTTCCCTCAAGCCGAAGGTGGTGGAGCGGTGGGACTACGACGGGATCTACGCCTGCGACCTGGTCCTTGTCGCCTCCGGGACGGCGACGCTGGAGTGCGCCCTCCTGGAGCGGCCGATGCTGATCCTCTACAAGACCTCCTGGCCCACCTACCTCGTCTCCCGGCTGGCGATCCGGATCCCGATGATCGGCCTGGTGAATGTGTTGGCCGGCGAGAAAGTGGCTCCGGAGTTCATCCAGCACCGGGCCAATCCTGAAGCGATCGCCCGGGCGGCGCTGGAGCTCTGGGGCTCCGCCGATCGGCGGGACGCGATGAAGGCCGCCTTCAGGAAGATCCGCCAATCGCTGGGGGCCCCGGGCGCCTCCGACCGGGCCGCCCAGGCGGTCCTCGCCGAGCTGAGAGTCCGCTAGACGTAGAGGACCAAGACCCGCCTCCCTCGCAGCTCCTTGTCGAACTCCGCCTGGTCAATTGCCACAGGCCTCTTGAGCTGGAGGGAGAGGATCCTCAACAGGGCCAGCCGATCCGGGCTCAGCTCTCTCACCACTGCCTCAGAAAGATTCAGGACCGGCACCCGCATGATGGAAGGCACCCATTCCCCTTCCTCTCCCGCTGGCACGTACTTGCTGTGGAGGATCACCAGATCCTTCTCTCCCACAGGGTGATCCGGATCGGCCAAGAGCTGTCGAGCGTTTTCCTGCGCGGCAGCCAAAGAGACCGTGGCGCTCGGATGCATCAGCCCCAGCACCTCCGTCTCCTCGGGGACCTTCCCGATCAGGTAGGCGGTGAGATCGGCGTGGGCGAGGATCTGGGCCGTCTCCGGCAATCGAACCTCCTCCGGCTGCGTCACAACGATCGCCTCACGGCCCGGGGGAATCCCCAGCGCCTGCCGATCCTCCTCAGAAAGGTCCCTCGACCACCGAATCTCCAGCTCCTCCAGCCCGGCGGTGAGCGGAGCCGAACCACCGGCGGCGATAGGAGGTTCCTGCTGAAAAGAAGCGACGGGCGTGGTAAACTTATTATCGGGATGGGTAGATTCCCTCGACTGACTCCTAAGCGTCGGGAAAATCTTGTCCGCCTGATCAGCGGGGCGGCGACGATCATATTCGGTGGGTTGGTGGTTGGCGCTTTCATCGGTGGCCCCTTCCGGCCGAGAGTTTTTCTGGTCGGACTGGCCCTTTACTTGGCGGCGGCTGTCACGATCTGGTGGTTGGAACCGTAGGAGAGAACCGGATGGGAATCTGGCTGATTTATGGAACGTTTGCCCTGCTGCTGGCGGTGGTAGGCCTGCTGATCTACCAGGACCACCGGAGACAGCATCGGGAACGCCACGCCCACTAAGACTTACCCTCTTCTGTTCAGCCTCGAACGGTTCTCCCTTTACCGTTAAATCCCTCTTGGCCTCCAGCTCTTCCAGCCCCGCGGCGGGAGCGCTGCCTCGGCCCCCGAGGAGGATCCTCTTACCGGCAGGCCGCTGGGCGTTGACCCTCTCGGCGATCTCGCGGAAGCGGTGGTCGTACAAAGTCTGCCGGCTGACCCCGGCCAGATCAGCGAGCTCGTAGACGCCCAGCGGTCCGCCGGGGTGGTTGAGGAGGGCCTGCTCGATGGCGGCCGCGGGATCCTCCGTATGCTCCTGTTCCTTCGGAAGCTCCACCGCCGGCCGTTTTGCCTTGCGGCGCTGGGCGTTGACCCTTTCGGCGATCTCGCGGAACTGGTGGCGGTACAGGGCGAAGGTGCTCACCCCGGCCAGATCAGCGAGCTCCGAGACGCCCAGCGGTCCGCCGGGGTGGTTGAGGAGAGCTTGCTCGATGGCGGCCGCGGAGTCAAGTATGACCGCCGGCCGTTTTGCCTTCAGGCGCTGGGCGTTGACCCTCTCGGCGATCTCGCGGAACTGGTGGCGGTACAGGGTGGCGACGCCGACCCCGGCCAGCTCAGCGAGCTCCAAGACGCCCAGCGGTCCGCCGGGGTGGTTGAGGAGGGCCTGCTCGATCTTCTGGTGCGCCTTCTGCCACCTCGGATCCGGAGTCTCCGGGACGCTCACCGGCTCCCGCTCCTCCAGCCCGGCGGAGGTGGGAAGGGTGAAGGTGAAGCGCCACTCGTACCCGAGGTACTCCGGGCGCTGAAGCCCCTTTTCAAGCCGCTTCCCTCTCTCAAAGAATCCCTGAGAGAGCGCATCGGTCTCTCGCTTGAACTCCCCATTCAGATTCCGCGCCAAGGCGGCCTCCTGAGCATGGATGACGAAGGTGCCCAGGAGCCGGGCGGCGTGGGAACCCATCTCCATCAAGAGGGCCCCCTGGGTCGCCCCCGGAAAGAGGATCTCCTCGAGGAAGATGGAATCGACCGGATGATGGGGCCGGAGGGTGACATCCAGCAGGAGCCGAAGGATCGCCCGCTGCTCCTCCGGAGCGAACCCCGCCCCCTCCATCAGTTGGCGCATCCCCTTGGGAAGGAACTCGAGGAGCCGGTCCAACGGGACGGTGGCCTTCTGGCTGGGATCGAAGAACTCGCTCTCGGGGGCGAGGGCGGCGCCGAGGGCCGTGGCCATCGCCTTGACGTAGCTGTCGTCGGACCCCTCCCGGTCCTTCTGCCGGATATGGACCAGCGACCGGTTCCGGTAGGCCTCGGAATAGAGCGAAAGCAGCGATCCCAGCGGAAGGCGCAGGTCCACCATGGCGGCGGCATCCTCCTCGTCGTCCGTCAGGTGTCCCGCCACCTGAAGGGCGGTGGAGAGCCAGGCCAGGTTGAGAAGGATCTGCCGCTTGGTCGGCAGAGAAAGGGGAAGCTCCTCCGGCTCGAGCCACTCCCTCCCATACTCCATCGCCTTCCTGAGACGGTCCGCCTTGCGCGGAGTCAGCTCCATCCCGATCCGCCAACCGGGAGGCAGCGTCAGATACATCCGCTGGTTCATCTCCAGAAGGACCAGCGGCTCCCGGATCGCCGGATCGGTGAGCCGATCCCTGGAAACTTCCTGGATGACCGTTCGGCGAACCTGTGTCTCAATTCTCCGGAACTGGGACCAGTCCCTCTTCCCCACCGCCTCCGCCTCCTGATGCAAGAGGGAGGTGAGTTTCTCGGCGACCGCCTGGGTCGCATCGGCGGGGCCGCCGTTCGTCACCAGCACGGGGGGCTGGTCCTGCTTCAGGAGAGGAGGAGCCGGCTTGATGTTCGTCACCGTGAGGACCAGCCTCGGCTCCCTCGGATGCTCCCTGAGCAGAACCCAGAAGGAGCTCCCCTCATGGGAATTCAGCTCATCCCGCAGGAGTTTCTCCCAGCCCTTCTGAATCGGGAACGGCGCCTCTCCATCGAGCCCATGGGGGATCCTCAGGGCGACCCGCACCTCATCCCCTCGGATCGCCGGATCCGGCATGAAGCGGGGAAGCTGGGCGGTGAGCCAGTCCATCGTCGCGGCCGCCCCGAGGGGACCGGCGAGGACCTCCCCGTGCTCAAGATCGGGAAGCCCGTTGAAGATCAGGCGATCCCGGGGATAACTCCGGTAGGCGGTCTGCCGGTTCTCCTCCAGATGCCCCTCCGTCGGCCCCACCACCGTCTGGAGGAACTCCACCGCCAGCTCCATCTCGCCGATCCGGATCAGGAGATCCGCCAAGGCCCGCCCGGCGAGGCCGGCCGCTTCGAAGACCGCGGGGGGGACCGAAGTCAGCAGGAGATCCTCCCGCAGGGAAGGATCCACCGGCTGGCGGCGGAACCGTTCCTGAAGGACCTTCTGGAGGATGCCGGCCAGATCCTCTTTCCTGTGAGCGGTCCGGACCTCGAGCGGGATGTAGTCGAGCAGGGGAGAGAAGCTGTAGAGCCGGCCCCAGTCCTCGAGGGGGAATTCCTTGGGGGAGCTCAAGGCGGCCATCAGGGCGAAGGCCAGCCCCTTGACGTAACTGGCGTTCCCCTCGGAGCTGTCGCTGTCGGCTGACAGCCGGTCGTGATGGGCCCGGAACCCGTTGGAGAGAAGCAAAAAGGAGTACCCCAGCGGGACCTGGCGATCCTTCCGGTCGGTCACCGCGCCCCGGATCACCTCCGGGCTGGAGAGCAAGCCGGCCCCGCTCAATGTGGCCACCGCCTGGGCCTGCTGAAGGCGGATCGTCCGCCTGAGCGCCGCCTTGGGCTTTCGCTTCAGGATCTTGTCGCTTAGGTCCAGAGCCTCATAGATGTCCTTATCCAGCCCGTCCCTGTCCCGGATCGGATCCCCCGGCGTCCACTCCTTGGGCAGCCGCCGGTTGGCCAGCAGGACCACCCGGTCGGTCTCCAGCAGGTTGATCCATGGACGGACCTGACCCGTCTTACGGAGCCGTTCCGGAATCGCCTCGATCCGCCGGATCACCTGGTCCTGATGATCGCTCAATCCGGCCCAATCCTTGCGCTGGATCAGCCTCGCCTCCTCGTCGGCCAGCCGCCCCAGCTCCCCGGCGATTTCCCCCACCGGCTCTTCCAGCCCGGCGGTGAGGCGGTGGCGCAGATCCTCCTCCAGGCCGGCTCCCTCTTTGCCCATCGGCCGCAGCCCGTAGACGGGCCCGGGCAGAGAAAGGGCGCAGGTTAGGAAAAGGGCCAAGATTCGGCTCAAAAAAGAAGAGTTTCCCATCGGTAGTCCTAGTATACCCGACCCGCCGGATATTTTCAATGTATATAACTAGATTTTAACCACTACTAATTTCTACAGGAGGGGGAGGTAGGTCTTGAGCTCGAAGTCGGTGACGGCGGCGCAGTACCGCTGCCACTCGATCCGCTTGTTGCTGAGGAACGACCGGAAGATGTGATCCCCCAGGGCCCGGCGAAGAAGCTCGGAGCCCTGCGCCGTCTCAATCGCCTCGCCCAGGCTGCGGGGAAGCGCCTGGATCTTCAGCCGGCGGCGCTCCTCGTCGGTCAAGCCGGCCACGTTGGTCTCGGCGGCGGGGGGCAGCGGGATCGGCTCCTTGGCGGTCAGCCCCTCGAGGCCGGCGGCCAGGATCACGCTGAAGACCAGGTACGGGTTGCAGGCCGGGTCCGGGCTCCTCAACTCCAGCCGGCAGGCCGCCTCCTTCCCCGGCTTGGAGCGGGGAATCCGGACCAGGTCGGCCCGGTTGGTCAGCGCCCAGGTGACATAGACCGGCGCCTCGTAGCCGGGGGTGAGCCGCTTGTAGGAGTTGACCCACTGGTTGGTCACCACGGTGAACTCCCGGACATACTTCAGGATGCCGGCGAGGAACCGCTTCGCCGCGTCGGAGAGGTGGGCCGGGTCATTGGCGTCGAAGAAGGCGTTCCGCCCCCCCTTAAAGAGGGAGATGTTCACGTGCATCCCGGAGCCGTTCTCGCCGGCCATCGGCTTCGGCATGAAGGTGGCGTACACCCCGTTCTTCATGGCGATCTCCTTGACGACGAGCCGGTAGGTCATCATGGAATCGGCCACGGTGAGGGCGTCGGCGTACCGGAAGTCGATCTCGTGCTGGGAGGGGGCCACCTCGTGATGGCTGAACTCGACCCCGACCCCCAGATCCTCCATCGCGAGGATGGTCTCCCGCCTGAGATCGGTGGCCAGGTCCAGCGGGGTCAGGTCGAAGTAGCCGCCCGCGTCGAGCGGCTTCGGGTCCTCCGAGGACTTGAAGTAGAAATGCTCCAGCTCCGGGCCGACGTAGAAATTGTAGCCCAGCTCCGCCGCCCGCCGGAGGTTCTTCTTCAGGATGTAGCGGGGATCCCCCTCGAACGGCTCCCCGCCCGGCTTGACGATGTCGCAGAACATCCGGGCGACGGCGTTCTCCTTCGGGCGCCAGGGAAGGATCGCGAAGGTGTTGGGATCGGGGAGGGCGATCATGTCCGACTCCTCGGACCGGGTGAACCCCTCCACCGAGGAGCCGTCGAAGCCGACCCCCTCCTGCAGGGCCTCCTCCAGCTCCTCGATCGTGATCGCCACGTTCTTGAGGAAGCCGAGGATGTCGGTGAACCAGAGCCGGATGAACTTGACCCCGAGGTCCCGGGCCGACTTTAAGACGTACTCTTTGTCCTTGAGCTCAACGTTGGGCACGCCATCCGGCTTAGACGTCGAAGTACAGGTAGAACTCGTACGGATGCGGCCGCAGGCGCACCTTGTCGATCTCCTGCCGTTTGTAGTCGAGCCAGACCTCGATGACGTCCTTGGTGAAGACGTCCCCCTTGAGGAGGAACGCCTGGTCCCGCTCCAAGGCGTCCAGGGACTCCTCCAGGGAGCCCGGCACCTGCTTCGGGGCCTTCTCCGGGGACATCTCGTAGATGTTCTCGTCCACCGGGTCACCGGGATCGATCCGGTTCTGGATCCCGTCGAGGCCCGCCATCAGCATCACCGAGAAGGCGATGTAGGGATTGCAGGAAGGATCCGGAGCGCGGAACTCGACCCGCTTGGACTTCGGGTAATCCACGTAGACCGGGATCCGGCAGATCGCCGAGCGGTTCCGGGCCGAGTAGGCCAGGTTCACCGGCGCCTCGTAGCCCGGCACCAACCGCTTGTAGGAGTTGGTGGTCGGGGCGGCGAAGGCCAGGATCGCGGGGGCGTGCTTGAGGAGCCCGCCGATGTACCACTTGGCCGTCTGGGAGATCAGGGCGTAGCCGTTCTTGTCGAAGAACAGGTTCGCCCCTCCCTTCGCCAGAGACTGGTGGGTGTGCATCCCGGAGCCGTTGTCGCCGAAGAGGGGCTTCGGCATGTAGGTCGCCACCTTGCCGTGCTTGCGGGCGACGTTCTTGATGACGTACTTGAGCATCAGCAGGTGATCGGCCATCTTGGTCAGGGTGGAATAGCGCATGTCGATCTCCGCCTGACCCGCCGTGGCCACCTCATGGTGATGCTTCTCCACCGGCACCCCGGCCGCCCGGGCCTTGTTCATGATCTCGCTGCGGATGTCCTGGAAGATGTCATGCGGGGGGACGGGAAAGTAGCCTTCCTTGTACCGCGGCTTGTAGCCCAGGTTTGGTTTCTCGTCGCGCCCGGTGTTCCAATCCCCTTCGACGGAGTCCACGAAGTAGTAGCTCGAGTTTTCCGT
>JACPXU010000122.1 GCA_016196375.1 Candidatus Omnitrophota bacterium | reverse complement strand
GATGCTCTCTGAATATTCGTCCTTCAAATTCAAGAATTCCAAAATCATCGGGTCCTTGATCTCTTCCTCAGGAGTGGGCGTCTCTCCCTGCTTAGGACGGCTTCCCTTCCGCAGCATCGCCGCTTTGTCGCGGGAAAGCGCTGCCCGCTCATAAAAGAGCGTGGCGATCTGCCGGTCAAGCTGGCGCACCGACCATCCCCCGCGAAGCGCCTCCACCTCGTAGAATGAGCGGGCCTGCGGGTTCTCGACCGACAGGAGAAGCACATAATGTGACCAGGATAAGATGAATCGTTTCGCCAGGACGTCCAATGAGAACTTTCCGGACTTGAATGGCAATTTTCCAGACGCCGTCTGGAAAATCTCCCGATAAGCCAAGTAAAATCCTCGCATAAGATAGAGATTGCTTTTTGCAAACCCGCGACCAAATCGAGCGGTCAAATCGTCCGCCAACTGCGTCAGAAGCTCGTCCCCATAAGCTGCCCGGCCCGCTCCTCGCTGCTCAAACTGCACAATCCGTCGTCCGATTTCCCAGTAGGTAGCCGTCATAGTCGCGTTGACGGCTTTGGCGGCGGAGTGCCGGGCCGTTTCCAACAACGCGCTGACGCCGTGGAATAGCTGATGGTACTGCACCGGCTTGACGACCTTGAGAGGATTTGTCACGTCTTTCACTTCAAGCTCTTCTGCTCGCCTTCTTCCGTCGTTCAAACCAAACCTCGATGTCCTTGCTCTTGAATCGCCAGCGGCGGGCGATCTTGATGCCAGGCAACTTACCTGCCTCAGCCAGCCGATAGACGGTGAATCGATTAAGGCGCAGATACTTTGACACGTCCTCAATCGTCCAAAGTTTGTCCCGCATGACAGGGGTCATTTTACTGTTTGCTTTGATTTGCTGTCAATGGGGATCTGTCTTCGAAATTCCCTTGCGGAAGATCTGTGGTAGAGAGCCGGGGGCGAGGCCGGTTTTCTGCTCTTCCAGCGTACAAGTGGGAACGCCAGCTAATCCTAACAAGGAATCGGATCCCTCGCTCCGCTCAGAATTTTCCTCGAGCCGTCCACCTAAAAGTGGACAAGAAATTGGGGGGAGAAACTGCCCCGCTAGGACTCGAACCTAGATACCCAGATCCAGAATCTGGTGTCTTACCATTGGACGACGGGGCAATGGAGTTTCAAGGGCTTCGCCAGCGGTGGCTATTATACTTTAGCCCGCGTAGTGGCGGAACTGGATGAGTTCAATAAAGCGGAGCACCTCCCGTTTCTTCCGTAAGCGAACGGCGTTAGATCGACGCTCTGGATGGAATCCAAGGCGATCAGGGTCGTTCTCCTTTGTTTTGCCACGATTCCACGCCCGCTGTCCTGCCAAGAATGGCATCGGGACCCTAGGATGCCGAACAGAGGGAGGTTGCGGCGTGGCGCAGGCGCTGGAGGGTCTTCTCTTTGCCGGCGACCGCGAGAATGTGAAAAAGCGACGGGCCCACGGAGCGGCCGGTGACGGCGACGCGAGCCGGGTGGATGAGATCGGCCGCCTTCGCTTTCAACTCCTCCGCCAGCCCCCGGCAGGCGGACTCGACGGTGTCGGCATCCCAGCCGTTTAACTTCTCCAGCCGGTCGGCGAAAGCATTCAGGCGGTTCGCCACCTCCGGCTGTTTCAGGCGAAGATTGATCGCCTCCGGGTCGTAGGGGACTTGGTCGGTGAAGAGCCCCTGAGTCTGCCGGCAGAAATCCTCCACCGTCTCGATCCGTTCTTTGTAGAGCCCGATCACCTCCTCCACCCAGCGGGGGTCAAAGCTGCCTTTCCACCATCCCCTTCCCTTGAGCGCCTCCTGGATGAGGGGAAGCAGGGTCTCCAGGGGGGCGGCCTTCAGGTACTGGCTGTTCATCCAAGAAAGCTTGGTGAGGTCGAAGATCGCACCGGTCTTCCCCACCCGGGCCAGGTCAAACGCCTTCACGATCTCCTCGACCTGCAGGATCTCCCGGTCCCCGCCCGGCGACCAGCCCAGCAGAGAGAAGAAGTTCACCATCGCCTCCGGGAGGTACCCCATTTTACGGTAGTCGTTCAGGTTCGTCGCCCCGTCCCGTTTGGAAAGCCGGGAGCGGTCGGTGCCGAGGATGAGAGGGATGTGGGCGAAGACCGGCGGAGAGAGCTTCAGGGCCCGGTAGAGGAGAAGCTGTTTGGGGGTGTTGGAGATGTGGTCATCCCCGCGGATCACATGGGTGATCTTAAATTCCGCGTCATCGACCACGCAGGCGAAGTTGTAGGTCGGCGTTCCGTCCGACTTGATCAGCACCTGATCTTTGATCTCCAAGGTGTTGACCTGGATCGTCCCGTGGATGATGTCCTCGATGTTGACCACCTCGCCAGGGATCACTTTGAAGAGGATCGCGTTGCCATCCCGGTAGGCAATCCCCTCCGAGAGGAGCTTCTCGGCGGCGGCGCGGTAAACGTCCAGCCGCTTGCTCTGGAAGACGATCTCCCCGTCCCAGTTCAGACCCAGCCACCGGAGGGAGTCCAGGATCTCCTCGAGGAATTCCGGCTTGGAACGGACCGCGTCGGTGTCCTCGATCCGCAAGAGGAACTGCCCTCCTTCATGCCGGGCGAAGAGCCAGTTGAAGAGGGCCGTCCGGGCGGAGCCGACGTGGAGATACCCGGTGGGGCTAGGGGCGAACCTGGCGCGGACCATCTACTCCTTCTCTTCCTCCTCCACCTCGTAGTCGCCGGAACCGGTCTCCCGGAGGCGCTGGCGCACCTCCTCAAAGAGCCGGGTCTCCAGCTTGCCGCCGGAGGATTTCACGAGGACCTCTACTTTCTTGGCGGCGCTCTCGAGCAATTTCTTGCACTCCCGCACCAGGGCCACCCCCTCCTCGAAGCGCTTCAGGCGCCCCTCCAGGGGCAGGTCGTCCGACTGCATCTCCTCGACGATCGCCTCCAGGCGCTCGAGGGAGTTTTCGAAGGAACCTTTCTGGGATTTCGAGCTCATCAGATTTTCTCCTCTATGGATTCCACGCGGCTTTTGATCTCTCCTTGGTGGAGCCGGGTCCGGAGGGTCTGCCCCGGCTTGACGGAGCCGGCCTCTTTCAGGATCTGCCCTTTCTCATTGAAGGTGATCGAGTAGCCCCGGTCCAGGACCGCCAGGGGGCTCAAGGCGTTCAGCCGCCCCGCCAGGCCGCTCATCTGAGCGCTCAACCGGTCCACCGTGTGGGACATGCCGGTGACGAGGGACTGCTGAAATCCGTGGAGCTTCTCCGCCTGATGGAGGATGAAGGCCTGCGGGGAAGAGGCGACGAGCCGCGCCTCAAGCCCCTCCACCTCCTCCTTGAACCCCTTCAGCCACTCCTCCGGCTCGGTGAAGGCGGGGTTCTCCAGGACGGCCAGCAGCCGGTCCAGGAAGAGGGAGCGCTGCGTCACCACCATCTCCGCCGCCTTGGTGGGGGTGGGGGCCCGGACGTCCGCGACGAGGTCCGAGATCGTCACATCCTTCTCGTGGCCCACCGCCGAGATGACGGGGAGCTTCGAGCGGAAGATCGCCCGGGCCACCGCCTCCTCGTTGAAGGCCCAGAGGTCCTCCAGCGACCCGCCGCCCCGCCCGACGATCAAGAGGTCGAGCCGGTCGCAGGCGTTCAACTCCTTGATCGCCTGGGCCACCGCCTCGGCGGAGCCCTCCCCCTGCACCCGGACCGGCCTTAAAAAAACCTCCACCGACCCGCGGAGAATTTTAAGGATGTCCTGGATTGCCGCTCCGGTGGGGGAGGTGACCACCCCGACCCTTGCCGGGAAATCGGGCAGGGGGCGCTTCCTCTCCTCGTCGAAAAGCCCTTCCTTCTGCAGCTTTTCTTTAAGCTGTTCGAAGGCAAGCTGCAGCGCCCCCATCCCCTTCGGCTCCACCTGCTCGACGTAGAGCTGATAGTCGCCCCGCTGGGGGTAGAGACTCACCCTCCCCAGGCAGATCACCTGGAGGCCGTGCTCGAGGTTGAAGCGGATCCCCTCCCGGGCGTCCCTCCAGACGACGCAACGGATCAGGGCCCCCGCGTCCTTGAGGGAAAAGTACATGTGCCCCTTGGTGGAGAGGGTCGGCTGGGAGACCTCCCCCTCCACCCAGACCGCCGGAAAGCTCCCCTCCAGCAGAGACTGGATCTGCCGTGAAAGCTCCGAGACGGTGAGGACCTTGCGGGGCCTGGGATCGAACGGTTCCTCGGCGCTCTGGGTCTCCTCAAAAGGGCTTTTCAGCTGGTATTCCCTGACCACGCCTCTTCTCCTAATCTCCGAACTTCTCCTGAACCCGCTCGATCTTGAGGGCCCTGCCGCTTTGGGGATCTACCTCTACGATCGCCCCGCAGAGGATCACGTTCCCCTCGGCCACGTCGAAGCGGTTGGGCATCCCGGTGAGGAACTTCTCCAGGACCGGCTCCACCTTCCGGCCGATCACCGAGTCGTACGGCCCGGTCATCCCCAGGTCGGTCAGGTAGGCGGTCCCCTTTGGCAAAATCCGCTCATCGGCGGTCTGGATGTGGGTGTGGGTCCCCACGACCGCGCTCACCTGGCCGTCCAGGTACCAGCCCATCACCACCTTCTCGGAGGTAGCCTCGGCGTGCATGTCCACCACGATCACGTTCGTCTGCTTCTTCATCTCCTCGATGAGCCGCGTCCCCACCCGGAAGGGGTCATCGAGGGCGTCCACTCCCATGAAGACCCGCCCGAGGAGGTTCACCACCCCCACCTTCACTCCGTTCTTCCCCTGATAGACGTAGGAGCCGAACCCCGGCGTGGCGGGGGGATAGTTGGCCGGCTTCAGGAGCCGCGGCTCGGCCCCCATGTAAGGGCCGATCTCCCGGTAGCGCCAGATGTGCTGGCCGCTGGTGAGCATGTCGACGGTGGAAAGGAGGTCCTCGGCGGTCTTCGGGGTGACGCCGGCGCCCCCGGCGATGTTCTCGCAGTTGGCAATGGTGAAATCGATCCCGTGCTTGGCTTTCAGGATCGGGACGAGCGCCTTCACGGCGTCCCGCCCGGGAGAACCCACGACACCCCCTACGATCAGAATTTTCATTCCGTAATCACCCTTCCCACCGGTTGATCGTGCGGCTCCCCGGGGAGTTGCCGAAGGAGCTGGAACTTAAACGCCAGCCCCACCCTGGGGATCTCCGGCTGAACCTTCGTCAAGAACCGGTCGAAGTACCCTCCGCCCCGCCCCAGGCGCCTGCCTGCCCGGTCAAAGGCGACGCCGGGAACAAGGACCAGGTCCAGCTCCAACGGGCTGATCGGGCGCAGTTTCAAACGGGAGGGCTCCGGAATCCGAAAAGGTCCATTAGGCTTGAGCTCTAGGTCCGGGTCGCGGATCTCAGCGGCGATGAGCCGTTTCCCCCTCCGGACCACCACCGGCACCGCCGCCCGCTTGCCGTCCGCCAGGATCTTCCGGAGGATGAATCGGGTCTCCACCTCTCCGTCGATGGAAGCGTAGCAGAGGACCACTTTCGCCCGGCGGTACAGGGCAAGGCGGGCCAGCGCCCGCGCGATCTTTAAGCTCTTGGCTTGTCGGCTCTGTTCCGGCTGCTGGCGCAGTCTTTGAAGGAGCCGTTCCCGGAGTCTTTGTTTCGTCACAATCGGTGTCAGGATAGCACAGGGGGTCTTAAAACGCCACGGCCTTGCTGCCAGGATGGGAGCAAGGCCGTTTTCGCGACCGAAGGCAACTGGCTATCCGCCACAGATCTTTGGCGGACCCTCTAGCTTTGCGTCCCCGCCTTGCGGCGCGCGCCACATTGCTTGGCGCGTCCGCCACGTTTCGTGGCGGAGGTTTGCCCTAGTACTAGGGTGCGTGGCGTTTAGCGGGTTACACAAAGAAGCTTACCTGACAAAAAGCCAAAATGACAAGAGGCACAGGCAGAAAATTTTGGGCGGCCTTCCTTAGATGTGGAAGGTGTAGCGGTGGTTGGGAGAGGGCAGATGCTCGCCGGTCTGGAGGACGACGGTCTCCAGGGTGGCCGACTGCAGGGTTGTCTCAACCGCCTTCTCGACCTGCCTCCAGATCTTCAGGGTGGGATCGGCGGAATAAGAGGAGACCGCCGAGGCCTTGGCGGCGCTCCGAATGCACCGGAAGACGGCGCTCAAATGGATCTCCCTGGGAAGCTTCCTCAGGCGGTAGCCCCCCCGGGGGCCCCTCTCCGCCTCCACGATCCCCTCCCGCTTCAGGCGGTTGAAGAGCTGCTCTAAGCCCCTGGCCGGAATTTTCTGCCGCTTGGCGATGGACCGGGTCGTCACCGGGCCGGTGGCCTGGTGCAGCGCCAGGTCCACCAGGGCCCGCAGGGCGTGCGAGAATTGCCTCGAGGGCTTCACCATCGGGGCGCTAAAACTCCTCAAAGTAAGGATCGATGCTCAAGTACCGCTCCCCGGTGTCGGGAAGAATCACAACGACCGTTTTCCCCGGCCCCAGCCGCTGGGCCACCTTCAGGGCCGCCCAGACCGCAGCCCCCGAGGAGATCCCGGCCAGGATCCCCTCCTCGCGGGCCAGGCGCCGGGCCATCGTGTACGCCTCCATGTCCTCCACCTGGATCACCTCATCGATCACCGAGCGGTCCAGCACCTCAGGGATGAACCCGGCGCCGATCCCCTGGATCCGGTGGGGCCCGGCCTCTTTCCCGGAGATCACCGCGGAAGAGGCCGGCTCGACGGCGACCACCTTGAGGTTAGGATTCCTCTTCTTGAGGGTTTCCCCCACCCCGGTGATCGTGCCGCCGGTCCCAACACCGGCCACGAAGGCGTCGAATTCCCCATCGGTGGCCTTCAGAATCTCCTGGGCGGTGGTCTGGCGGTGGACCCTCGGGTTGGCGGGGTTCGAGAACTGGTGCGGCATGAAGGCCCCGGGAATCGAGGCGGCGAGGTCCCGTGCCTTCTTCACCGCCCCCGCCATCCCATCCAGGGCGGGGCTGATCACCACCTCCGCGCCGAACCGCTCCAGAAGGGAGATCCTCTCCAAGCTCATCCCCTCCGGCAGGGTGAGGATCAGGCGGTACCCCTTCACCGCCGAGATCATCGCCAGGCCGATGCCGGTGTTGCCGCTCGTGGGCTCGACGATGGTGCCGCCGGGCTTTAAAAACCCCCGCTCCTCGGCGTCCTGGATCATGGCGAAGGCGATCCGGTCCTTCACTGATCCGCCGGGATTGAACGACTCCACCTTGCACCAGATCCGGGCCATGGAACCGTTGGTGAGCTTGTTGAGCTCCACCATCGGGGTTTCCCCGATCAGCTCCAGGATCGATTTGGCGATTCCGCGTCTCGACATGGAGGAGGTCTCCTTAAAGCCCCCGAAGCGCCGCGCGGTGGGCGGCGAGCGTCTCGTCGATCTGCCGCCGGCCGTGGGCCGCCGAAATGAACCATGCCTCAAAGCTGGAGGGGGGGAGGTAAACCCCCTCCTTGAGCATCCGCCGGAAGTACCGGGCGTACCGCCTCGAGTCGGAGCGCTTCGCCTGGGCGGCGTTCCGTGGGGCGGCCTTCGAGAAAAAGAGGGTGAGCAATCCTCCTGTCTGATGGACAGCTGCCGGCACGCCCGCCCTTTGAGAAAGGGCGAGGAGCCCTTTTTTAAGTTGACCCGCCCTCTCATTGAGGCGCCGGTAGACTCCGGGCCTGCGGAGCGCCTCTAAAGTCGCCAGGCCCGCCGCCATCGCCACAGGATGCCCGGAGAGGGTCCCCGCCTGATAGACCGGGCCGGCCGGAGAAAGGAGCCCCATGAGCTTCCTTCCGCCTCCGTAGGCGCCAACGGGGAAACCCCCGCCGATTGCCTTTCCCAGCACCGTCAGATCCGGCTCCACCCCGTAAAGCTTCTGCGCCCCGCCGTAGCAAAGGCGGAAGCCGGTGATCACCTCGTCGAAGATGAGAACGATCCCTTCCTCCCGCGTCAAGCGCCTCAACCCCTCGAGGAAACCGGGCTCCGGCGGGATCAGCCCGCTGTTGGCCATCACCGGCTCCACGATGAGGCAGGCGATCTCCCTCCGGTGGCGGCGGACCGCCTCGGCGACCCCCTTCAAGCCGTTGAAGGAGACGCTGATCGTGTCCGCGGCCACGTGGAGAGGGACCCCCGGCGAGGAGGGCAGCCCCAGGGTGAACATCCCGGAGCCGGCCCTGGCCAGCAGGGAATCGGCGTGCCCGTGGTAGGCCCCCTCGAACTTCAGGACCTTCGAGCGGGAGGTCTTCGCCCGGGCAAGCCGGATCGCGCTCATCACCGCTTCCGTCCCCGAGGAGACGAACCGCACCTGCTCCATCGATGGGAAGGCCCCGGTGATCGCCTCGGCCAGCGCCGTCTCCTGGGGAGTCGGGGTGCCGAAGCAGGTCCCATTTCGAAGGGCCCCGGCGACCGCTCGCATCACCGCCGGATGGCGGTGTCCCAGGATCAGGGCCCCCCAGGAGCCGACATAATCCAGATACCGCTTCCCCTCCACGTCCCACAGGTAGGGACCTTCCCCCCGGTCCACAAAGAATGGGCTTGAACCGACCGCGGAAAAGGAGCGGACGGGGGAGTTCACTCCCCCGGCGAGAACCCGCCGGGCCTTGCGCCAGCAGGCGGCGTTTGTCATCCCGTTCAACTTAGGAGGCACATTCTCCTTTGCCCATCTCCAGCTTGAACTCTCCGAACGCCCCCAGGTCCTCGTACAGGTCCGGCCTCTCTGAGAAGGGGGGCAGGGCCCGGAAGGGGTCCATCTCCTTTTTCAGCCGCTCCGCCCCGGCCCGCTGGGCCCAGTCCCGGAACCTTTCGTTCGGATTCCGCTCATCCCGGAACAACTCCAGAAGCCGCTTCGTCGCCTCCGGGACCCGCTTGGCCGGCACCATCCCGAGCCGTTGGCCGAACTCCGCCACCCCTTCGGCGGTCCGCCCGCCGACCATCACCTGATAATGGGGCACGGTGTGGCCGTTTAATTCCGAGGAGGCCCCATGGAATCCGATGTCGGCGATGTGGTGCTGGCCGCAGGAGTTGGGGCAGCCGCTGATCTTGATGGTGAGGTCCTTCAGTGCCTCGTCGTCGAGGAGAGGCCGTCCGCCGTTGGCGAAGAGATCCCCGAAGGTGACAGCCAGCCCCCGCGAGTGGGTGATGGCGATCTGGCAGGTGTCCGCCCCGGGGCAGCGGGTGATGTCGGCCAGATGTCCCGCGTCGGGTGTGGCGATCCCCAGCTTGGAGAGCTCCTCGTACACGGCGTAGAGATGCTCCTCCAGCACCCAGGGGAGGAGGAGGTTCTGCCCGATCATCGTGCGCAGGCGCCCGCCGGTGAACTTCCGGGCGATGGCGGCCACCCCGCGCATCTGCGGGACGGTGATGTCCCCCAGGAGGCAGCGGACCTGGACCGCCGCGTACCCCTTCTGTTTCTGCGGGAAGAGGTTCGTCCGGCAGAAACGCTCGTAATGCTCCGAGGCGACCGGCAGCGGCGCCCGGATTCCCTGGGGCTTCGGGGGCGGATCCTCCTCATAGAGGGGGATCTCCCAGGAGGCCTTGCCGGAGCGGGTCATCAGCGTGTACCTTCTTTCCTGGATGAACTGCTTCCGGAACTCCTCGATCCCCCATTTCTTGATGAGGAACTTGATCCGGGCCATGTTCCGGTTCTTCCTCTCCCCGTGCCGGTCGAAGAGCCGGAGGACCGTCTCGATCGTGGGGATCAAAAGTTCCGCCAGCGTGAACTCCTCCAGGAGGTGCGCCGAGAAGGGGGTGGTCCCCAGGCCCCCTCCGACGAACGTCTTGAAGCCCTGGACCGGCTTCCCCTCCACCACCCGGACCTGCGCCACCGCCCCGAAGTCGTGGATCGGAACCCGGGCGTGGTCGGTGGGGCAGCCCTCAAAGGCAATCTTGAATTTCCGAGGCAGGTCCTGGCAGACCGGGTTGCGCAGGAAGTAGCGGCTCACCGCGTCGGCATGGGGCTTCACGTCGAAGGCCTCCTCCGCCGAAATCCCGGCGAAGGGGCAGGCGGTGACGTTCCGGACGGTGTTCCCGCAGGCCTCGCGGGTGGTCAGGCCCATCTCGCAGATCTTCTTGAGGAGGGTCGGGACATGGCGCCGTCGAATCTTGTGGAGCTGGATCGCCTGGCGGGTCGTGATGTGGGCCACCTTCGGGGTGGCGTACTCCTCCGCCACGTCGGCGATCGAATCCAGCTGATCGGCCATGAGCGCCCCGAACCGGACCTTGATCCGGATCATGTGCTCATCCGTCACCCCGCGGATCCCGTAGACGCCGTTTTCCAGTCGGAATTTCTTGAAGTCATCCGGATCGATCCTCTGCTCTTCCAGCCGGATGATCTCCCGCTCAAACCGGGAGAGCTCCTCCATTTGAGCTTCCGGCGCGATCAGTTTGTACCGGTCCTGCTCGTTTCCCGCCATTTCAAGACCCCCCTCTTTTTCTCAGCCATTGGGCAAGCTGTTTCGCGTAGTAGGTAATGATGAGGTCCGCTCCCGCCCTCCGGATCGACGTCAACAGCTCCAACACCAAGCGCTTCTCCTCCACCCACCCCCTGGCCGCGGCCGCTTTGATGAGGGCGTATTCGCCGCTCACGGAAAAGGCGGCGGTCGGCCAATGAAATCTCCTCTTCACCGCCCGGATCAGATCGAGAGAGCTGATCGCCGGCTTCACCATGACGATGTCGGCCCCCTCCTGGATGTCCAGGGCCACCTCCCGGAGGGCCTCCTCGGCGTTGCGGGGGTCCATCTGGTATCCTCTCCGGTCGCCGAACTTGGGGGCCGACTCCACCGCCTCCCGGAACGGCCCGTACAGGGCCGAGGCGTACTTGGCCGAATAGCCCATGATCCCGACGGAGGAGAACCCCTCCCGGTCCAGGGCGGCCCGGATCAATCCCACCTGGCCGTCCATCATCGCAGAGGGGGCCACAAAATCGGCCCCGGCCCGCGCGTGGGAAAGGGCCGTCCGGGCGAGAACCTCCAGGGTCGCGTCGTTATCGACGTCGCCGTTGGTCACGATCCCGCAGTGCCCGTGGGCGGTGTACTCGCACAGGCAGACATCGGTCATGACGAGGAGATCCTTCACCGAGCGCTTGACCGCCTTGAGGGCCTGCTGGACGACGCCGTTTCCGGCGAAGGCCCCGCTTCCCGTCAGGTCCTTGCGGGGCGGGATCCCGAAAAGGAGGACCCCGCCTACCCCAAGCTTCGCCAGGAGCTTCGCCTCGGCGGCCGCCTCCTCCACGGAGAGCCGGAAAACGCCGGGCATCGAGGGAACCTCCAACTTCTTCCGGCCCCCCAGGGTGACGAACAAGGGAGCAATGAGTTTCCCCGGCTCCAGGGAGGTCTCGGCGATGAGATCCCTCAAGAGGGGGTTCCTCAACCGCCTCGCCCGGTAAGAAGGGAAGCTGGGCGGCCTCACCTTAGGACCTCCGCCACCGTGGAAACAAGGGAATCGACCGTCCAGGAATCCCTCGGCAGGTAAAAATCGGTGATCCCCCCTTCCTGGAGGGCCTCGGCGGTCGCCGGCCCGATCGCCACCACCTTGGCGCCGTTCACCGCCTTGCGCAGAGGGACCTTCGCCCCGCGCGCGGCTTTCAGAAATCCCCGCACCGTCGAGGCCGAGGTGAAGGTGGCGCAGTCGAGCCCCTGAAGCGCCTGTTTCACCCGCCGGGGAGGGATCTCCGGTAAAACCGTTTCGTACATCACCGGCTCCTCGACCCCGGCTCCCCTTGCCTTCAGCATCCGACTGAGCCCATCCCTTGCCCCCAGATTCGAGCGGGGAATCAGGACCCGCCTCCCCTTCACCGGAATCTTCCGGAACGCCTCCCGGAGGCCCGCCGTGGAGAACTCCTCCGGAAGGAGGGCGACCGGAAGCCCCGCCTCCCGCGCGGCCCGGGCGGTCCGCGGGCCGATCGCACAGATCCTGCCCCGGATCAACCGGGAAAGCTTCTTCCCCGACCTCCGGACGACCCTTTCAAGAGATTCGACCCCATGGTGGCTCGTAAAGATCACCCAGTGGCACCGGGGAAGCTGGGTGATGATCGCTTCAGCTTCCTTCCTTGAGATCTCCCGCGGACGGATCTCAATCGTGGGAAGCTCCACGCAAGTGGCCCCGAGCGCTTCCAGCTTCCCGGAAAGCTCCTCGCTGTCGGAAGAGGGCCGGGTGACGAGGACCTTCTTCCCTTTCAGGGCAAAGCGGACCCCCTGCCCCACGATGACGACAACCGGAGGACCAAAATCTGTCCGGGCTTTCAGAGTCTCTTCCAGCCGGCCCAGCGAGGTCACCAAAAGCTCCTGCTGGGGCGACCAGGCCCAGCGGACGAGGGCCACCGGCGTTTTTTCCGATCGACCGGCCTTGAGAAGGCGCTTCCCGGTCTTCAAAAGGGAGGAGCGCCCCATCAAAATGACGAGGGTATCGGCTCCGCGGGCCAACGCCTCCCAGCGAACCGATGGCCTTTTGCCAGAGGCCTCCCGGCCTGTCACGATCGCCACGCTGGAGCTCACCCGCCGGTCCGTCAGGGGGATCCCCACCGCCGCGGCCGCCGCCCAGGCGGAGCTGACCCCCGGAACCACCTCGAAGGGGATCTTCTCTTGATCGAGGGCCTCGATCTCTTCGCCGATCCGGCCAAAGAGGGTCGGGTCTCCCCCCTTCAAGCGGACCACGGTTTCGTATCGTCTGCTTTTCTTAAGGAGGAGCCGGTTGATCGCCGACTGAGCTCCTCCTCTCTGATCCGGTCCCTTGCCGGCGTAGATTTTTTCGCAGCGGGACGGGGCAAGCTTGAGGAGCTCAGGGTTCACCAGCCGGTCGTAAACGACACAGCCGGCCCTGGAGAGGAGCCAGGCCCCCTTTCTTGTGATGAGCCCCGGATCCCAGGGGCCCGCCCCCACGAAATAAACGGTTCCTTTTTTCATTTCGAAGTTTTTTCCGTCCAATGGCCGTACAGAAGCCGGTCCGCCCCGATCGCCCTTAAGGTGCTGGCCAGCTCCCTCCCCAGCCGCTCCGCCGCCTGGGTCGGGCCGGAGATCTTCTCCCTCACCTGCTTTAGGCCATCGGGCGAAAGGACCGCCCCGGTGAGGGTCAGATTTCCATCCTCCACCCTGGCAAGTGCCCCGATCGGCACCTGGCAGCTTCCGCCCAGGGCCTTCAGGAAGGCCCGTTCCGCGTTCACCTCGGCGTGGGTGTTGGGATCCTCCAGCCCCTTGAGGAGCTCGACTGTCTGCGCGTCCTCTGCCCGGACCTCCAGCGCCAGGGCCCCCTGAGCCGGGGAAGGAAGCATCTTCGCCAGATCAAACCATTCGCTGATCCTTCGTTCCAGCCCCAGACGAAGGAGCCCGCAGCCGGCCAAAATCAGGGCGTCGACTTCCCCTTCCTCCAGTTTCCTCAACCGCGTATCCACGTTCCCCCTTAAAGGAAGAAGCTCCAGGTCCCTTCGGATTCGAAGAAGCTGCGCCCGCCTCCGGATGGAGCTCACCCCCACCTTTGAGCCCTGGGGAAGATCTTTGAAAGTCCCTTCATTTTTAAGGACGGCGGCATCCCGCGGATCCTTCCGGGGAAGAACCGCTCCGATCGCCAGGCCCTCCGGCAGATCGACCTCCAGGTCCTTCGCCGAGTGGACCCCCAGCTCAACCTCCTCCTTCAAAAGGGCCTCCTCGATTTCCTTGACGAACAGCCCCTTCAGGGCCGCCGGTTTCTCTTTCCAAGCGGTGAAGTCGTCCCCTGTTGTTTTTAAGATCACCAACTCGCAGGTGAGCCCAGGATGTTCCTTCTCCAGAGCGCTTTTCACCTCCTCCGCCTGGGCCAAGGCGAGCTTCGATCCCCGCGTCCCGATCCGGAGAGTTCCTTTCACCCCGATTCTTCCTTCAGCTCATCCTCCTCCACCCTTGCGTCCTTGATCCGGAAGGCCCGGGCCTGAGGAGCCCCTTCCTCTTTCAGCGTCACGAGGACGTAATGCCCGTCGAAGAAGTCCTGCACCGCGGTCGCCTGGGCGATGTCTCGCCGGGAGGGGTACGCTTCGGTCGCCACGTGGGAGTGGTAGACCGCCAGGGACTCCAAGTTCTCCTCCCGGAGCCGGCGCTGAAGCTGCAGCTGCTCCCTGGGATCCATCTCGTAGCTGGAGGGGCTCTCGTGGAGGTTCCTCATCGGGACCGCCCGCGCGGCCAGACCCCCCCGCCCCGCCAGGACTCCGCACGCCTCATGGGGGTAATCCCTCTTGCAGTGCTCAAACATCTCCCGCAAAGCCCCCGGGGTGATCTTCAGCATGCCCCTCGCCTACGCCGTCCCCCACCGGAGCCGGATAAAGCTCTCCAGCCGCCGAAACACAAAGTGATCCACCGCCAAGCTGATCACAGCGATGATCGCCATAAAAGCCAGAATCTGATAGAGATCCCTCGCCTTGGCGACCCGATTGAGGACTTCTCCCATCCCCCGCATGGAGCCGATCATGAGTTCCCCTGCCATCAAAGCCCTCCAACCGAAAGCCCAGGCCAGTCGTAGACCGTCGACGATCCTTGGAATCGCCGAAGGGACGACCACGTGCCAGAAGATCTGGGTGCCCCTGGCTCCCATCGTCCGCGCAGCGCGGATCAAGAGAACAGGAGCCTCCTTGATCCCGGAGCTCGTATTCACCATGACAATGCCGGTCGCTCCGAGAAGGATCGTGAAGATCACCGCCGCCTCGTTGAGCCCAAAAAGAAGAATCGCCAGGGGTACCCAGGCCGCCCCCGGCATGGCATGGAGGGCCATTGCCAGTGTCCCGAAGAGCTCGTCCAACCAGCGGTAGTGGCCCAGCAGAAAACCCGCTCCGATCCCCAGGATGAAAACCCCCGCAAAACCGATGAGCATTCTCTGTAGTGATCCGCCCAGGGCCAAGAGGATCTGCGGATTTCTCATATTCTCCGCCGCCAGCCGGAAAATCTGGAGTGGCGAGGGGATCCAGGGAAGTTTAGAGAGAGCTTCCCACGCCCCGATCAGGAGAATCCACGGGATGACTCTTCTTGACCAGGTAATCCATGTCTTCATCTTTGACCACCTTGGCGATCTCTTCCTGAAGGCCCACGAGAATCCTCTGCTGAATCACAATGAGATGCGGGTCGCTCTCCCGCCGAGGCCTGGGAAGGTGAATGGCGTATCCTCTCTTGATCCTTCCGGGCCGGGCGGAGATGGTGAGCACCTTGTCTCCTAGAACCGTCGCCTCACGGACGTTGTGCGTGACGAAAAAGATTGTCTTGTGGGTCTCCTGCCAGATCTCAAGGAGCTCTTCATGGAGGAGGTGCCTCGTCTGGGCGTCCAGGGCGGCGAACGGCTCGTCCATGAGGAGGATCTTGGGGTCCATCGCCAGCGCCCGGGCGATCGCCACCCTCTGCTTCATCCCGCCGGAGAGCTGGTGGGGATAGAAATTGGCGAAGCGGCTTAAGTGGACCATCTTCAGATACTCGGCCGATTTCGCCTGGCGCTCCTCGGCCGGCACCCCCAGCATCTTTAGGCCGAACTCCACGTTGTGCCGCACGGTGAGCCACGGAAAAAGGGCCGCCTCCTGGAAGACAACCACCCGGTCCCTGCCCGGGCCGGCGGCCGGGACTCCGTCAATGAGAAGCCGTCCGGCGCTGGGGCGCTCGAGGCCCGCGATGAGGTTGATGAGGGTGGATTTCCCGCAGCCGGAGGGGCCTACGAGGCAGATGAATTCCCCCTCCTCGATCGTGAAGTTGAGGTCTTCCAGGACGTTGATCGAGGAGCCGTTGTGGGAAAATTTCTTCGACACATGATCAAGGGTGACTGACATAGGCCTCTTTGAGAATTTCGGCGATTTCCGGCCGGGTGAACTCCGCCGGAGGCGATTTCCCCTCCGCCAGCATCTGCCGCACGGCGGTCCCGCTGAGGGAGATCCGTTCCGCCGCCGGATGCGGGCAGGTTTTCACCGTCGCCATCCCCTGGCAGACCTTGCAGAAGAAGGCGTTGTCGAAGCAGAGCGGAGTCACCCCCAGCTCGCTCCTCGTGAAGCGCTCGAAGATCCGATGAGCGTCAAACGGCCCGTAAAACTTCCCCACCCCGGCATGGTCCCTTCCGACGATGAAAAAACTGCAGCCGTAATTCTGCCGGATGATGGCGTGGAAGATCGCCTCCCGGGGCCCGCCGTAGCGCATCGAGGCGGGGTTGACGACCAGGAGGACCCGGTCCTGGGGCAGATACCCCTCGATGAGGGCCTGGTAGCAGCGCATCCGAAGCTCCGCCGGGATGTCGTCCCCCTTGGTCTGCCCCACGAGGGGGTGAACCATGAGCCCGTCGGCCAGCTCCAGCGCGCATCGAAGCAGATATTCGTGGGCCCGGTGGATCGGGTTGCGGGTCTGGAACCCGACGACGCTTTTCCACCCGCGCCTCCGGAACTCCTGCCGGGTCTCTTCGGGGGTCAGCCGGAAAGGAGTGAAATCGTCGTGCCTGGGCAGGTTGAGGACCGACACGGGCCCCCCGACGTAGTAGGGCCCCTGGGCCATGATCTTGGCGACCCCGGGATGAGCGGTGTCGGTCGTCCCGAAGACGAGCTTCGCCTCGACCGCCCGGTTGTAAGGAAACAACTCCGGCTTATGGAGGATCCCGAGGATCTCCCCTTCGGGAGAGCGCAGGGCCAGGTCCAGCCCTTCCCGCCACAGATCGGCCTGCTCCTCCGTCACCGACAGGGTCACGGGAAGGGGCCAGACGGTGCCGTTGGACAGGCGCATCCGGTCCACCACCGAATCGTAATCGGCCTGCCGCATGAACCCATCGAGGGGGGAGATCGCCCCGGTGGCCAGAAGCTCCAGATCGGACATCTCCCACTCCCCGAGAGTGAGGGAAGGCAGCCGCTGGGCCTGGTGAAGGTAGGTCTCCCTTCCGGCCCCCCGGACCAGGCACTCGAGGAGTCTGCCGCCGTGCGGGGCGATGAGGTCGGTCACTCTTTCTGCCCCTGAAGGTATTTCGAGAGGGCGGAGGCGGTTTTGCTTCCCACCACGCCGTCCGGAGCGAGCCCCTGGGAGTGCTGAAACGCTCTGACCGCCTCTTTGGTCTTGGGGCCCAGCTTCCCATCGATCGCCCCGTCGTAATAGCCGGCGGACTTCAGCGCCAGCTGAATCTCCCGGTTCGTCAAGGAGGTGGCGGTCTTCGGCTTCGAGGGGGTGAAATTTTCCCGCGGGGAGGCCTTGGTGGTTTCCAAGACCGCCTGCCGCTGGGCAAGCTCCTGAATCTTCTGGTTGAGGTCAATCACCTGGGTCTCCAGGCTCGCCACCTGGCTTTTCAAATCCGATTCCTTCTTCCCCCCTATCGAGGTGGCGCAGCCGGCCGCCAGGAACCCCGCCAGGACCCCGCATCCGACGATCGCGATCGATTTTTTCATCGGTTCGACTCTCCTTGTTATGAGAAATCAATGCTTCGGTTTGACGTGAAGACCGCATTCCTTCTGTTCGGGCAGCTCCCACCACCAGCGTCCCGCCCGGATCTCCTCGCCGGGCTTGACGGCACGGGTGCAGGGGGCGCAGCCGATCGAGGGGTAATTCATGTCATGGAGCTTGTTGTAGGGAACGTTGTGCTTCTTGATGTAATCCCACGCCTGAGCCGTGGTCCAGTCGGCGATGGGGTTCAACTTCACCATGTTCCGGTGGGCGGTATCCATTTCCACCTTCGGCAGCCCCGCCCGCGTCACCGCCTGCTCCCGGCGAAGCCCTGTGATCCAGGCCTCCAGCCCGGCCAACGCCCGGTTGAGCGGCTCCACCTTGCGGATCCCGCAGCACTCCTTCCGGTTTTCGACCGATTGCCGGAAGGAATAAAAACCCTTTTCCCGCTCGAGCCGCTCCACCGCCTCCTGCCGGGGGAAGTAGCTGGCGATCTCCAGGCCGTAGCGTTCCCGGATCCGGTCCATCACCTCATAGGTCTCTTCGGGCAGGCGGCCGGTGTCCAGCGTGAAGACCGCCACCTGCGGCTTGATCCGGGAAAGCAGGTCAATGACGACCACATCCTCCGCGCCGAAACTGGAAGAGAGGGCGATCTTCGGGGAAAAACTCTCCACCGCCCAACGGAGCACCTGCTCCGCCCCTTGGGGTTCCATCTGCTCCGCGATCCGGACGGCTTGCCTTTGATCCCAGGCCATAGTGTCCATCCTTGTATTATTATCCTCCAAAGACACATATATTCTTGATATTTATAATCAAGAATTATTTTAAAATAATATAGGATTCCCTTCTCTCTGTCAACCTGTTT
>JACPXU010000121.1 GCA_016196375.1 Candidatus Omnitrophota bacterium | reverse complement strand
GCCCAAGCCGGCGGATTGGAGAAGGCCCCGCTCCCCGCGATCACGAACGATACGGTCACGGTCAAGAAGAAGAGGCGTGATCTCTCATTCACTCCGTTTCGCCCCTCCCGGCGCCAGGTACGCCTGCAAGAGAAAGATCACCCGATGATGCCACGGATCCCTGGAATCCCCCCTGATCTCAAACTCCCGCACGCCGATGAGCCGCTCGGAACGCTCCAGCGAATCCAGGAAGACGCCGATCTGATGATACCCGGCCAAGGCCTCCACCTGGATCGGAAGCTCCAGAAAACCGCCGGGCCCGGCGGTCAAGGAGCTCAAGCCCTCCTTCGGCTTCACCACCAGGAGACGGACCTGGGCCCCCCGGGCCATCTTGGAGATCGAATCCAGAAGATCAGGAAGCTGCTCCTCCGCCGGCTGCAAAAGGGCCTGCCCTTCTCCCTGCGCCTCCATGCGGGCCAGATCCGCCCGGACCGCGGGAAGAGCCGCCAGATCCTTCCGGGCACGGCCCAGCTTCTCCTTGAGCTCCCGGATCTGGGAACCGCGTTCCCCAATCCCCCGCTGCTGGGGAAGGAGGAAGAAGCTCGCCCAGAGCGCGAGCCCGATCAGCCCGGCGATTCCAAAGAGGATCGGCTTGGGCCGACCCCGGGGGAGCCGCGGCAAACCCATCAGGAGGACCCCGTCGGATACAGCGCGATCGTGAAATCGCTCACCTGCTCATCGCCAATCTGCCGATGCTCCACCGACTGCAAATCGAGCCCGCGGAACCAGCGGCTGAACTCCGGACGCCCTTTCAAACGCTCCAGGTATCGCTTGACCGAGGCCCCCTCCTCCGGGCCGGCCACGAAGGCGGACCCCTCCAATACCAGAAGCGCCGTCGAAGAAGGCTGCGGTGGACGGACGCGGGGTTTGGATTTCCCGGCCTCCTTCGGCTCCCTCGGCGCAGCGGCCGGCGCCGGCGGATTCTCCACGGAAACGTTCGGCTGAAGCTTCAACCGGGTGAACCAGAGATTCGAGACGAGGGAGTCGGAAAGGAGGTTCAGGCGCGGCGCCCATCGGGCCTCCGGCTGTTTCAAGGACCGGAACAGGACGTCCCGATTCTTCAGCGCGAGCAAAGAGGCCCGGGCCTGATCCAACTGGGACAACTGGGGCTGCAGACCCTTCCACTCGGCGGCCAGGCGGCCCAACAGCAACGTCTGGGAGCGGCCGAGGAGAAGGAGCCCGATGGAGCCGGCGATCAGGAGGGCCGCGCCGCTCACCCCGATCTTCCTCCAAGGCAAGGAGACGGATGGAAACGAGCCGGCGGCGGCCCGGATCTCCGGCGGAAGCAGGCTGATCTTGATCATCTATGACAGCCCACGGGCCGCGCATCCCACGGCGAGGCCCAACGCCACCGACAGACCCTCCGGCCCCGGAGAACCGGCCGTTCTCTTCAAGCCGGACAAGGGATCCCAGATCTCCGTGGAGAGGGCGGTGGCTTCCTGAACCGCCTCCTTGAAACCTGCCAGAGGAGCGGAGCCGCCGGACAGGTAGAGGCGGCCCACCCCATGGCCGAATTGATTCTCGTAGAAATCCAAGGAGACCCTGCACTGGGCCAGCCACTCATCCCACGCCGGCTGGAGGGCCGCCCGCACCTCGTTCAGGCGGGAGCCGGGCTCGCATTTCAGCCGGCCCGCTTCCGCGACGTCGATCTTCAGCCCCTCGGCGACCGCCTGGGTGAAGGCGGCCCCGCCGTACGGCATCTCACGCGTGAAGACGAGCCGGGTCCCGGAGAGGAAATTCAGGATCGTCGCCCGGGCCCCGACATGGATCAGGCCGACCGCCTCCGTCTCGGAGGGAGGGTGGCTGATCTCCCAGGCATTGGCCAAGGCGACGGGCTCCAGGTCGACCGCCTGAGGGACGATCCCGGCTGACTTCAACAGCTCACAATGGGCGTTCACCAGCTCCTTCCGGGCCGCCGCCAAGAGGACCTCCATCCGGCCGCCGGGCTGATCCCCGAGGATCCAGGAATCAAGGAAGGCCTCCTCCGGCTTGAACGGGATGTGCTTCTCCGCTTCAAAGGAAAGGGCCGTCTTCAGCTCCTGGCGGGTCATCCGTGGAAATGGAACCGATCGAAGAACCGTCCCCGGCCCCCCCACCGCGGTGATGACAGGGGCCCCGCGGCCGTCGAGGGATTTGAGGACCTGCTGAATCGCTTGGACCCGTTCAGGAGAAGCGGCCTCTGGCGAGAGGGGAACGACCGAGCGCTCAACCAAGGTGAAGCCCTGGGGGCCCTTGGCCAGCTTGACCCCCTTGATGGAGCTGGAGCCGATGTCTAAACCGATGCAGTGCGCCGGACGCCGGCTGAATCTCAACAGACCAGGGAGATGCCGGAACGCCGACACCCATCGCTGTGGAGTCGGGAATCGAAGCGCCTTAAGCACGTTGGGTGATTATACCGCAGCCGCCGATTTCTTCAACAGGTTTGTCGGGGAGGGGAGAATGTGCTATCCTTCTGTCATGATCCAACTGCTGGAGCCCGCGTTCCTCATCGAGGAAGAAGAGCCGGCGCTTGACATCGCCATGCCGCGGGTCTACCGCCGGCCGGCGGCTCCACCGCTTACCCGGGGCAACGGCTCCGTCTCGCGGCTCGTCGCCGAGGCCAGGCGGGCCCATGAGGCGCTCGACCGCCCCGCCCTGGGAAAGGCGTACGGAGAGCTGGCGGTCCAGTTCCAGCCGGGCATCGACTGGGCCTTCTCCTGCTGGGAGTTTCTCCTCTCGACGGAAGGGTGCCGCTTCCTCCCCCGCTCGGCGGATGAGAAGCGGTATTGCCGGGGAGACTATCGGGTCTTCACGGAGAACGACTTCCGGAAGAGCGTCTACCGGGCCTTCAAGGGATGCCTCCTCAGCTACCTGGAGGCGCCGCTCTCCAGCCCGTTTGAATGGTACCTGAGGCAGACTTTCTGGCTGACGATCCTGAAATCGTACCGGGCCCTGGAGGAGCCGCAGGACCCAAACCAGCGACGGCTCACCCCCTACTCCTATCTGCGCTGCAGCCCGTATCAGTTCCTCAACGGCTATCACCAGGAAAGGGTGTACCAGGCGGTGGGGCAGCTCCCGGCGCTGGAGCAGCAGGTGGTGGAGCTGTACACCCTGCGGTTCTACAGGGAGGAGGCGGCCGTCGAGAAGACCCGGCTCAGCTTAAACGATTTCCGGCGCCTGAGATCGGCCGCCCTGCGGAATCTCGCTCTCACCGACCGCTTGAGCCTCATCCTGCTCGTTCAGATCGAGCGGTACTGATAGCCCCCCGCCTCTCAAGCTCCGTCCGCAGGAGGTCCGCCCCTTCAAACCGATGGGCCTGGAAACCGAGCCGCCGGCCCGCCTCGATCAGATCCTCCCGGTCGTCCACGTACAGGATCTCTGGCGGCGGCACCTTGGCCAGCTCCAGCGCCCGCCGGTAGATGGCCGGGTGCGGCTTCAAGTGCCCCACCTCGTAGGAGAGGACCCTTCCATGGAGGCGGTCCAAGAGAGGACAGATCCGGCGCGCGTGCTCGAAGTGGGGACGGTTGGTGTTCGAGATCAGGTAGCAGGGATAGCTCGGGATCAGCCGTTCGACGAGGGCCTGGCTCTCCGGGTCCGGGGTGAAGATGTCGTTCCAGACCGAGAGGAACTCCTCGTAGCCGAGCCTCAGCCCGATCTGCCGCTTCAGCGACTGATGGAACTCCTCCGTGGAGATCCGGCCCTCGTCGTGGTCCACCACCAGAGGCGACTCGAAGAAGATCCGGCACAGCTCCTCCGGCCCCATCCCGGCGTGGGCCGCGATCCGCCGGGCGGCCGCCATGTGATCGAACCGGACCAGGACGTTGCCGAGGTCGAACAGGAAGGCCCGGACCGGGGATGGGGGAACGGGGGAACCGGGGATTAAAGGGGCGAGGTGCTCCTCGATGATCCGGTCAACCTCCTCCAGGGTCACGCGGGAGTACCACCGGTGGTCCGGCTCCACCATCACGTTCGGGCCTAACGCGCACAGGTCCATGCAGCCGGAGGAGCTCACCCGGACCTTCCCCTTCAGGCCGTTGGCCTTCACAAAGGCCTTCAGCTTCTCCTTGATCGCCTCCCCGCCGCCGTGGCTGCAACACGTCACGCCGGCGTCCCGCCGGTTCACGCAGACGAACAGATGCTTGATGTACGGCGACCGCCTCGACTCCATCCTCAGATCCACTCGATCGGCAGCAGGTGCTTCAGGGCCTTGAACTCCGAATCCCCCGTGACTAAGACCGCTTGATGGCTCATCGCACAGGCGGCGGCAATGCAGTCCGCGTAAGAGAGCGGGTACTGCGCCTTCAGCCGAGCCGCCTGGAGGATCATCTCCCAGGTCACGGCAAGGGTCTTCAA
The DNA here is from genome assembly GCA_016196375.1 of Candidatus Omnitrophota bacterium. GTDB lineage: Bacteria > Omnitrophota > Gorgyraeia > 1-14-0-20-64-10 > 1-14-0-20-64-10 > JACPXU01. The sequence goes on along the minus strand of JACPXU010000121.1, from coordinate 3,824 downwards.
AGGCAGCATAGGAAGGAGGCCCAGTATCTCCTCGGCCTTGGGCAGCCCTCTTTCACGGCCGATCACATAGAAGACCTCGCCGACATTCAGCTCGCAGATCAGGAGGGATTCCTGACGCTGCCGCGCCTCCACGAACCAATGCCTGATCCGATCGAAACCGGGCTCTTCTCGAAGAAACTTAATGAGGGCGAAGGAATCGAGCAGTCTTGCGCTCTTCACGCCTGCGCTCCTCTCGCCGCATCTTCAGCAGATCTTTCGTGGACGGCCCCGAACCCTTCAGGATGCCGCACAGGGCGTCGATCGGGTTCTTGGGGAGGGGATGCAGGATGATCTCCTTGTCGTCGTGCACCTCCACCGCCAGCTTCCGCCCCGCGGTAAGGCCGAGCCGATCCCGAATCGCCTTGGGAATCACCACCTGCCCTTTCCCCAGGGTGGTCACAATCGTCATCAAATCCACCTCCCACTCACTAAGTATACCATCTAAGCATAGGTTAGCCTATAAATTATTGGTATAACTAATATAAACGAGTTAAATAACGTTACGCTGTCATTCCCGCCCTCGGTCTCGGCCGAGGGCGGGCTCCAGCGGGAATCGAGAGGGTCGATCCCCGATAAAAGATTTCGGGGATGACACTCTACTTGATGCGTTTGTACTAGCGCTTCTTTAAGCGGAGGAGATATTTCAGATCCTCGCGATCCTTCGGGCGCCCTGCGGCCCGTTTCATCGCGATGAGATCGTTCAGGGAAGGAAAGTACGCCTCAGTCCGCCCAAACTTGGCCTTGACCTTATGCCGCCAGATCCGGTTGAAACTGACCCCCGCCACAAACGGGTGGATGTCTGCTTCCACGGCATACTGGCGGATGAGCAGCTTCTTGTTCAGCAGGCTTTCCACCGTGATGTCGGACATGTCATAGCCAAAGGCCTTGAGAGCGGCCCAGGTTCTCTTGGCGTGGATTGGAGTCGGCCGTATGAACAGATCGATGTCGAGCGTGGCGCGGGCGTAACCGTGGGCCGGGAAAGCCGTGGCGCCGATCACGACGAAGTCGACTCTATGATCTTTGAATGACCTGAGGAGGCCTTCGGTGTCCACTTTGCTCGAGAAGCTGGAGGAGCTCTTGGGTTTTCTTCTTCATGAGCCGAAACCGCTGGGCAATGGTCAGCGACCGCAGGAAATCCAGCTCAAAGTCAATTTCGCGGGCCTCGTCGGATCGGGCCAACTGGAGGATTCGGGTCTTCCGTTTCATAGCTCTATTTTACCATGTCGGTGGTTCCCTCCGCCGCGCCCCTACGCGGCCTGCTCGAGCCCGGCCTGGGTCTGCATCTGTTCCTCAAACCATTCCCTCAGCTCGGTGGGCAGGACCAAGCCCGGCAGCACGTGCATGATCCCCGGCACCGGATCCGATGCCCAGGCCGAGAACCACCCGCCCCAGGAGGCGAAAGACCGCACATCCTCCCGCCAGGCCCGCTGGAGCGCCTCCTCAAACGTGAAGATGAAGCTGGCTGTAAAACCGGGATGCGCGCTGTGAAGCTCCTCGTAGATCCGCTCCAGGTTCATCAGATCTTCCGCCTGATCGTGGGAGAGAACCCCCAGGACGATCCCGACCTGCCCTTCAAATCCGGATTCCGCCATCTCCGAGGCGATCTCCGCGGCCCGCCTGACCGGATCGCCGAATTCCGGAAGCTCCTCTCGGACAAGCCTCACCTCCCACTGCCGTTCCTTCTGAAGCCTCACCAGGAGAGGCCAGTCGTCTATCCTCTCCGTCTCCGCCAGGAAATCATCCCGATCGGGAAACAGCCCCACAAAGACCGCTCCCGAACCCACCCTCGGCCGCACCGACCGGATGAATTCGGGGTATTCCTGCACCGCCTGCCGCGTCCTTCCCCATTCCCTCCTGAGGTTCCGCCGCCAATATTCCTGCAGCCGGCCGGCCCAACGCCGGGCCAGGGGTTCCGCCCGCCGCAGCATCTCGCCGAACTCCCGCTGCTTCGTCCGGATGCCGGCCAGCAGGAACTTGTTCTGTTCCTCCCGAGGCAGCTGCGTCAGCTGCCGCATCCGTGCCGCCATCTCCCTGTAGCGGGCCACCACACCCTCCTGCAGCTGGATGTCGCGATGGGCGGCCTTCTCTTCGATCTTCAGATCGAGCACCCCCTGGGATCTCCGTCGCATCAACTCGGACAGGTGCACGAGAAATCCGGCCATGTCTCCCTGCCTCGATTCTTCGGGCTCATGGATACTCCAATGCGATCGGAGCGGGTCGAACGCTTTCTCGACAAAGTTCCCCTGGGCCAGGATTGCCTGCCGCGGATCCTGCCGCTCGGCGGAACGGACCCATCCATCCATCAGCCGCGCATACTCCCGAAAGGGCCCGAGGAATCCGCTGGCCGAAAAACCAGGGAACAACATGGGGTCCGGCGAGAAGGACTTCTCCTGGCCCTTCACCCACCATAATCGCTCCAGCCGTTCTGCCAGGACGAGCCTGCCGGAGGGATTGCGGAGCAAATCCCGCAGCTCGTAGTGCTTCCAATCCATCGCCAGACCCAACACGTTGACCACCGCCTCCGCAGTCTTCTGCCGGTCTACCGTGATCTGTTCGGGCAGGAACACGCGCTCCAGCTCATCCTTCAAGAATCTTGACCAGTCCGCTCCACCGGCGATGACCCCCGCCGCTGACCGCAGGAAGAACTCCCGCCGGCTCAAATCTTCTTCCAGCCCGGCCTGCCGGCGCAGGCGCTCCTCGAAGATGGGCCACAGCTTGGAGGGCAGCTCCAGCTCCGGCAAGGCCACGATCAGCCCCACCCCGCCCCGATTCACCCAGGCGCGGAACTGGCCGCTCACCGAGGGCAAAGGGAAACGCCCCTCCTTGCGCAGACGGTCCAGCTCCCGGGCAGGGGTGTAGATGAAACTCGCGGCCAAAAGCGGATGATCCGTCCGGATCGAGTCGCTCGGCCAGAGCTGGTCAAGCTCCTTCGCCCTCTCCTCAGGCAGGACCCCCAGGGCGATCCCCACCGTCAACTGCCGGCCCGGCTGAGCGTACTCGCCGGCGATCTCCTTCGCCCGTTCAACGGCATCCTCCCCAGGCAAAAGCTGGAACCTGAGCAGGGTCAGCCCTTGAAGCTCCGGGTCCCGCCCCACCGCCTCCTCGACCAGGACCCAGTCATCGGCCAAACCCCGTTCTCCAGAGCTGTTGGCCGCCGGCACCAGGGCGACGAAGATCGCCCCAGGGGGGACCCGCGGATTGAGATGCTGAATCGCCGCGCGGCTTCTCCGGGAGGCCTCCCTTAATTGATCCCTCTCCCATGCATTCCGCTCCTGTTTGGCGATATGATCCAGCCGGCCGATCTCCGCCTCCAGGTAAGGCTCGGCCTTCTCAAACGCTTCCTGAAGGCTTCCCTGCAAGGTCCGCACCGCGACCTCCAGGATCTTCTGCTGATCCGCGGGAGGAAGCTGCGCGAACCGCCGAAGATCGTCCCTTTTCTTGCGGGCCTCCCCAAGCTCCTTTTCCGCGTCCTTTCCAAATCCAGCACTCATGAGGATCGAAGACTCCCGGATAATCGTCAGCTCCCCCTCGATCTCGGCCACCCTTTCCTCTGCGACGGAGGAAGCGATCTGAATCAGATCCACCGGGCCGCGGTAGTTTCCTCCGTAAAACCGCTCAGAGCTCCGATAATGGATTCTAAAAGTCCCGGCAAGAGAAGAAGGCACGCTAAGGACGGCCGCACCAGGGGGCATAGTCTGAAGCCGCTGATCCCATTCTGCCAACCCGCCAATGTCGCGGGAGATTTGCTTCACCTCCCTACGTACAATCCCGCCGCCGATAATGAG
>JACPXU010000117.1 GCA_016196375.1 Candidatus Omnitrophota bacterium | reverse complement strand
GCCTTCGCCGCCACCCTGGCCATCGTCGCCATCTTCCTGCCGGTCGCCTTCATGAAGGGGGTGATCGGGAAATTCTTCTTCGAGTTCGGGGTCACGATCTCGGTGGCGGTGGCCCTCTCCCTGCTGGAGGCCCTCACCTTGGCCCCGATGCGCTGCGCCCAGTTCCTCCAGGCCGGGGAGCACCACAACCTCGTGAGCCGCTTCGCCGACGCCAGCTTCCGGCGGCTCGCCCGCCTCTACCAGGCCGCGCTCCCCGCCTGCCTGCGCCACCGCTGGCCGGTGATCCTGGCCTCGATCGGGCTCTTCTTCGCCTCGATCGTGGCGGTCGGGCCCCGCCTGCGCAAGGAGTTCGTCCCCTCGCAGGACCAGAGCATGTTCCTCTGCCGCCTCCAGACCCCCGTCGGCTCCTCGATCGAGTTCACCGACGAGCGATTCAAGCAGGCCGAGGCCTTCGCGATGAGCCGGCCCGAAATCCGGCGCTACTTCGGCGCCATCGGCGGCTTCGGCGGCGGGGAGGTGAATACCGGCGTCCTCTTCATCACCCTGAAGCCGCCGCGCGAGCGGGGCCTGAACCAGCAGAAGCTGATGGGGATCTTCCGCAAGGAGCTCAACAAGATCCCGGACACCCGGGTCGTGATCCAGGACCTCTCCTTGAGCGGCCTCTCCGCCCAGCGGGGATTCCCCATCGAGATGGCGATCCAAGGGCCGGACTGGGAGAAGTTGGCCCTCTACTCCAAGCAGATCGAGGAGCGGATGGAGGAGAGCCCCCTGATGGTGGACGTGGACACCGACTATCTGGAGGGAGTCAAGGAGGTCCGGGTCGTCCCCGACCGGAAGGCGGCCGCCGACCGGGGGGTGAGCGTCGAGGCGATCGCCCACACGGTGAATGCCCTGATCGGCGGGGAGCGGGTCGCCAAGTACACCCGGGCCGGCCGCCGCTACGACGTGCGGGTGCGCCTGATACCGTCTCAGCGGACGCAGGCCCAGGACATCGAGAAGCTCTGGGTCTGGAACAACCGGGGGGAGATGGTTCAGCTCAAGGAGGTCGTCACCATCACCGAGAAGCCTTCCTATCTCTCCGTCACCCGGAAGGGACGGGAGCGGGCCATCGGCCTATTCGCTAACATCGCCCCGGGGAAATCCCAGCAGACGGCGCTGGAAGAGGCGCGGCGGATCGCCAAGCAGGTCCTGCCGCCGGGATACCATGCCCTCTTCGGAGGGGCCACCCAGACCTTCCAGGAATCGTTTCAGTCTCTGATCTTCGCCCTCTGGCTCGGGGTGGCGGTGGCCTACATGGTGCTGGCCTCCCAGTACAACAGCACTCTCCACCCGATCACCGTGCTCCTGGCCCTGCCCTTCAGCGTCTCCGGCGCCCTGGTGGCCCTCTGGCTCGCCGGCCAGTCGCTCAACATCTACAGCACCATCGGCCTGATCCTGCTCATGGGGATCGTGAAGAAAAACTCGATCCTGCTCGTCGATTTCACCAACCGGCTGCGGGAGCAAGGCAAGGGGGCGAAGGAGGCCCTGATGGAGGCCTGCCCGATCCGGCTCAGGCCGATCCTGATGACCTCCATCTCCACCATCGCCGCCGCCGTGCCGCCCGCCATGGCCTTAGGGCCGGGGGCCGAGACCCGCATCCCGATGGCCATCACGGTGATCGGCGGGATGATCCTCTCGACCCTGCTCACCCTGTTCGTCGTCCCCTGCGCCTACAGCCTCTTCACCCACCTCGAGCGCAAGAAGTGCAAAACCTGACGGGGTCAGACCCCATGGGGTCTGACCCCAGCAGACCTTTGGCGGCGGCAGCAGTCGGGGGTGCCGCACTCCACCACCCGCATCTGGACGACGCAGCCGCCGGCGTCCGTCTCGGCCTTGAAGAGAGCCCGGCAGGCGGGACAGGCGTATTCCTCCTGCGCCTTGCCCTTGGAAAGCGGATTCCCGCAGAAGAAGCAGAAAGGTCCCGGCCCCGCTACCATCCTCTTTCCTTCGCCAACTGAAGCATCTCCTTGAAATCGGCCACGATCGCCGCCGGAGCGGCCGCCTCGATCTCCTGCCGGCGACCGAAGCCGTGGGTCAGGGCGACGGTCTCCACGCCGGCCCCCCTGCCCAGCTCGATGTCGATCGGGCTGTCCCCGATCAGGAGGGTCTGCGGGGGCTCGGCCCCGCTCCTGGCCATCACCGCCAGCAGGGCGGCCGGATGGGGCTTGGCCGGATAGTCGACGCTGCCGGCGATCACCTCGGCGAAATAACCGGCCACCCCGAGCCCCTTGAGGATATCCAGCGAGAAGGGATTCGGCTTGTTGGTGATCACCGCCTGTTTCTTCTCATTGAAATGGTCCAGAAGCTCCCTCGCCCCGGGATAGAGCCGGCTCCTGTCCAGGAAATGGCTCCCGTAATAGGCCCGGTAGATCCGGACCCCCTCCTCCACCCGCTGGGGATCCTGGCTCCTCAAGCAGCCCTGGACCAGGGAGACCACCCCGTCTCCGACGAAACCGGAGATCTCCTGGACGGAAAGAGGGGCGAGCCCCATCCGCCCCAGCATATGGTTGGCCGATTGGGCGATATCCTCCCTCGTGTCGACGAGGGTGCCGTCCAGATCATAAACGATCAGCCGCTTCGTCATGGGGGCAGGTCAGAGAGCGGCCGCCAACAGGATCGCCACGGCGGTCACCCCGGCGGCGGTCCAGTAAGGGACCGCTCCGAACGGCCCGATCCGATGGGCCGCCTCGACGCCGCCGGCGACGTCGAGGTTGAGCAGCCAGCCGCCGGCCACCGGGCCGACGACCCGGGCCAGAGAAGAGACCGACTGCATCACCCCCAGAACCCGGCCCTGGGAGGCGGGGCTGGCCTCCTTGGAGGCGAGCCCGTTCAGGGTAGCCACCACGAAGCTGTGGCCGACGGCGAACCCGGCGGTCGCCAGCAGCAAGGCCGCCGTCGTTGCGGTCAAGGGAAGCGCCAGGAAGCTGGCCGCCAGGATCGCCGTCCCGGCCAGGGTCAGCCCTTTATCCCCGGAGAGCCGGAGCAGGATCCCCAGCAGCCCCCCCTGGACGACGGCGCCGATGGTGCCCAGGCAGGCGAAGATCAGCCCATTCTGGGAGGCCCCGTAGCCGAACCGCCGCTCGGTGAAAAGAGGATAGGTGGCGGTCAAGAGGGAGAAGGCCACGGTGGTGAAGAAATAGGTGGCGATGACGATCCCGAGGGATCGGCCGGCCGGACCCTGGAAGATCTCCAGGATCGAGGCCCGGCGCTTGGCCTGGTGGCGATGGGCCGGGTCCAAGCTCTCCGGAAGGAACAGCCAGACGCAGAGGGAGTTGACCGCCGCCAGGGCCGCCGCGAACAGAAATGGAGCCCCCAGAGAGAACCGGCTCAGGAGCCCGCCGATGGCGGGGCCGAAGATGAACCCCAAGCCGAAGGCGGCCCCGATCAGCCCCATCCCGCGGGAGCGCTGGTGAGGCGGGGTGACGTCGGCGATGTAGGCCTGGGCCGTCGAGATGTTGCCGCCGGTGACCCCGTCGATCACCCTGGCCACGAAGAGGAGCCACAGGCGGCCGGCCAGGCCCATCAGGAGGAACCCGGCCGCGGTGCCGATCATGCTCAACAGGAGCACCGGCCTGCGGCCCACCCGGTCCGAGAGCTTCCCCAGGAGCGGGGCGAAGATGAACTGCATCGCCGAGTAGATCCCCAGAAGCAGCCCCACGGTGAGCGGGGAGGCTCCGAACCTCTCTGCGTAAAGGGGCAGCACCGGGATCACGATCCCGAAGCCGACGAGGTCAACGAACACCGTCGCGAAGATGACGGCCAGTGGAAATCGACGAGGGGTAGCCATGATGGTACAATTAAAAACTAACACAGGAGCCAGCCGGAATCAATGCCCAGAGACAGGATGCTCTTCGCCTCCAGCATCGCAAAGATCCAGGAGCCCGATGCCGCCGCCGAGGCGGTCCTTCAAGGGGTGAGCCGGCAGTTGAACGGCAGCCCCTGCAACGCCGCCTTCCTGTTCGCCACGGCCTTGAGCCCCGGCCAATGGGAGCCGATCGTCCGGCGGATCCGGCAGGAGCTTAAAGATCCTCTCCTGATCGGCTGCACCGGCGGCGGGGTCGTGGGCGGGGACAAGGAAATGGAATTCACCCCGGCCCTTTCACTGGTTGCCGCCCGCCTGCCCGACGTGGAGCTGCACCCCTTCGCGATCAGCCCTGAGGATCTGGAGGAGCCCCGAGACTCCGGTTTCTGGATCGAGAAGCTGGGCTGCCCCCCTCAGGAGGAGCCGGTCGGGGTGCTTCTGCCGGAGCCGTTCTCCTGCGACGTGATGGGGCTCGTGGCGGCGCTCAACCGGGTCTACCCGAAGATGCCGTTCATCGGAGGGATCGCCAGCGGCGTCGAGCCGGAGGGGGGGATCGGCCTTTTCCTGAACGACCAGGTGATCCAAGAAGGGGCCGTGGGCCTGCTTCTCACCGGCAACGTGACCCTGGAGACGATCGTCTCGCAGGGCTGCCGCCCGATCGGCCGGCCGTACATCATCACCAAGGCGGAGGGGAACATCCTCCTGGAGCTGGCCGGCCTCCCGGCCGCCGAGGCCTTAAGGAATCTCTTCCTCAGTCTCTCCGACGGGGACAAGGGGCTGGCCCGCCGGGCCCTGCTCCTGGGGGTGGTGATGAACGAGCAGAAGGAGAGGTTCGGCCGGGGGGATTTCCTGATCCGCAACCTGATCGGGATGGACCCGGAATCGGGCGGGATCGCCGTCGGGGACCACCATATCCGGGTCGGGCAGACGGTCCAGTTCCAGGTGAGGGACGCCGAGAGCTCCCGGGAGGATCTGGGGATCTTGCTGAAGGAACACTCGGAGAAGCTGGCCGGCTCCTCTCCGGCGGGGGCCCTCCTGTTCAGCTGCCTGGGACGGGGCCGGGATCTCTACGGGGAATCGGATTACGACAGCCGGACGATCCAGGCCGCCGTCGGGCCCTGTCCGATGGCCGGCTTCTTCTGCAACGGGGAGATCGGGCCGGTGGGAGGACACAACTTCATCCACGGATTCACCTCGAGCCTGGGGCTTTTTCGGCCCCGGGTGAATCCGTAGCTTCTCAGTTTCACTCCTTCCGGCAAACGGCCAGAAGATCCGCCGCCCGGCGGATCCGGCTTCTCTCCACCACGAAATCCCGGATCGTGATCCGGGAATAGTACCCGTTCACCGGGAGGCCCCATTTCTTCAGGCGGCGGAAGAACCGGTGCTTCAGGCCTCGGTGCAGCCCGTAGAGGGTGACCGCCGGGAACACCTTCCTTAACAGGGACTCCAGCTCCGGGGCGGTGAACTCCTTCTGGTGGTAGATCAGCTTCTCGTACGGCCTGCCCGGCTTCATCGCCTGCTCCAGGTTGAGGGTGGAAAGGTACAGCCGGCCCCTCCTCTTCAGGACCCGCCGGATCTCGGTGAGCCACGGGACCAGGTCCGGCTCCGGCACATGCTCGATCACCTGGAAGGTTCCGGCGGCATCGAAGGATTCTTCCGGGAAAGGGAGGTGCAGGCCGTCGAACGGCTGGAAGCTCAGGTTCGCCCGGCGGTACTTCGCCTGGGCCCGTGGGATGTTGGGCACGGTGACATCCACCCCCACCACCTCCCGCGCCGCCTCGGAAAGATAGGCGGCCCCGTATCCGTCGCCGAATCCGACCTCCAGCACCCGCTCGCGGCCGACGGCCGGCCTCATGAAGGCGTAGGCGCTCAAGTGCTGGGCGACGAATTCCGCGTCCGTCTCCTCCGGGATCATCCCGCAGAGTTCCGCTTCAGCCATGAAATGGATTATGCCATAATACTCCCATGCGTCTCTACGGGAAACGGCCGGTGCTGGAGCGGCTGCGGGCGGCCCCGGAGTCGATCCGGGCCCTCTATCTGGATAAAGAGACCGACGCCGCCGAGATCGTCCGGGCGGCGAAGGGAGCGAGCTGCCGCTTCCTCTCCGTCTCCAAGTCGGACCTGGCGAGGCGGGCCGGCCAGGTTCACGCCCAGGGGGTGCTGGCCGAAGTGGAGGAGTTCCGCTACACGCCGCTCGAGGATCTTTTGAGGAAACCGGAGCCGCGCCCCAGCCTTTTCCTCCTCGATCGGGTGACCGATCCCCAGAATCTCGGGGCCATCCTCAGGACGGCCGCCTGTCTCGGCGGGATCGGGCTGATCCTCCCCCGGCATGACTCCGCCGAGGTGAACGAGACCGTCCTCCGGGTCGCTTGCGGCGGCGAGAATTACGTCCCGACGGCGCTCGTGACCAATCTGGCCGCCGCCGCCCAGGCGGCGAAGGAGGCCGGCTACTGGATCGCCGGGGCGGTCTCCGACGGCGGGGAGCCGATCGACCAGGCCCGGTGGCCCTGGCCGCTGGCGGTGGTGCTGGGCTGCGAGGGGACCGGCATCCGCCCGGGCCTGAAGAAACATCTCGAGCTCACCCTCACCCTGCCGATGCCGGGGGCCGCCTTGTCCTTCAACGTCGCCACCGCCGCCGCCCTGATCGCCTACGAGATCACCCGCCGCCGGCGGGGAAACCTTTAGCGATGCCTCCGCGCCGCCCCCGTTCATCCCCCCGCCCGGACCCGATCCTCGACCTTCTCGCCGAGGCCGGCCTCTTGAAATCGGTCCGCCGCAGCGGATGGTGGATGATCGGCATCAAGAACGGGGAGTCGGTGGCGGAGCATTCCTTCCGGACGGCCCTGCTGGGGTATCTCCTGGCAAAGATGGAGCAGCTCGATCCTTACCCGGTCGTCATGATGGGCCTCCTCAACGATCTCCACGAGGCCCGGATCAACGACCTCCACAAGGTGGGGCACCGGTACATCGATTTCCCCGCGGCGGAGCGGAAGGCGGCGGCCGAGCAGACGGCCGGCCTGCCGCCCGCCATCCGGGCCGATCTCACCCGTTGGCATCGGGAGCTGTCCGCTCAGAGGACGCGGGCCAGCCGGGCCGCCCGCGACGCCGATCTCCTGGAGTGCATGATCCAGGGGAAGGAATATTTCGACCAGGGCCGGCCCCGGGCGATCGAATGGACCCGCCGGCCGATGCACCTGTTAAGGACCAAAAGCGCCCGGGCCCTCGCCCGCCGGCTCCTCGCCTGGAGATCCGACCGCTGGTGGCAGCATCTGGTCACCCTGGCCCGCTAACCTGCGCCCGATGTATTATAATAAGTGCCCCCTGACAAACGGCCCCGCCTCCGGCGGGATTCTCCTTGGATGGTGCACTGTCCGTGCACTAGAAACAGAGAGGTCCCTCGCTATGTTCGGGATTTCTCTTGGACTGTGCACCTTCAGGTGCACTAGAAACAGAGAGGTAACTGCCCTGTGGTGTAATGGTAGCACAGCAGATTCTGGATCTGCTTGTCTAGGTTCGAGTCCTAGCGGGGCAGTTTCCTCTCCGTAATTCTCAAAAACTCCCTTTACACATTGGTGGAGGCGTTGTAAGATTCTTACAATCAAAAGAGAGACGAATGGAATACTCAAGCGCTTTCGGGGAGTTTTTCAAAGCGAAACGACAGGCGTCAGGACTGACGCTTCGGGAATTCTGTCTCAAGCACAGGCTCGATCCTGGGAACATGAGCCGTTTGGAGCGGGGGCTT
>JACPXU010000119.1 GCA_016196375.1 Candidatus Omnitrophota bacterium | reverse complement strand
AAGCCCGCAGAGAACCGCCTCGGTGAACTGGGCCGCCCACTCGGAAAGACTCTGCCTCTCCTGAATCTCCAGATAGATCTTGACCAGAGGGGCGCAGGAGGCCTCCTCACTGAGAAGCCGCTTGACGAGGGTCGTCTTGCCGACCGACTCGGGCCCAAGCAGGGCGACGTTCTGCCGGTAGCCGGCGAGGAAGCCCTGCACCCGCTTGGACAGCAGCGTCAACAGCTCTTCACGGTCAAACCAGGGTATGATCTTCATCGGGATCAAGGCAAATAGTAAAACGGATTCTGAGGCTTCTGGTTCCGCCGGATCTCGAAATGGAGGGCCGGCACCTCCGACCGGCCGCTCTTCCCCACCCGGGCGATCACCTGCTGCTGGGAAACCCGCTCCCCGGGCCGGACCAGGATCTCCCCGACGTAGGCGTAGACCGTGGCGAGGCCGTTGCCGTGATCCAGGATGATCGTCTTGCCGAAACCGGGCAGGTTCTCGTGAACGAAGGCCACCTCTCCGCCGCGAGCGGCCATCACATCGGCCCCGCGACGGGCCTGGATGTCGATCCCCTTGTTGATGGTCCCCGCCCGCCGCATCCCGAAGATGGAGATCACCCTCCCCTGCACCGGCCAGATGAATCTCTCGGAAGTGGAGATCCTCGACGCGGCGCGGGGAATCGCCGGCGGCCCGCCGACGGCAACCGGCGCGGGGGGCTCAACATACTGCGTGCACCCTGCCAAAGCAGCGGCCAGCGAACAGCAAACAACGACTCGAAGCAGCCTCATACCCCCAAGCAGCCAAGTTTATTTGGAGCGGGTGAGCGGAATCGAACCGCCGTAACGAGCTTGGGAAGCTCGTGTTCTACCATTGAACTACACCCGCTTTATAGAGCCAGCTTCATAAAACGACGGCGCGCGTGAAGGTCTGGAACGCCTTCACCCGGCGGTCCACATCTTTCTTCGTAACCTTGAGCAGCCTCGCCGGGCCGAAGGCCTCGATCGTCATCGAGGCGACGCAGGAGGCGTATTGAATCGCCCTGCAGAGAGCGGCCCAGTTGATCCTCGATTGCCCGGCCAGATATCCGAGGCAGGCCCCGGCAAAGGCGTCTCCCGCGCCGGTCGGATCGACCACCCTGGGAACCGGATAGCCGGGGAGAGAGAGGAAGGCATCCTTCGAGGCGGCCAGCACCCCATGCTCCCCCTTCTTGACGATGGCCACCTTCGGTCCCAGCAAGGCGAGGATCCGAGTGGCCTGGATCAGGCCGTACACGCCGGTCAACAGCCGGGCCTCGGAGTCGTTCAGGAAGAGGACGTCCACTTCCTTAATAAGCTTCAACAGATCCTTCCGGGAGGCCTTGATCCAGTCCTCCCGGGAGTCGCAGGCGGTGATCCTGGGCTTGGAGAGCTGATTCAGCACCTCCCACTGCAGGCCAGGATGGATGTTGCCCAAGAAGGCGTGCTTGGACCGCTGGTAGGCGACGGTCAGCCTCGGCTGAAAACCGCTGAAGACGCCCAAGTCCAGGTCCAGCGTCGTCGGTTCCAGGCTCGTGTTGTAGCGGCCCTTCCAGCGGAAGGTCCGCCCCTTGGCCTGGACGAATCCAGGGCCATCTATCCCCATCCGGTCGAACAGCTTCAGATAGCGGGGCGGGAAGTCGGAGCCGACCACTCCCACCAGGGCAACCGGCGTCCAGAGCCGGGCCGCCAGCGCGGCGTAGGTGGCCGAGCCGCCGAGGACCTGGTCCGCCTCCCCCCAGGGGGTCTCAATGGAATCGAGCGCGATGGAACCGACGATCAATAGGCTCAGTCCAGGATCTCCTTGAATGAACGGGCCGCCCGCTCCGGATCGGCGGCACCGGCCACCGCCCGGACCACCGCGATCCGGTCGGCTCCAGCCGATAATACCAGAGGGAGATTGCCCAGGTCAATGCCTCCAATCGCCACCCATGGGATCCGGATGGCCGGCTTCACCGCCCGGATCAGCTCCAGGCCGACGGCCGGAGCCTCCGGCTTGGTCGGGGTGGCGAAGATCGGGCCGACCCCGATGTAATCGGCGCCGGCGGCCTGCGCCTCCAGGGCCTCGGGGAGGGAATGGGTGGAGCGGCCGATCAAAAGGGACCGGCCGCCCAAGGTCCGGGCCTGGCGCACCGGGAGATCCTCATGGCCGAGGTGGAGGCCGTCCGCTTTGGCCAGCAGCGCCACGTCGACCCGGTCGTTCACCACGAAGAGGGCCTTGAGCCGCCGGGTCAGCTCCCGCAGCCGCAGGGCCACCTGCAGAAACTCCCCGTCCCGGGCCTGCTTGTCCCGCCACTGGATCACCTCCGCGCCGCCCCGGATCGCCGCCTCGGCGACCTCGGCCGGATCACGGCCGCCCAGCACCGACCGATCGATGATGGCGTACAGCTTACAGCCTTGAAAGGAGATCCTGCTCAAGGGAATAGACCCGGAATCGAAGGGAGCCAAAGGCCTTGGCCGTCTGAGGGGATTGAAGCCGCGAGAATTCCTCCAGGACCCGCAGCGCCTCCTGAACCCGCTTGCCGTTCGCCATGATCAGATCCCGAATGTTCCGGTGGCGGCCGACGGGTCCCCGCTCGGAGGGGCGCCCCACGTCGGCCCGGGAATCCCTGGACTTCAGGAGCCGCGCGCGCGGGATCCGGCGGGCCGCCGCGGCCAGGTCATAGCGGATCCTCTGAGAGCGGCGGGTCAACCCGCCATCCTCCAGGATGAAGCGGGCCGCCTCCTCGCAGACCCGAAGCCCTTCCCTGGCCCGGTTCAGATTCGCGTCCAGCACGCGGCAAGCGGCTCGCGCAAGGTTCAACGGCTCTTACTCTGGCGAACGCGCTGGAGGAGCCGGCTGGTGGAGTGGGACTTCATGTACGGGACGACCAGAACCTTCCCCCCGTACGATTCGACCAGTTCCCGGCCGACGATCTCGCCCCGTTTCCAGTCCCCCCCCTTGGCGAGGATGTCGGGCCGGATCGCCCGGATCAGCCGAAGCGGCGTCGGCTCGGCGAAGATCGCCACCAGATCCACCGGCTTCAGGGCGGCGATCAGGCGGGCCCGCTCCCTCGCCGGAACCAGGGGGCGGCCCGGTCCCTTGAGGCGCCGGACCGAAGCGTCGGAGTTGATCCCCACGATCAGGAGATCGGCCCGCCGCTTGATCCTCTCGAGGGTGTCCAGGTGGCCGGCATGGAGGAGGTCGAAGCAGCCGTTGGTGAAGGCGATCACCTTCCCCTTCGCCCGAAGCCGCCTCACCACCCGGACCAGTTCAGTCAGAGGAAGAACCATTCCTCTATCATACACTACAGGGGGATAAGCTCTTCTGCTTTGGCTCTCGCCGTCACTTTCGTGGCTGCTGAAATAAAGTCGCTGGCATCCATCACTTCGATCAGAACCGGGTGGTTCTGCTTCGAAAAGTGGATGATGAACTGCCCCATTTCTTCGGCATGATCGACCGGCTTCCTTGAAACCTCAAGCAAGAGGATGTCCTTTTTGCGATCGTAGCCAATCCGCATTACCGGGTCCTCCTTACAGGATAGAACGTAATCACCTCAATCTCCCGTCTACTTTCCTCGTAGACGACCCGCAGAGCATGCTCTGCATCAATTCCCTTTTCTGCAATCTTGCGACCCTTGTATCCCCGTAGCGTCCGATCTGGATCGAGGACCGCTTCTCGCACTTGACTATCCGTCACTGGAAAATGGTGCCGCCGCAGCACCCGAAACTTGAACTTGGCATGTCGGCAAAACTGAACGGACCGCTTCTCCATTCACGCAGTATAGCACACGAGAAATCGGTTCGGCCGCCTCTCGGGGGTGGCGTTACGCGGCGGAGGCGAGATGTTCCAGGTCGCGGGAGAATTCCTCCAGGCCGGCCCAGAGGGCCTGGGGCGGGACGCCGAGAGCGAGGAGGATCTCCTGAAGGGCGGCCAAGAAGGAGGGCTGATCGGAATGGTGAGCGGTTACCTGGATCTTGAGGAACCCGGCTGCCTCGGCGAAGCGGTTCCCTTCCTCCAGGCCGCCGAAGTAGTGGGCGTGGGTGACCCCTCTTTCTGCCAGCAGGATCGCCGTCTGCGCGGGATCTGTCTCAATGACAAGCCCCTCTTCCAGCCCCGCCAGGATCTGAAGCCCCAGGAACCGCTGCGCCAGAGACCGGCCGACCACCACGACACCGCGGTTCTCCATGGCGGAGCGCCAGCCGTCGAGCCGCTCCCTGGCCGAGGCGAACATGATGGCCTGGGACTCCTCCAGGCCTGCCCTGAGCGGAGTCGAAGGGCCGGCTGCGGGGAGGGAGTAGCGCATCAGGATCGCGTCCTCGCCGGTGTCCTCGAAGTAGCCGCGCAGCACCTTATCCGCCATGAAATTCAGACCCTTGAAGAAGAGCTGGCTCTCTACGTCCGATTCCCGGACCAACAGCTCGATGGAAATCTGGCGGCGAGGACTGAGCTTGTCTTTTAACTCTTCGATCAGTCGTCTGCCGACCCGCTGCCCCCTGAAGGCCGGATGGATCCCGAAGGCGATGAGGACGACTGAGTTCACCTGCCGCTCGTAGACCATGAACCCAACAACCCTCTCGTTGTACTCTGCCACCAGAGTAGAAACGTATTCTTTTCTTGCGTAACGTAAGAAGTCCTCCTCGCTCCATCCCCTGCCCCCAAGTGGCTTCTCGGCCGAATCCATTATCTGAACGATCTCCTGCAGATGACGCTGTTGCGTGTCCAGGAGATGAAGCTCCAGCCGATGATCCGACTCCTTCAGCTCATCGCCGACGAGACTGTAGCCGGGCCCCAACGGCTCGGCCTGCGGCTGCTCTGAGGATTCCGCAGACGGTTCAGCAGCCGGCTCGGCGCCGGGCAGCCGGTGCGCAGAGGCGCCTGGTGCCGCTTCCGCTAGCGGCAGCCGGTAGACCATCCAATAGGCGTCCTCGCCGGAATTCTTATAGTAGCCGCGCTCGATCCACTCCACCCTGAACCCCTGCGCCTTGAAAAACTTCTGGGCGACGAGGTTCGACTCCCGAACGTGGGTAGTGATGGCGGTCCGGCGATGGCTACTCAGCTTGTCCTTCAACTTATCGATCATGGCCTCGCCCACCCCGCGGCGGCGGTAGTCCGGGTGGACCGCGAAGTTCTCCAGGCGGAGCCCATTCTTTTCCGGCTCTTCACCGTTTCGTGTGGGTGATTTTCACGGTTTTTCAAGGATCTGGGATGAAAGAGGTGAGCACTTTGAGCTTCAAGTACTCGGGGTCTCGGATCCCATAGGCCCTGCGTTGAATCACCCGGATCTTGTT
>JACPXU010000125.1 GCA_016196375.1 Candidatus Omnitrophota bacterium | reverse complement strand
TCCACTTTGCGCGGGCGGCCTCCTCCGGCCCCCTGCTTCTTCTTCGGCAGCGGGCCCGGTCGCTTTCCCCCCGTCGGTGGTTCTGGGGCGGCGCCCGATTTTGGATTCCACGGCCACCCAGAGAGATGTCGCTGGCTGCCCTTTTGCAGCCGCTCTCCCCCTGCCATGCCGATTTTATGCCGATCTATCGAGCGATTACGATGCCGCTCTCGCGCGAACCTTCCCTTGCGGCGAGTGAGAGATGAAGAGGGCCCTTGTGACCGGCGGGGCGGGGTTTATTGGATCGCACCTTGTGGAGCGGCTGCTGCAGGAGGGCCACTCGGTGGCCGTGCTGGACAACCTCTCCACGGGCCGCTTGGAGAATCTCGAGCGCCTGAAGGGGAACCCCGGCCTTCGGTTTCACCGGGTGGATGTGGCCGACCACGAAGCGATTCGGCCTTATTTCGAGGGTATCCAGTGGGTCTTTCATCTGGCGGCCCTTGCGGATATCGTCCCCTCCATTCAACGGCCGCGGGAATACTTCCGCTCCAATGTGGTCGGCACGGAGTCTGTTTTGGAGGCGGCGAGGGCGGCGGGGGCCTCCCGGTTTCTCTATGCGGCTTCCTCTTCCTGCTACGGGATTCCGGATCGGTTTCCGACACCGGAGACGGCCCCCCTGAGGCCTCAGTATCCTTACGCCTTGACCAAGGCGATAGGGGAGGAGCTTGTCCTGCATTGGGCGCAGGTCTACAAGATGCCCGCCCTTTCGCTGCGCCTATTCAACGTGTATGGGCCGCGCGCCCGCACCGGCGGCGCCTATGGCGCCGTCTTCGGGGTGTTCTTGGCGCAGAAGCTCTCGGGAAAGCCCTTCACCGTTGTGGGGGATGGGTCCCAGACGAGAGACTTCACCTTTGTCACCGATGTGGCGGATGCCTTTGTGAAGGCGGCCGGTTCCTCTTTGGCGGGGGAGGCCTTAAACGTCGGTTCCGGCGGCACCTATTCGGTCAACCTTCTGGTGAAGCTTCTGGGCGGGCCGGTTGCGCACGTCCCCAAGCGTCCGGGAGAGCCGGATTCCACCTTCGCCGACATCTCCAGGATACAGAGGCTTCTGGGTTGGAAAGCGCGGGTTCCGTTTGAGGAAGGGGTGCGCCGCATGTTGGCCCGCATCGGGGACTGGCGGCAGGCTCCGGTCTGGACGCCGGATTCGGTGGCGGAGGCCACCCGGGAATGGTTTGAGTATCTCGCTCCGGCGGGAGGGAAGGGATGAGCGTCGAGACGGTGTCTAAGATCCGCTCTTTGAGCGAGCTGGCCGGCATTCTGGAAGAGGCCCGGAAAGCCGGCCGGCGGATCGTCCTGTGCCATGGAGTGTTCGATCTGCTCCATCCGGGGCACATCCTTCATCTTAAAAAGGCCCGCGAGCAGGGAGATCTCTTGGTGGTCACGGTGACCCCGGATCAATTCGTGCGCAAGGGGCCCGGCCGGCCGGTGTTCAACCAGCGCCTGCGCCTCGAGACCCTCGCGGCCCTGCAGGACATCGACTACACCGCGCTGAACGAGTGGCCTACTTCCGTGGAGACGATCTCCCTGCTGAAGCCCCATGTTTACGTCAAGGGGAGCGACTACTCGGACTCCGCGGCCGATCTGACCGGCCGGATCGTGGAAGAGGAGGCGGCCGTCAAGTCGGTGGGAGGGGAGATCTTCTTCACCGACGGAGAGGTCTTCAGCTCCAGCCACCTGATCAACCGGTTCTTCAGCGCCTACCCGGATAAGACCCAGGAGTATTTAAGCACCCTCCGCTCCCGCTACGGACCGGATCAGATCATCGAGGTCTTAAAAGGGTTGGCGGGCCTGAAGGTTCTCGTGGTGGGGGAGGCGATCCTGGACCAGTACTGCTACTGCATCCCGATGGGGAAGTCCCCGAAGGAGACGATCGTCTCCACCCGCTTTTCCGAGGAGGAGCAATTCGCCGGAGGGTCGCTGGCCGTCGCCAACCACCTGGCCGGTTTCTGCGGGGAGGTGACCCTGATCACCCTTCTGGGGCCGGACAAGGCCCAGGCCGGTTTTATCCGGTCAAAGCTGCGACCCAACGTGCGGCTGGAAGCGGTGGCGAGCGGGGAGCGCCCAACGATCATCAAGCGCCGGTTTCTGGAGCCGAGCTTCCTCACGAAGATGTTTGAAATCCAGTATCTGAACGACACCCCCCTGTCGGGCGACCTGGAACAGGAGGTGAGATCTCGGATCGAGCGGCACCTGGCGCCCCACGATTTCCTGGTGATGGCCGATTTCGGCCATGGCCTGATGACCCCCTCCTTGAGGGAGTTCGTTTCCTCCGCCGGAAAGTTCCTGGCCCTGAACACCCAGTCCAACAGCGCGAACCTGGGCTTCAACCCGGTGACAAAATATCCCCGAGCCGATTTCGTCTCCCTCGATGAACCGGAGTTGAAGCTGGCCGTCCAGACGAAGTACGGGGACCTGTTCCATTTGGCGATGGAGGTGAAGCAGCGGCTTCAAACCGCCTCTCTCCTGGTCAGCCGGGGTCCGGGGGGAAGTTTGATCCTCTCCGACCAAGGGCTCACGGTGGAGACGCCGGCTCTGGCGGTGAAGGTGGTGGACCGGATCGGGGCGGGGGATGCCCTCTTCTCGGTCACCGCCCCCTGTGTTTTTCAGGGAATTCCCAGCGACCTGGTCGGTTTCATCGGGAACTGCGCCGGGGCGCTGGCTGTGGAAACGGTCTGCAATCGGGAGCCGGTGGATCCGGTGCTCCTGTACAAGTTCATTCGCAGCGTCTTGAAGTGACCAGCGATGGAGACTGAACCTTTGTTTCGAAAAGTGGCCATCACCGGCGGGGCCGGCTACGTGGGAAGCGCCTTGGTGCCGGTCCTGCTCGCGGCCGGTTACGAGGTGACGGTCCTGGATCTGTTCCTTTATGGGGAGGATGTCTTTGAGGGAGACGGGGCTCATCCCCGGCTCCGTCGGGTCCGGATGGACATCCGGGATGAGGCGGGCTTGACCCGCGCCCTGGCCGGCGCCGAGGCGGTGATCCACTTGGCCTGCATCTCCAACGATCCGAGCTTTGAGCTGGACCCCCGGCTCGGCAAGTCGGTGAATTACGACGCATTCCTGGGTCTGCTCCGCGCCGCGCGGGCCAACGCCGTGAAGCGTTTTATCTACGCCTCCAGCTCGAGCGTCTATGGGGTCAAGAAGGAGCCGAACGTCACCGAGGAGGCCTCTTGCGAGCCGCTGACCGACTATTCGAGGTACAAGCTGCTCTGCGAGGAGGCGTTGAGGAAAGAAGGGGTAGGGGAGTGGATGATCCTCCGGCCCGCCACGGTCTGCGGGTACGCCCCGCGCCTGCGGCTGGACCTGACGGTGAACATCCTGACGATCCATGCCCTGACCCGGAAGGTGATCACGGTTTTCGGAGGGAGCCAGCTTCGGCCCAACCTCAACATCCGGGACATGGCGGCCGCCTACCGGCTCTTACTGGAGGCGCCGGCCCGCCTGATCCACGGCGAAACCTTCAACGTGGGGTATCAGAACCGGACCGTCACCGAGATCGCCCAGATCGTCCGGCGTGAGGTGGGGGATCCTCAGGTCAAGGTCACGGTGGAGCCGACGAACGACCTCCGCTCCTACCACATCAACTCCGACCGGATCCAAAGGGTGCTGGGCTTCCTCCCTCAGCGGACGATCGAGGAGGCGGTCCGATCGATCTGTGAGGCGTACCGGGCGGGGCAGATCCCCAACCCGGAGGACCCCCGCTACACCAACATCAAGATGATGCGGGCCGTAAAACTAGAGGAGTCCTTTGTTGGCTGAAGTTTCTTTGCGGGTCCGGTATTCTTATCTCCCCCAGCAGTTTGAGGACTCGGAGGAGATCCTGGAGGAGATCCGCCGGCATCTGACGGGCTGCAATTTCACTTTAGGGCCCGAGGTGGATCAGTTTGAGCGCTCCTTCGCTTCCCTCATCGGCACCCGCTGCGCGATCGGGGTCGGCTCCGGGACCGAGGCCCTCACCCTCTCTCTTCGGGCGCTGGGGATCGGCCACGGGGATGAGGTGATCACCGCGGCGAACACCTTCATCGCCACGGTGGGGGCGATCAACGCCACGGGGGCGAAGCCCGTGCTGGTGGATGTCGCGCCGGATTTTACCATCGACCCTGCGAAGATCGAGCGGGCGATCACGCCCCGGACTAAAGCGATCCTGCCGGTCCATCTGACCGGCGAGGCGGCGGAAATGGGCCCGATTTTGGAGATCGGTTCCCGCCGGGGGCTTGCCGTGGTGGAGGATGCCTGCCAGGCGATCAGCGCCTCCTATAAGGGGAGGAACGCCGGCACGATGGGGATTCTGGCGGCCTTCAGCCTGCATCCTTTAAAGAACCTGAACGTCTGGGGGGATGCCGGGGTGATCGTGACGAGCGACCCGGCCCTCAATGAGCGGCTGCGGCTGCTGCGCAATCACGGGCTGAAGAACCGGGACGAGGTGGAGGTCCTGGGGTACAACAGCCGGCTCGACTCGATCCAGGCCATCGTGGGCAATTGGCTGATCCGGCAGGTGGACCGGATCACGCGCGAGCGGATCGCCCACGGGGCGATCTACGACGAGGCCTTCAGCCGGGTGCCGGGGATCACCCTGCCGCCGAGGAGGCCGTATGTCCGACGGGTCTTCCACTTGTATCAGGTCTACGCGCGGGATCGGGACCGGTTGTTCCAGTTCCTCCTGGACAAGGGGATCGAGGCGAAGATCCATTACCCGATCCCGTTGCCCCTGCAGAGGGGGTTGGCTGGGCTGGGGTACAAGAGGGGGGATTTCCCGGAGACGGAGCGCCAGGCCGGTTCGGTGATCACCTTTCCGGTGGACCAGCATCTTTCCCGGGAGGAGATCGACACCGTGGTGGGGGCGGTCAAGGAATTCTATGGAAGCCGTTGAGCTGAAGCGGAAGATCAAAGTTCCGTACGCCGATTTCCCGGCCCAATTTGAGAGGCAGCGCCAGGAGATCCTCCAGGCCGTCGAGCGGGTGATGGAGCGGGGGGATTTCATTCTGGGGAAGGAGGTGGAGGAGTTTGAGCGGGAGTTCGCCGCCCTCTGCGGCGTGCGCCACGCCGTCGGGGTGGCCAACGGCACCGACGCGTTGATCCTGTCCCTCAAGCTCTTGGGGATCGGCCCAGGGGACGAGGTGATCACCCCGCCCAACTCCTGGATCTCCTCGGCCTCCTGCGTCGCCCTGGTGGGGGCCCGCCCCGTCTTCGTGGATGTCCGGGAGGACTTCACCATGGACCCGGAGAAGATCGAGCGGGCGATCACGCCCCATACCCGCGCGATCCTGCCGGTCCATCTGACCGGCCGCTGTGCCGACATGGAGGCGATCGGCGCCGTGGCGAAGCGCCGCGGGATCTTTGTCGTCTAGGACGCCGCCCAGGCGGCCGGGGCCCGGCTCAACGGAAAGGCCGCCGGCTCTTTTGGGATCCTGGGGGCTTTCAGTCTGCATCCTTTAAAGAATCTCTCTGGGATGGGGGACGGCGGGGTGATCACGACGAGCGACGACGATCTGGCCCAGCGGCTGCGGCGGCTGCGCAATCACGGGCTGAAGAACCGGGACGAGGTGGCCGGATGGGGCTTCAACTCCCGGCTGGACACTCTCCAAGCGGCAGTTTTGCGGGTCCGTCTGAGGCGCCTGGACGAGGTCATCGAAGCGCGCCGGGCAAACGCCCGAGGGTATCGAGAGCGGCTCTCCTCGACGGTCCGCTGCCCGGCGGACCGGCCGCAGGAGCGGGCGATCTATCACCTCTTCATGATCGAGTGCGACCGGCGGGACGAGCTTCAAGGTTTTCTGGCTCAGCGCGGAATCGAGGCGAAGATCCATTACCCGATCCCGATTCATCTGCAGGCCTGCAGCGGATCGCTGGGGTATCGCCCCGGGACTCTGCCCGTGGCGGAGGCGCAGGCGAAAAGGATCCTTTCGTTGCCGGTTCACCAGAACCTGACGGAGGAGCATCTCGAGTGGGTGACCCAGGCCATCCTGGAGTTTTACGAGGAGAAAAGATGAAGACGGTTCCCGACGAAAATCGCGCTGTATCCCCTCAGGAAGACGCGCTCTCCTCCGAGGAGAAGCTTCGGCTCTACTTCACGATGTTGCGAATTCGACAGATAGAAGAGCGCATCGGGCTCGTGTATCTGGAGCAAGAGATGCGCTGTCCCTGTCATTTGTACATCGGTCAAGAAGCGGTGGCGACGGGGGCCTGCGCGCATTTGGGAAAGGAAGACACCCTTTTTGGGACGTACCGCAGTCACGGAATCTATCTGGCGATGGGGGGAGATCTAAAGGCCTTGGTGGCCGAATTGTACGGGAAAGAGACCGGCTGCACCCATGGCCGCGGCGGATCGATGCAGCTGATCTCTCCGGAGAATGGGCTGATTTGCACCTCCGCCATCGTGGGGGGTACCCTCCCCATGGCGGTGGGGGCTGCGCTCTCTGCGCAGATCCTTGGAACGGAGCGGGTGGCCATGGTG
>JACPXU010000124.1 GCA_016196375.1 Candidatus Omnitrophota bacterium | reverse complement strand
TCCTTGGTCCCCTGGATCTTTCCGCGGTTGGACTTGGTGAGGGCGAGGAGGTTTCCGGTCAGGTTGGTGATCGATTGGCAGATCTCCTGGAGCCGCTCCACCGTCTCCCGCTGGTGGGGGCTGAGCTTGCCCAGCTCCCCCGTCAACAGGAGGGCGGCGTAGCCGTTGATCGAGGAGATCGGCGTGCGAAGCTGGTGGAAGATGGTGGCCAGAAGCTGCTCTGACCAGACGACCGGAGGGGGGCCGGCTCTTTTCATGGAACCGTCTGCCCCTGGAGCTGCCGGCGGATGATCCTCAGCGGATACCCTTCCCGGCGGAGCTGGTGGATCTCCTGAAGGTGCCGGAAGATTTCCTTTTCGATGAAGAGGCGCTTGTTTCCCTGACGATCGGCGACAGGCAGGAGTCCCAGGTTGACGTAGTAGTTGAGGACGGAGAGGCTCGACCCGGTCCGCTGGGCCACCTCTTTCAAGGAGATCAGCCTATTCTTGGGCGGCGCCACGGGGAGACTGTACCACGCTCAAGGGGCGGCTGTCAACGCGGATTTAATGCATCATCAGTAAATACTATAAGTCCTTCAAGAGGCCCTCCAGATCCTCCGGGAACGGCGAGCTGAACTCCACCCACCGGAGGTCGGCCGGATGCCGGAAGCCGAGCCGGTGGGCGTGGAGGGCCTGGCGTGGAAAGCCGCCCCCCACCCCGTAACGGAGATCACCGAGGATCGGATGGCCCAGATGGGCCAGGTGGACCCGAAGCTGATGGGTCCGGCCGGTCTGCGGGTGAAGCTCCAGAAGGGTGCCTTTGCGGAAACGCCTCAGCACCCGGTACCGGGTCAGCGCCTCCCTGCCCCCGCCGTACCGGACCGTCATCCTCTGCCGATTCACCGGATGGCGCCCGATCGGGGCCTCGATCGTCCCCTCATCCTGCTGAACCAGACCCTGGACCAGGGCCAGATAGGTGCGGCGGATCGTCCGGTCGGCGAACTGGCGGGCGAGATGCCGGTGCGCCTCATCCTCCTTGGCCACCAGGAGAATCCCCGAGGTGTCCTTGTCCAAGCGGTGGACGATCCCCGGCTTGAAAGGGCCGGCCACCGAGGAGAGGCGGCTCCCGTGGGCCAGCAGGGCGTTGACGAGCGTGCCGCCGGGGTGGCCCGGAGCCGGGTGGACCACCAACCCGGCCGGCTTGTCGACGACGATCAGGTGGGAATCTTCGTGCAGGATCTTGAGCGGGATCGGCTCCGGCTTCAGCGGCGAGGGGGCGGCCGGAGGGATCTCGACGGAAAGCTCCTGGCCTGCGGAAACCCTGTGGGAGGCCTTGGCGATCCGCCGGTCGACACGGACGTTCCCCCGGCTGATCAGCTTCTGGATCTGGGAACGGGAGCTCCGGGGCAGAAGGGCCGTCAGGTACAGGTCGAGCCGCTGGGGGGCGGCGTCGGCGGGGACCACCTGCCGGATCCTACGGGTCGGTGCCAGGATTAATCCTGGCACCGACCCCGCGGGGTCAGACCCCATCAGGGCTGCCCCTCACACGACGGCCCTGCTGGCGGGGGCTGGGCGCCTGCGAAGGAGCAGCCATCCGCAGACCAACGCGAGGGGAAGGCTGGCCCACTGGAACGCCGTCAGCCCCAAGCCGACCGCCGGATTGTCCCCCCGGAGGAACTCGACGAGGAACCGCCAGGTCCCGTAGAAGAGGCCGTACAGGAAGAGAAGGCGGCCCGGCCGCCGCCCGCCGCCCGCTGCCCGCTGAAGGAAGAGGAACAGCAAGAGGAGGAACGCGCTCTCGTAGAGCTGGGTCGGGTGGCGTGGAACCCGATCGGCCGGGAATGCAACGGCCCAGGGAACGGAGGTCGGCTTCCCGTAGCAGCAGCCGTTCAAGAAACAGCCGATCCGCCCGATGGCATGGGCCAGCACCAGGGGCGGGATCAGGAGATCCGCCGTCTTCAAGAGGGGCAGCCCGGCCCGCCGGATGGTCCAGAGGCCGGCCGCCAGGCCCATCGTCAATCCTCCGTAGAAGACCAGCCCTCCGTGGTCCAGCCGGATGATCTCGACCGGGTTGGAAGCGAACAGGTCCCAGTTGAGAAACAGATAGGCGAGGCGGGCGCCGAGGATCCCGGCGAGAAGAGAGATCCAGACCACCTTCTGAATCCGGGAGGGATCGAGGCCCAGGGCCTGAGCCCGCCGGGAGGCGAGGGCCGCCGCCGCCATGAACCCGAGGGCCACCATCAGGCCGTAGCTGTGCAGGGCGAGCGGCCCGATCTTAACAAGTATAGGGTGCATCAGGGGCCTCTTTTTCGGAGCAGGTCCCAGACCATCAGCACCGCTCCGATGGTGATGCAGCTGTCCGCGACGTTGAAAACCGGCCAGACCCGGAAATCAAGGAAATCCACCACTCCGCCGACCCGGACCCGGTCCAGGAGATTCCCGAAGGCGCCGCCCAGGATCAACCCCAGGCTGATCATCCAGAAAGAGGAGGGCCCCGCCTGCGGCGGGACATCCCTGGACAAGGGAGTGAAACGTGGTGGAAGCCCCGCCTGCGCCCTGCGAAAGGTGGACCAGAGGAGCCCGAGGAGGATCCCCACGGTGCCGATGGAAACCGGGAGGCTGTGATCCCTGAACAGCCCGAAGGCGACCCCTGGATTCCGGACGAGGGTGAGATGAAAAAGACCGGGCAGAACCGGCAGCGTCGGAACACCGGCGAGGGCGGCGAGGGCCCATGCCTTCGTGGCCTGATCCGCCACGAAGACGATCAAGCTCAATGAGAGAAGACGGACTCTATATCTCAGGTGCCAACCCGCCGGAGGAGGAAACGGAGCGGCGGCGTTTGGTCTCCTCTTTGGACTGGCACGCGATGCAAAGGCTCGCGTAGGGAATGGCCGTCAACCGCCGCCGGTTGATCGGCTTGCTGCAGGAAAGGCAGTTGCCGAACCCCTTCTCCACGACCCGCTTCAGGGCCTCGTCGATCTCGTACAGGATCCGCTGGGCGTTGGTGGCCAGCCCCAGCGAGAACTCCCGGTCGTAGCTGTCGGTGGCAATGTCGGCGATGTGGAGGGCGTAGCCGGAGAGGTCCCCCGCAGCGTCCCGGGGGGACTGGCTCAAGGCATCCTTCTCGATGTGCCTCATCGCCGCGGAGACCTCCTCCTTCTTCTTCAGGAGGAGCTTCTTATATCGGTCCAAATCCTTCTTGGTCATCGCAAACCTTCAGTATACCACAATTTCAGCGCCTCGAGGCATCGATCGCACAGGGTGGGATGCTCCGGCGAGAGGCCTACCGAGGGCTTGCGCATCCAGCAGCGCTGGCATTTCGCCCCCGAGGCCCGGCGGACCTGGATCTGAGGCTCCGGCCCGGCCGCCGAGGCCGGAACCACCTTCAAGCTGGAGACGATGCAGGCCATCTCCAGCGCCGAGGAGCGGTCCTTCAAGAAACCGGCTAGCTCCCCCTCCCCCACGACGATCTGGAGCTCCGCCTCGAGCGAGTCTCCGATCTCGCCGGCCTGCCTCGCCTTCTCCATCTCCTTCATCGCCTGGTCCCGAAGCCCGAGCAGCTTGGCCCACTCCGTCTCGAGGGAACGATCCTCCGCCAGGGCCGGCGGCTGGGGCCAATCCTGGAGGTGGAGGCTGCGGCGATCGTTCAGCGGGAAGGCCCCCCAGGCCTCCTCCGCCGTCAATGGCAGGATCGGCCCGATGAGGCGGATCAGGGCGTCGGTCAGGATCGCCAGGACGCTCTGGATCTCCCGGCGCAGCGGATCAGTCGGGTGGGCGGTGTAGAGCCGGTCCTTGATGACGTCGAGATAGAAGTTGGAGAGCTGCACCGTGCAGAACTCGTGGATCTCCTTGACCGCCCGATGGAAGGCGTACCTCTCGTACTCCTGGGTCACCCTTTGAACCAGCCCCTTCAACTGAAGGAGCATCCAACGGTTCAGGCCGGTCATCCCCTCCGGAGAGGGGCCCGATTCCCCCGAGGGCAAACCCGACAGGTTGGCCAGCATGAAGCGCAGGGTGTTCCTGATCTTCCGGTACACCTCCGCCACGTGGGAGAGGATCTCCGGGGAGATCCGGACATCCTCCCGGTAGTCGGAGGAGGCGACCCAGAGCCGCAGGACGTCGGCCCCCATCGAGGAGATCACCTCGGCCGGCGCGATCACGTTGCCCAGCGACTTCGACATCTTCCGGCCTTCCCCGTCCACCACAAAGCCGTGGGTCAGCACCCCCCGGTAAGGGGCCTTGCCGCTCAAGGCGACCGACGTGATGAGAGAAACCTGGAACCAGCCCCGGTGCTGGTCCGACCCCTCCAGGTACAGGTCGGCCGGGATCTTCAGGTTCTTCCGGCGGGCCAGGACCGCCTGATGGCTGACCCCGGAATCGAACCAGACATCCAGGATGTCGGTCCCCGGCTTGAAATCGCTCCCGCCGCAGCCCCCGCATTTCAACCGATCCGGCAGCCACCGGGAAACCGGTTCGCTGAACCAGCGGTCGCTTCCCTCCGGGTCCCCCTCGACGGCCTCCCGGAACCGATCGATCACCTCCGGATCCAGCCGCCCCTCCCCGCAGGAGGCGCAGATCACCGCCGGGATCGGAATCCCCCAGAGCCTCTGCCGGGAGAGGCACCAGTCCGGCCGGGTCTTCACCATCCCGGCCATCCGCTCCTTCCCCTCCGGCGGGATCCATTGGATCTCCTCGCCGATCACCTTGAGCAGCTTCTCCCGAAGCCGGTCCTTCTCGACGTTCAGGAACCATTGATCCGTCGCCCGGAAGATGATCGGGTTGTGGCAGCGCCAGCAGTGGGGATACTGGTGCTTCACCTCTGAAGCCCGGATCAGATGGCTGGACTTCTTCAGGAGCTCGATCACCGCCGGATTCGCCTGCTGAACCTGCTGACCGTTGAACTCGGCGACCTCCTTGGGAAGCCCGACAAACCTCCCCTGCGAGTCGACGGGGGCCAGCAGCTCCAGCCCGTACTTCTTCCCGGTCGCGTAATCCTCCGCGCCGAAACCGGGGGCGGTGTGGACCAGGCCTGTCCCATCCTCCTTGGAAACGTAGTCGGCCAGCACCACCTTCCCCTGCCGGAAGCCGAACGGATGGTCATAGCCCAATCCCTCGAGGTTCCTGCCTCGCACGGTTCGGTTGAGGGGAGGCAAACGCTGTCCCCATCCCAGCGACTCAAGCGATCCCGCTGAAAGCTCGGATGCGACAACCCATTCCTCGTTCGGACCTGCTCGCCGGACGGCATACTCGAAATCCGGATGCACGGCCACCGCGACGTTCCCCATCAATGTCCAGGGGGTCGTGGTCCAGACGACGAGGAATGTCCCACTGCGCGCACCCGGTTCTATGCCGCCACATTTCTTCGCGGACTCGGTGGTCAAGGGGAATTTCACAAAGATAGCCGGCGAGGTGTGCTGGTCGTACTCCACCTCGGCCTCGGCGAGGGCCGTCTCGCAGGACCAGCACCAGTTGACCGGCCGGCGGGCCCGGTAGACGAACCCCTGGGCGGTGAGGGTGCTCAACACCGTGAGCGCCGCCGCCACGTAGCCCGGCTCCAGCGTCAGGTACGGATCGGCCCAGTCCCCCATGACGCCGAGCCGCTTGAACTGATCCCGCTGGATCCCGACGTACTTGCGGGCGTAGGCCCGGGCCTTCTTCCTGAACTCCACCGTGTCCACCTGGTGCTTGGTGACGTTGAGCTCCTTCATCAGGGCGTACTCGATGGGAAGCCCGTGGCAGTCCCAGCCCGGGACGTAGGGGGCGAACCTTCCCCGCATGGCCCGGTAGCGGACGATCAGGTCCTTGAGGATCTTGTTGATGGCATGGCCGATGTGGATGTCGCCGTTGGCGTAGGGCGGGCCGTCGTGAAGGAGGAAGGGATCGGCCCCTTCGCGGCGCTTCAGGATCCGGCCGTAAAGATCCTCCTCATCCCACCGCTTGAGGATCGCCGGCTCGGCGGCCGGCAGATTGGCCTTCATCGGAAAGGAGGTCTTGGGCAGATTCAGCGTCGCCTTGTAATCCACGACCTTGCTCACAACCGCTCGATCACCTTCGAGACCAGGTGCGTCAGCTTCGGCTCCGCCTCGCCGGCCACCTTCAGGATCTCCTCGAGCGAGGCGGCTTTAAGCGTCTCCGGGATGCACAGGTCGGTGATGCAGCTCACCCCCATGACCCGCATCCCTCCGTGGACCGCCGCCAGCACCTCCGGCACCGTGGACATCCCCACGGCGTCGGCCCCGATCCCCCGGAGGAACCGGTACTCCGCCCGCGTCTCCAGGTTGGGGCCGGCCACCGCCACGTAGACGCCGCGATGGAGCCGGATCGAGGCCTCGGCGGCGATCCGCTCCGAGAGCCGGATCAGCTTCTCGTCGTAGGGGGCCGACATGTCCGGGAAACGGACGCCGAGCCGCTCGTCATTCGGCCCGATCAAGGGGTTCACCCCCATCAGGTTGATCTGGTCGGCGATCACCATCAGGTCGCCCGCGGCGAAGGCCGGGTTCATCCCGCCGGCGGCGTTGGAGGCGATCAGGACCTGCGCCCCGAGGGCCCGCATCACCCGGACCGGGTAGGTCACCTCGGCGGCGGTGTATCCCTCGTAGAAGTGGAAGCGGCCCTCCATCACCACCACCCGCTTCTGGCCGATCCGGCCGAACACCAGCTGGCCCTTGTGGCCCTCGACGGTGGACCGGGTGAAATGAGGGATCGTCTCATAGGGGATCGGACGAGCGGCCTGGATCTTCTCCCCCAGCCCTCCCAATCCGGTCCCGAGGATCACCCCCACCTGAGGGGCCTCCGGCACCTCCTTCCGGATCGCCTGAACCGTCTCCTGCAATCGGTCCCAGAGGTTCATCGCCTACCGGAGCCTCGCGCTCAAGTCCAGCAGGGTCCGGACGAGGAAATAGTTGAGCCCCTGCAGCGCCAGAAGGGCCACCACCGGCGAGATGTCGAGGAACCCGATAGGAGGGATGATCCGATGGAGCGGCTCCAGCACCGGATCGGTCGCCTTCACCAGAAACTGCACGATCGGATTGAACGGATCCGGGCTGACCCAGCTCATCAGGACCCGGGCAATCAGGATCCAGGTGTAGAGGGTGAAAACGGTCTGAAGAACCTGAGCCAGCGCGGAAAGAAGATTCCCGAGAACAAACATCGTCTACCTCCCCAACTGTTTGGAACGCTCGGCGGCCGCCCGGATCCCGGCCTGGAGGATCGGCCCAAGCCCCGCCCGGGCGAACCGCTTGAAGGCCGCCTCGGTGGTTCCCCCCTTCGAGGTCACGCGCCCCCGCAAGAGGGCGGGATCCTCCCCTGAGGACCTCGCGAGCTCGGCCGCTCCCTCGGCGGTGGCCAGGACCAGCCGCCGGGCCGTCTCCCTTGAGATCCCCAAGCGGACCCCGGCCGTGATCATCTGCTCCATCAAAAAGAAGAAGTAGGCCGGCCCGGAGCCGCTCACCGCGGTGACGGCATCCATCCAGCGCTCGGGAACCTGAACCACCTCCCCGACCCCCCGGAAGATCCGCCCAGCCACCCGAAGGGAGGAACCGGTCGCTCGCCGCCCCGGCGAGAGGGCGGCGATCCCCTTGCCTACCAGGGCCGCCGTGTTCGGCATCACCCGCACGACGGGGACGGCGCCGCCGAGCCGCTCCTCGATCCATCGGCTGGAGATCCCCGCCGCGATCGAGATCACCAGCGGCCGGCGCTGGAGATGGGGCCGGATCTCCTCAAGCACCGGCTCCATCTGCTGCGGCTTGACCGCCAGAAGGATCACCCGCGACCGGCCGGCCAGATCACCGTTCGACCGGGCCCGCCGGATTCCGGCGGGAAGGCGCTTGAGCTTGGCCGCATCCGGGTCCCAGACGACGATCCCTCCGGGACGGATGAAACGGCTCTTCACCATCCCGGCGATCAGGGCGGCCCCCATGTTCCCGCAGCCGATCACGCCGATGGGGTCAGACCCTCTGGGGTCAGACCCCATCAGGTTTTTCATTGGAAGATTGCGCTCCCCACCCGCACGATCGTCGCCCCCTCCTCCACCGCCACCTCGAAATCCTGGCTCATCCCCATGGACAGATGCAGCGGCGAATCCCGCAACCCCTCCCGCAGCCGGTCCCGCAGAAGGCGCAACTGCCGGAAAACCGGGCGGGCCCGCTCCGGATCCTCGGCGAACGGAGCCATCGTCATCAACCCCGCCCACCGGAGATGCCTCGATCTCAGAATCGCCTCGGCCAGCCGCCGGGCCTCCTCCGGCCCGCAGCCATGCTTCGTCGCTTCCCCCGATACGTTGACCTGAACCAACAGCTCCAACTCCCGTTCCGCCCGGTTCCCGGCTTGCCGCTCAAGCTCCTCGATCAGCTCCAGAGAATCCACCGAGTGGATCAGGTCGAACAGCTCCACCGCGAGCCTCGCCTTGTTGCGCTGGAGATGGCCGACCAGGTGCCACCGGACCGCTTCTCGCCCGATGGCCGGCTGCTTCTCCCTCGTCTCTTGGACCCGGTTTTCGCCGATCTCCCCGACGCCGCAGGCGATCGCCTCCCGGATCCTCTCGGCCGGAATCCCCTTGGTCACGCAGACCAGCCGGACCTCAGCCGGGTCCCGGCCGGCCCTGCCGGCGGCGGCCGCGATCCTCTCCCGCACCCGCTGAAGATTGTCCCTCACCTTCGGGTGAGCCATGAAACAGCTATTATACAGAATCCAGGAACTGAGCAGGAGAACCGATTCGGATTCCGCGGAAGGGGCTCAAGCGCAGGAGGTGCCTATCCCCCGTCACAATCCAATCCGCATCCCCATCGACCGCGCAGGCGAGAAACTTGTTATCGGAAGGATCTGCATCAACAACGTTGATCCGGCTGGTGACGCGGACCGGCTCGGCATAGGGGCGCAGCTCCCGCTCCAGAGTTCGACGAACATCCTCCGAGGAGAGCTGAAACCTTGGATAGGTGAGCACCCGAAGATACTCCTCGAAGATCTCGGTGGAGAGGAGCAGGCGGCAACGCCCCCCCTGCCAGGCCTCGACCAGCGGCTGGAGGCGGCTCCCGGGCAGCGCAATGGATACCACGACGTTCGTATCGAGAACGAAGCGGATCACCGGCCGGCTCAATGGCGGCGACGCGCCACCCGCTCAGCCCTGCGAGCCCATCGGACCGCCCGATGGATCTCCTTCCGGGTAATGCCGATCCTGGCAAAGTGACGCCGCAAATCTTCAAAGCTGGCCATCGGGGCCTGCGGCGAGGGCTCCAGCGACAACGGCTTGAGGAGCAGATAATTTCCTTTGAGCTCCGCCACAAAGAACTCCTGCTTTAACCACCCCGCCCGCTCAAGGAGCTTCTTGGGCAGCGTGACCTGGTGAGCCCGTGTGAGCTTAACCGGAATCGGCATCTTCCCACCTCCAGAACAGAAGGATACCATGCCCGCCGGTGAAATTCAAGTAAATTACTTTATCAAGTAATTATGTACAGGTTCCAAAACCTGAGGGGGTCTGACCCCATTTGAGAGGCGAACGTCCTTGGAAGGGGTCAGACCCCGTTAGGGGAGACCCTGTAAGATCCAGCAGCATACACTTCACCGCACCGCCTCCTTTCTCGAGGAATTCCGAGGTATCGACCGGGCACGGGATCACCTCCCGTGCCCGGACCTTTCTGTACGCCTCATCGGTGAGCCCGTCCGGCATGATGAGGACCCGCCGCGGCTCCCCTTGATACCAGGGGGTGACCTGGAAGCTGTTGGCGGCGAACCGGCGGCCGTCCAGCCGGGATAGCGGGATCAGCCGATCGCCGAACCAGCGGTGAAGGGCCAAGCGGGCCTCCCCGGCCAACCCGTCGAGATAGGCCAGCAGAAGCTCCCGGTGAGGGCCGAAGGAGCAGAGGACCGTGTCCCCGTGGTAATGGGCCTCGTCAATCAGCTCCAGCGGCAGGACCTCGCGGGGACGGACGATCGACTCCAGCGCCTCCAGCACCCGGCGGTCCGAGCGGAAGCCGTAGACCCGCCGGTAGGGAGGAATCCCGAGCCGAGGAACCCACCGCTGCCGCTCGATCCGGCCATGGGTGAACAGATAGACGGTTTTCTCCGGATCGCCGGAAGGATCCCCCACCGGGATGAAGTCGGCCTCCCCCTCAAAGGGGTACTGCGAGGGGAGATCCTTGACCTCCAGCCCCAGCGCGGAGATGCACCTGCGGTAATGGTCCCGCTCCCCGGCCCGGGCCCGGTTCAGGTTGCTTAAAAAAAATTGATCGCCGCATCGGAAGCCGGCGTTGGCCGGGAAGACCAGCCCCGGCTCCTCCTCGACGGGGGGAATCGAATGGACCTTGACCCCGTGATGCTCGAGGATGAGCTTCAGGTCGGTCCATTGAGCGATCGCCTTGGAGCGGTCCACCTGTTTGCGGCGGCCGAGGGGATCCCGGGTATGGGGGTTGGCCCCTGCCCGGATATGGAAATGGGCCGGATCCCCGAGCAGAACCGCCGGCGCCGGGGACATGGCGGGTTAAACCGGCAGCGGACGCTGGGAAATGGGGCGCCGGTCCTCCAGCAGAGCCACCGGCGTGGTGCAGTAGTAAGGAGAGAAGAGGCCGGCCGGCTTGAAGGAGCCGCTCGCCTTGGTGCCGCCGAAGGGGAGCTTTCCGCTGGAGAAGATCGTCCCCCGATTGAGGTTGACCATCCCGGTGTCGATCCTGCCGAAGAGCCGCTCGAAGCGGGGCCGGCTCCGTGTGAAGACGCTGGTGACCAGGCCGTAGGGGACCTCGTTGTTGATCGCCACCGCCTCCTCCTCTCCCTTCACCAGGTAGATCGCCACGTCCGGGCCGAAGATCTCCTCCCGCCGATAATGAAGGGACCGGTTCTTCGCCGGCTTCTCGCACAGATGGGCGGCCGGGATCACGTAGTAGCCGCGGCGCTTCTGCCAGACACCCAGGGCCCGCCCCGGCCGAAGGGTCTCGAAGCCCTCCTCCTCGGCCAGCTTCATGTACCGCTGAAACTTCGCCACCGCATCGTGGCTGACCAAGGGACCCATCAGGACCCCCTCATCCAACGGGTACCCGATCGTGACCCGCTCCACTGCCTCAAGGAACCTGGCGAGGAACCGCTTCGCCACCCGGCGATCCACAATCACCCGGCTCGTCGCGTTGCATCGCTGGCCGGCCATCGAGTAGGCCGCCGTCGCGATCTCCCGGGCCGCCAGCTCCAGGTCGGCGTCCCCCAGGACCAGCGCCCCGTTCTTCCCTCCCATCTCCAGGGCGAGAGACTTCTGCGGCTCCTTCAGGGTGGCCAGCTTGATCGCGGTCCCGACCGCCGTCGAGCCGGTGAACAGGATCCCGGCCACCTGGGGATGGCCGACCAGCCTCTCCCCCACGCGGGAATCCCCCTGCACGAGATTGAAGACCCCGGCCGGCAGGCCGGCGGCGTCGAGACATTCGGCGAGCCCCTGCCCCACGAAGGGGGTGTACTCCGACGGCTTGAAGACGACGGTGTTGCCGGTGAGGAGGGCCGGGATGATGTGGCTGCCGGGGGTGTGGGCCGGGAAATTGAACGGCCCGATCACGGCCAGGACCCCGAGCGGGCGGTAGCGGCATTCCCCGAAGACCCCCTGCCCCACCGCCACCCGGAAGGGGCGGATCAGCTTGAGGCCGAGCATCACCATCTCGTCCACCTTGCCCGCCAGCCGCTCGACCTCCCGCTGGGACTCGGCGAGCGGCTTGCCGGCCTCTCTGGCCACCAGGCGGATCAGGGAGCTCTGCCGCTCCTTCAAGAAGCGTTGAAAGAGCCGCAGCTTGGCGATCCGCCTCTGAAGAGGGAGGGCGCTCCATGAAGGGAACGCCTTGGCCGCGGCGACGACCGCCTGATCCACCGGCTCCTCGGAAACGATGAGACTCCCCACCGGCTCCAGGAGATCGCCGGGATCCTCGCTGATCAGCTCCGTTCCCTTGGAGGGCCGGAGGAACCGGCCGCCGATGTAGTTTCCTCTAAACAGGGCAGGCATAGACTGACGCTCCTTCCGAGATCCTCAACAGACGCAGGGCCTCCCCGGAGACGGTGAGGCGGCCGCCCCGGAGTTTGCCCGGAATCCGGGCCGCCCGGAAGAGGCCGCCGGCCTCGGTGCCGACCAAATAAGAGCTGGAGGCCGCAGAAGAGGCCGCGGCGACGGTGAGGCGCCGGATCCGACGGATCAGCCGGATCCGGCCCCGCTCGGCGCTGAAATAGGGGCCGCCGTCGAACGGCTCGATCTGCGGGAGGGGGCGGAAGCCGATCGATCGCAGAAGGTCGGCGGCCCGCTGGGCGGCCGGATGGATCGCCCCGATCGCCCGCTGAACCGGCTCCGGCAGGAGCGCGCAGTAGATCGGCTCGCGGGGAAAGAGGCTCAGGATGAACTCCTTGTTGGTGACCGAGAGGCGGTCCGCCTTCGAGTAAGGCAGCCCGGTGAAGATCCGGCCCATCGCCTCCCAGAAGATGCTCCGGTTCCCCGCCCCCATGGCCCCCCGGTACTCGACGAGGATCCTCCGCTCGAACCGGTCCGGATGGATCCCCATATAGAGGAAGCGGACAAAGGAGATCTGCAGGCCGCAGGCCTCCGGATGCCGCCGGTAGCCGGGCATCACCACCAGGCCACCCAC
The DNA here is from genome assembly GCA_016196375.1 of Candidatus Omnitrophota bacterium. Taxonomy (GTDB): domain Bacteria; phylum Omnitrophota; class Gorgyraeia; order 1-14-0-20-64-10; family 1-14-0-20-64-10; genus JACPXU01. The sequence goes on along the minus strand of JACPXU010000124.1, from coordinate 15,144 downwards.
CTCGGTGGGCCCATCCTCGGTGTACCCGAGCCGCAGCACCTGATGCGCGCGGGCCAGGCCTAAAGTGCGGCTCCGCTTGGCGACCTTCTCAAGGCTCAGCCACAGATGCGGCTTCCCCCGCCTGCCGTGCTTCGCGATGATTAGGGAGCAGCCGACGATCCTCCGGCCTTCCTCCAGCACAAAGAGATATCTTCCCGCCACCCTCGGGCTTCTCCCCGCGAAGGAGGCCTGCGAGGCCTCCAGCAGCTCCCGGATGTAGCCCCGGTCCGCGGGGAGATTGTACGAATCGAGCAGCTTCGCCAGCGCGAAGACCCCCGGAAAATCAGCCGGACCGGCCTGGCGAATCAGGAACATGCCTTCTGAAGGAACGCCTGATAGAACCGGATCGCCGCCTTGAGCTGCCGCAGGCTCACCGACTCGTTCGGCTGGTGGATGTTGCCGGCGGCCCGGCCCGGCCCGATCACGATCGCGGGAATCCCCACCTTCGCGTACAGCCCGGCCTCCGAGCAGCCGGACTTCGCCGCGAACCTGACCGGCAGCCGGGCCGCCCGCAGAGCGGAGGCGGCCAGTCTCGGCAGCGGATCCCCCTTCGCGAGATCCAGCGCCGGGTTGTCCCGCTCGAGATGAAACTGCCAGGAGGGACCGGGATGGCCGAGCCGTTTCCACAGCTTCCCCTCCAGGTTCTTCACGAACCGGCCCATCGGCTGGCCGGGCAAGGCCCTCACATCAAAGGTCAAGGACCATCCCTCCTTCGTTTCCCGCAGCAGGGTCAGGTTCCAGGTTGGATGAGGCGGCGAGAAATCCTTGTCCCGGGCCTTCAGGAAAGGATCCAACAGGGCCTGCGCCGTCTCCACCGTCCAGAGGGCATCCTCCCATGGCAGGGTCGGATACCAGCCGGCCTGCAGCCGCTGGGCCTTCACCCGCAGGCGGGAGCTGGAACGGAAACCGACCTTCGGGCCGGCTCCCAGCGAGAACCGAAGGTTCGCGGAGGAGGGGATGATGTTGTGGCCCGTCCCCCCGGTCCAGGAGAGGACGTCCACTTTCTTGTGCCGTTTCTTGAGATCCCGCAGGAAGGAGAGGGTTTCATCGATGGCGTTCTTCCCCAGGCTCGGCGTGCTGGAATGAGCCGCCCGGCCGGCGCAGGTGAGATCGTAGACCCATTCCGTCTCTGAAGGGCGGTGAAGGCCCCGGCCCTTGAGGAGGAGATCGATCACCGACAGCCCCTTGTGCCGCGTCACGATCGAAAGCTCCGATGGCTCCCCCACCAACGCCATCTCCGGCCGCGGGAACTCTCCCTGGCAGAACCGGGCGGCCCCGCGCAGGCCCGATTCCTCCCCGAAGGTTCCCAGGAGGATCACCGGCCGTTTCAGATCGGAGAGCTGAAGCCGGCTCAAGGCGGACAGCTTGCACAGCAGGTCCAGCTTGGTGTCGGCCGCCCCCAGACCGTACAGGGCGTCTCCCCGGACGGTGAGCCTCCAGGGATCGCGGCCGGTTTTGGTCCAGAGGCGGCGGTCGCCGGGATCCACGGTGTCGAGGTGGGTGGTCAAAAGGAGAGGGCCTTTCCCACGGCCCGCGAGGCCCGCCACATTCATGAACAGGACCCCATCCTTCCGGTCCTCCTGGTAGGAAACCTCAAGCCCCAGCCTCCGCAGGAGCGACCCGACGTGGACCGCGCAGTCGGCGTTGCTCCCCCAGGTCACGCTGTTGAACCGGATCAGCCGCTTCGCCTCGTCGAGAAGATTAAACGCGGCGGCCATCCCACACCTCACTCATGATGCCGTCCGCCCCCAGCGCGGAAAGCCGCCTGATCTGGATCGGGGTGCGGGCGGTCCAGAGGTACAGCTTCAAGCCGGCCCGATGAGCCCGGGCCACAGCGGCCCGATTGGCCCAGCGCCGATAAGCGGCCAGCCCGGCCAGCTTCATCCTGCCGGCCCGGTCCACCAATCGCCGCGTCACCGGAACCCGGAACCCGGTCACCCAGAAAAGGGGTCTTTCCCCCAACAGCCGCCTCCATCGTTTCAGGCTGGCCGGCTTCCCCGCCCCGACCATCACCTGGTCCATCCCGCCGGAACGCCGGATGACCCGGAACAGGGAGGCCTCCCCCTCGGCCTCCTTCACATCCAGGAAGGCCCGCACCCCTTCGCGCCGGCACCATTGAAGGGCTTGAAGAGCCGTCGGGATCGGCTCGCCGCCGGAACGGAGGCGGCGCAGCGCCGGCCACCCGGTCCTCGCGACCCGTCCCGAACGGCCGGTCATCCGCCTCAAGGTGGAATCGTGGAAGACCACCCAGACCCCGTCCGCCGAGCGGCGCAGATCCATCTCAACGGCCTTCGCCCCCTTCGCGACGGCTGAACGAAAGGAGGCCAGCGTGTTCTCCGGGGCATGCGCCGGATCCCCCCTGTGCGCCACGAGGAGCGGTCCCCTCCGTTCGGCCATGGATAACATGATATCATAGCGGCCATGCGCCGATCCCGCTGGTTCGCCGCCCGCTGCTCCCTGTGCGCCCTCCTCCTTGCCGGATGCGTGAGCTTCCCGATGCGACACACCGCCAACCACCCCACCCCCCTGCCGGCCGAGCTGCGCAGCTACTACGACTACAGGCCGGCCTCCCTGAAACCGATCTTTGAATCGACCCAACGAAAGTCCGGCTACCGGATCCATCGGCTCCGGCTGGAGGCCCCGAGCGATCCGATGGTCCGGCCAATCCGGCTCGACTGGTACGAACCGGGCAGATCCGGCCGCCTGCCGGTGATCCTGATGTCTCCGATCCTGGCCGGGAACGACCTGTACGTCCGGGAGTTCGCCTCCTTCTACGCGGGCCGGGGGATGCACGCGGTCATCGTCTATCGGCCCAAGGAGGTCTTCTCGCCGGAGCGGGACCTCAAGGATATCGAGACCCATCTTCAGGAGTCGGTGATCCAGATGAGGCGGGCGATCGACTGGCTCCAGACCCTGGAGTCGGTGGACCCTGAAGCGATCGGCTCCTACGGGATCAGCATGGGGGCGATCCTGACCACGATCCTGGCCGCGGTGGAGCCGCGGGTGAAGGCGAACGTCTTCGGGCTGCCGGCGGGGGAGGTGGCCCGGATCATCATGAGCTCACAGGACAAGACGATCCGCAAGCGCCGGAAGGCCTACCTGGAGCGGCACGGCTGGACCGAGGAGAAGGGATTGGAGGAGCTGGAAAAGGCGATCCTCTCCGAGCCGATGCGGTTCGCCCCGGCGATCGACCCGGCCCGGTCGCTCGTCATCGTCGGGCTGTTCGACCGGGTGCTGGGTCTGAGCCGGTCGCTGAAGCTCTGGCGGGGGATGGGCCGGCCGGCGCTCCTGGTGCTTCCGACCGGCCATTACACCGCTTACTTCGCCACCCCCCACTTGAAGATCGTGACCTACTCATTCCTGCGCCGCCACCTTTACCAAAATCGCAATTGACCTTCTGACCCAAGCCGGCCCCATCCCATCCACAACTAGGGTATACTTCCTCACAGGGAGGGAGAGGCGATGCACGGTTGCTTGCTGGTGGTGGACGACGAACCGGATGTCCTGGATTCCTTGCGATCCCTGCTGGAAAGCTGCGGCCACGAGGTCTGCACGGCGGTCAGCGCGGAAGAGGCCTTCCGGATGTTTCTCACGGAACAACCGAAGGTCGCGCTGGTTGATTTCAAACTGCCCGGGGCCTCCGGGGTCAAGTTCCTCGAATGGGTGAGGGCATGCCACTCCGACCTGCAGGTCATCCTCATCACCGGATTCCCTTCCGACTGGGATCTGCTCGAACACCGGGGGAGGAATCTTCACGCCTTCGCCTGCCTGAGAAAACCGGTTCCCACCGAAACGCTGCTTCAGGTCATCGAAGAGGCCGAGGGCCGGGCTTAGTGCCGGCGGTGCCAGGCACTGCAGTGCCTGGCACCGTTCCGGACATCACTCCCTGAAGAGATCGCTCAGAGCGAGGTGAAGGTAGCGGCCGACGGCGGCGGCCCGCCGGCCGGAGGCGTTGGCCACCCACAGCTCCGGATAGGCGTAGACCACGCTCTGGATGTTGCTGGAGGGGGCGATCGCCCGGGCGATCGCCATGGCGACCTCCGCGTCCACGGCCCCGCGGAACTTGTCCAGGAGCAGCCCCTGCCCCCGGTACCGGATCTCGTAGGCGCTGGACCCAAACGGCGGCTCCAGGCCGGGCCGCTTCGGATCCCCGTTGGAGGCCAACTGCAGGTCCCGAACGGCCGGATCCAGGACCCAATCGGACCGGAAGATCGCGTCCGGAACATTCACCGCGAACGGATTCCGGCCTCCCTCCTGATCCGCCCGGAAAACCACGCAGTGCCGGTGGGTCGTCTCCAGCGCCACCGCCTCCTTCCGAATCGCGTCGGCGAAGAGATAATTGTAGCCGCCGGTCCGGGGGCCCTCCTCAACGATCGAGACCGCCTGCTTAAGATCCTGTGCCTCCTCCAGCACGCGCCTCAAGAGAAACGGCATCGGGATCCCATCGAGACCGCCATCCACCGTCTTCGCGCCGATCTCTCCGATCGAGATGCCCTGGTCGTTGATCCCTGAGACGACGCCGACGAATCCGAGCCAGCCCATGCTCACGAAGGAGCGCTTGCCTGCCGGATGATGGACGAAGATGGCCGCGTACCGCTGGACGTCGGACTGGATCGCCCAATCGAGGTTCCGGATCTGGATAAGCCGGCCCTCCTTCGTCGCCCGGCCGAAGGCGGCGAAGCTGGCGCAGCTCGTCGCCATCAGCTCCGGCAGGGCGTGGATCCGCTGGAGGGTGGCCAGCGGAACCATCGCCCCGTCGGCGAGCCCCTCCATCTCCTCTTGAATCCTCAAGGGGACATGGGGGGCCATCCTCTTCCAGCTCCGATCCAGGAGGCGGGCGGCCATCCACCCGCCGACGACCGGGACCCCGGCCTCCCCGCGGATGAAGGCCATGGCGTTGGCGACCGAGGCCTGAACCTGACGGCGCAGAAGGGAACCGTGCTGGTATCCCATCTCGTAGGGGGAGCCGGACAGATGGAGAACCGGCAATTCACCGACCCAGGTGACCCTCCCGGGGGGAACCGTGGCGAGGATCGGCAGCGGTTTTTGCGTGGAGGCGCAGCCGGCGAGAAGGGCGGCGATCAGGAGAAGCTTACCAGCTCGCAATCGGTTACTCGGCGTGGAGGGCGGAGGGCTTCCGCTTTTCGGGATAGAGACGGGCAAGACGCTCGATCTGAGCGATGAGCGATAGACCGAATCCGGAACCGTACCAGGTCATCCAGGCCTCGTAGGAGCGGGTCGCGTATTCCTGAGGGGTCACCGCGTAACCGAGGTAGCCGCTGGCGTATCCCAGCAGGAACGGCTTCATCCCTTGCGCGGTGAACGTCTGCTTCAACCGAGTGCCCAGCCCTGCGGTCATCTCGGCGGCCAAGGGAACGAAGACCGCGTCATCCAGGCCCATCAGGTTCAGGTAGGCGGAGGTCGGCCGCATCCACCTGCCGATCTGCGGGTGGATCGGAACAGGGCCGAGGTAGAGCTGAGGGAGCGGCAGAGAGACCCTCCATCCCCACGCGGCCAGATCCCCTTTTGAGCTCAGGGTCGTCTGGTTCATGAGGCCGGTGGCCGCCTCGGCCAAGGCCCCGCCGAACCGGCTGACCCGCTCATCCGCCGTCGCCCCAATGGCGTCCCGAGGCCTGAGATCGCCCGCGGTCCCATTCATGAAGAGGCAGACCGACCCCGGATAGGCGGCCTCGACCAGACGGGTCAGCTCGCCGGGATAATCGGCGCTGAAGCGCAGATCCTCCGAATCGAGAAGGGTCGGATGGGCCGCGCAGTTGACGAGGATCCCGACCGGCTTGCCTCCAGCGATTCCGCCACCAACAGGCTCACGTCCGGGTCGGTCGGCCCGGAGGGGACCCTCCGGTTCTCGGTGAGATCTCCGAGAATCCCCTTGCCGGTGATGGTCCCCCATCGGACCGGCTGCTGTTTCTCCAGGGCCTGGCGGACGGCCCAGTGGATCCGGCCGATGATCCCCTCCACCACCTCCGGGCGATAGGACCCGAAGACGATCTCATAGAGGAAGCCGGGGGCGATGGCGCCGGCGCCCGAATGGGTATGGGTGGTCGTCAAGATGATGGACTGCGGCGGAAGCTTCGTCTCCTCGGAGATCCGCTTGAGAAGGGCCTCCGCCATCGGCTGCGGGAACACCAGGAGGTCCGCCGAGACCAGGACGACCCGATCCTCACCGTCGCTCAGGACCAGGGCCCTGGCATAGAGAGGGTCCCGGACCCCGGTCGAGGGCTTCCCCTTCCGTTTCGAGTAGCCGGCCAGCGGCGTCCCCACCGGCGGCGTGATCTCCACCTTGGCGACGCCGGCGGTCAATGGGACGGGCCCTTTCAGGTGGATCTGCAGCTTCACCTCCTCCCAGGGGGTGTGGGGAGGAGGGGGGTGCGTGCGGAAGAAGGCGCACCCGGCGCAACAAAGAGCCGCAAGAAAGACCAAACGGGGTCTGACCCCTTTAAAAAGGCCTCTCCTTGAATCGGATGGGGTCAGACCCCTATTGGGGTTGGCTTGTCTCATTTCTTTTCGGGTAGCGGGCCTCGACGATGGTCTTGATCCCGCCCCGCGCGTTGAACTCGCCGGTCACCACGGCCCGGACCGGTTTCACCGCCCGGACGAAATCCTCCAGGATCCGGTTCACCGCGTTCTCCTGGAAGATCCCGACCTCCCGGTATCCATTGACGTAATACTTCAGCGCCTTCAGCTCCACGCACCATCTCTTGGGAAGGTATCGGATCCGGACCAGGCCGAAATCAGGCAGGCCGGTCCGGGGGCAGACGGCGGTGAACTCCGGGATCTCGATCATCACCTCGTACCCTGGATACTGGTTGGGCCAGCACTCGAGGGCCGGCAGCCGGGCCTTGATCCCTGCCTTGGCGTGAGCCGTTGTGTATTCAGGCACGGCCCCATTCTATCACCCCGCCACCTGAACCACGAGACACTTCAGGTATTTCGACTCCGGATGGGTGAGAAGGATCGGATGATCCCTCGACTGGGTCCGGCTCTCCAGCAGGCGCACCGGCCGGCCGGCGCCGGCGGCGGCCTCCTGCAGGATCTCCAGGAAGATCTGATCCCCGATATGGTAGGAGCAGCTGCAGGTGAAGAGGGTCCCCCCCTTTGCAAGGACCCGTAGGGCCCGCAGGTTGATCTCCCGATAGCCACGCCAGGCATCCGGCACCTCCTGCTTGTTCCTGGCGAATGCCGGCGGGTCCAGGATGATCAGGTCGAACCTCTCGCCGGCCCGCTCCAGATCCCTCAACCGGTCGAAGGCGTTGCCCCGCTCGGGGCGGACGTTGGCGAGGCGGTTGAGGGCCAGATTCTCCTTGAGCCGCTCCACGGCCCATTCCGAGTCGTCGATGGCCAGAACCTCCTCGGCCCGGTCAGCCACCTGAAGGCTGAAGCCCCCCGTGTAGGCGAACAGATCCAGCACCCGGCCCCGCGCGTAGTCCCTGGCTCTGAGCCGGTTCTCCCGCTGGTCCAGATAGGCCCCGGTCTTCTGTCCCTCCCAGACATCCACCAGGTACCGCCGATTCCCCTCGGTCACCTCGATCCGGCCCGGCTTCTCGCCGGCGATCAGCCGCTTCTCAACCGGCAGCCCCTCCAAGCTCCGGACCGGGGAGTCGTTCCGGGCCACCACCGCCTTCGGCTTGAGGAGCCCGGTCAGGATCTCGACCAACAGGGGAACGACCCGATCGATCCCGAGGCTCAAGGATTGAAGGACCAGCGCCGAATCGTACCGGTCGATGATGAGGCCCGGGAATCCGTCGGCCTCGGAGGAGATCAGCCGATAGGCGGTGCTCTCCTTCACCACCTCCTCCCGGTACCGGAGGGCCGCCTTCAGGCGTTCCTCCCAGAAGGAGCGGTCGATCGGCTTCTCAGGGTCGTCGTCCAGCCAGCGCAGGGCGATCTTCGAGGCGGCGTTGTAGAAGGCCTGGCCGAGCAGCCGGCCGCCCGGCCCCTTCACCCGGACGATCTCGCCCGATGAGGAGGAGTCGGCCGACTTCAGGTCGCTGCGGTAGACCCAGGGATGCCCGCCGCGCCGCCACCTCTCCCCCTTCAGCGTGAGCACAATCTCAGCGGTCATTTTTGGGTGTATTATATCATCACAAGTCGTGCAAAACGCAGCCCTCGCCTCCGGGCCACCCTCGGGGGCGGGGATTCGCCGGACGCGAACGGCCCCACCGAGGCCGTTCGCTCTTCGATGGCCCTCGCTCCCCCCGCCGGGGTGGCGGGGGGCGGGCGCCCATCGCCGCCAGCAGGGCCGACGCGTGAGGGGGTGCCCCGTTGAATGGAAACCCAAGCTGTACTGAACGCATTCCATGGAGATCATTGTTGGTTTTGGCCTCTCAACGTGGCTCTTAACCAAAGAAAGTGTGAATACCACATCCGACGAGGCCCGATGCCGGAGATGGGCTGCCCCCCGACAGGACCCCGGCGGGGGACCGTGGCCGCTCGGGCCACCCAGGCCGGCTCACCCCGCACCCCTGCGGGTGGCCTTTTGCACGACTCGTGATATCATCTCAAAACCGGAGGGGGCGTGATCGACGAAACCCAGGAAGCTCGGACTCATCAGATCGAGGGAGAGCTTCGCGCCGCGATGGAGGAGGCGATCCCCCGGATCCAACAGGCCCATCGCTGGGAGATGCAGATCCTCCGCTGGTGCATGAGCGACGCGGCCCTCCGGACGCAGATCCTCCGGTTCATCGACTGCCTGCCGGCCCTCGAGAGCCCCCGGGAGGTGGTTCAGCATCTCAAGGAGTATTTCCCGCTGAGAAGCGGGGTGCTGCCGCTTCCCCTTCGCCTCGGGTTGGCCGCGACAAGCCCCCGGCTGATCACGGCAGGGGCGGTGGCCTCGGCGACCCGGCACACGGTGAGCACGATGGCGCGGCTCTTTCTCGCCGGGGCCGACCTGAAGGAGGCCTTCGGGAGGATCGGCCAACTGGAGGGACAGGGATTCCAAGTTTCCGTGGACCTTCTGGGAGAGGCCACCACCTCTCAGGCCGAGGCGCAGCGTTACACGCAGCGATACCTGGAGATCATCCGGGAATGGAGATCCCACCTCTCCTCGACCCCGCACCTGTCGCTGAAGCTTTCCTCGCTCGCCTTCCCGTTCGAGCCGGTGGACCCGGAAGGGGCCTGGCGCCAGATCCGGCCCCGTTTCAGCCGGATCCTTCAGGCCGCCTTCGAGCAGGGAGGATTCGTGAACGTCGACATGGAGCAGGTGGCCTTGCGGGACCTCACCTTGACCCTCACACAGAGGACCCTGGACGAACAGTTCCCCGGGGAATCGAGGGTCGGAGTGGTGATCCAGGCTTATCTCAAGGATTCCGAGGAGGTGACCCGCGGCCTGATCCGATGGGTCATCTCCAGGAAGGCGCCGGTCACGGTCCGGCTGGTCCGGGGCGCCTACTGGGACTCCGAGGTGATCCGCAGCCGGCAACTCGGCTGGCCCTGCCCCGTTTACACCGAGAAGGCCGAGACCGACGCCTCATTCGATCGGCTCACCGACCTCCTGTTCGAGCACCACGACCATCTGCGGATCGCCGTGGCCACACACAACCTCCGCTCCATCGCCCATGCGATCGCCAAGGCGCAGGAGCTGCGGGCGCCCCAGTCCCATTGGGAGGCCCAGCTCCTGTACGGGATGGGAGAGGCGATCCAGTGGGCCATTCACCGGCACCGGATCCCGGTCCGGATCTACACGCCGGTGGGCGAGCTGATCCCCGGGATGGCCTACCTGGTCCGGCGGATCCTGGAGAACAGCTCGCACAACTCCTTCCTGGCGGCGAACCTCCTCGAGCATGAACGAGCCGCTCACTGACTTCAGCCGGCCCGCTCACCGGGCCGCCTTTCAAGAAGCGATCCGGCAGGTCCGGGGTTCCCTCGGCAAGAGCTATCCGTTCCTGATCGGCAATCAGCGGATCAGCGGCCGGCGGACCCTCTGGCGGGAGAACCCATCGCATCGGAAAGAGCGGGTGGGGCAGATTACTCTGGGCGACAGCTCCCACGCCGAGATGGCCCTCACCCAATGCGAGGAAACGGCCTCCCTCTGGGCAAGGGTCCCGATCGCCGAACGGGCAAGGATCCTCCAGCGGGCGGCGGACCTCCTGAAGGAGCGCCGCTTCGAGCTGGCCGCCTGGGAGGTGCTGGAGGTCGGGAAACCGTGGGTCGAGGCGGACGCCGACGTCGTCGAGGCGATCGATTCCCTCCGCTATTACGCCGAGGAGATGCTCCGGTGGACCGAGGAGACCCGGATCGGCCAGGTGCCGGGGGAGCGGAACCTTTACCGGCGGGAGCCGCTCGGGCCCGGCGTGGTGATCTCCCCCTGGAACTTCCCGCTGGCGATCCCGGCCGGGATGACCGGGGCCGCCCTGGTGACCGGCAACACACTGGTCCTGAAACCTGCGGAACAATCCTCCATCGTCGACTTCCATCTGGTGGAGCTCCTGCTGAAGGCCGGGATCCCTCCCGGGGTGGTGAATCTCCTCCACGGCCTTGGGCCGGAGGTCGGCGACGCGCTCGTCCGGTCCCCCCGGGTCCGGTGGATCGCCTTCACCGGCTCGAAGGAGGTCGGCCTGAGGATCATCGAGCGCTCCGCCGTCACCCCGCCGGGCCAGGGATGGGTCAAGCGGGTGATCGCCGAGATGGGGGGGAAGAACGCCATCATCGTTGACCGGGACGCCGATCTGGACGAGGCGGTCCTGGGGGTGGCCGCCTCCGCCTTCGGCTACCAGGGGCAGAAATGCTCCGCCTGCTCCCGCGTCATCCTGCTCAAGGAGATCGAGCGGCGGTTCCTTGAGCGGCTGATCGAGACCGCCCGCTCCCTGCCGGTCGGCCCGGCCGAGGAGCCGGGCACCGTGATCGGCCCGATGGTGGACCAGGAGGCCCTCTCCAGGGTTCGGCGATACATCGAGCTCGGGAAAAAAGAAGGGGGCCTCGCCTTTGAAGGGGACGTGCCGGATCGGCTGGACGGCTATTTCGCCGGGCCGGCGATCTTCACGGGGGTCAGCCCCCGCGCCCGGATCGCCCAGGAGGAGATCTTCGGGCCGGTCCTGGCGACGCTGCGGGCCTCTTCGTTCGACGAGGCGATCGAGATCGCCAACGGGGTGCCGTACGCCTTGACCGGCGGGGTCTACTCCCGCTCCCCCGCCCACATCGAGCAGGCGAAGGAACGGTTCCGCGCCGGAAACCTGTACATCAACCGGAAGATCACCGGCGCCGTCGTCGGGAGACAGCCGTTCGGCGGGCTCGGCTTATCCGGGGCGGGACAGAAGGCGGGCGGGCCGGACACCCTGCTGCAGTTCCTCCAGGGCCGCACCATCACCGAGAACACGCTGCGCCACGGCATCGAATAGCGAGGCGGCCGCTAGCGGGTGAGGAAGACCGGAACCAGGCCGCCCCCCTGGCTGATGTTCACCACCGGCTCAGGGGAGCAGCGGCCCACAAAGGCAACTCCCCTGGAAGTGGCCGTGACGCTCAGGGTCACGTGCTGCTCCTCCCGGACCAGCTTGCCCTTTCCTCTCAGGACGATCATCGGCGCCTTGACGATCGGGACCTTCTCCTGCACGACCCAGCCCTTCGGCTTCGCGATGGCCCCCGCGAGGGCCTCGTCCCATTCCTTGGCCGTCGCCGCCTCCCCGACCACCACCCCTTCCCCGCCGTAGCCCCTGTTCGGCTTGAGGACCAGGGTCTCCCGATGCTCCCGGATGTACGGCAACAGGTCCACCTCCCGCCCCGCCGGATCGTGCGTCCGCCGCTCATCAATCAGGCGGGTCCAGGGGATCCGGCGGCGGGCCGCCCTCAACTCCTGCGGGCTGAAGTACCGGATAAAATCGGGGTTCGTCAGCAGCTCGCAAAGGCTCTTGTGGTCGAACTCCCCGAACACCGTCGAGACGACCCGGTTCTCCGAGAAGGCGGCCTCGATCCCCTCCACGGAACCGCCGTGGGTCTTGATCGAAACCACCTCCTCAAGCTGAAAATCCCTGTACAGGACGTCCACCGCAGACTCCTTGAGAAACAGCTCCCCATCCCGATGCTCGATCTCCCGGGGATCTCCCACCTTCACCGGAATCCCCTGCGCCTCAAAGTACGGCATCATCCGGGTGAACTCGTCCACTCCGCCGGGTGTGGCCTCCCGCCGCTCCACCAGCGCCACCCGGCAGGCCGGCCGGTCGATCGCCTTGGCGTGCGCCTGGAGCTCGCCGCAGAGGAGCTTCCGGTAGTCGGTCGGGGCGGTCAGGGCCTCCGCCGGGAGCTTCTCCTTCAGCCGGGGCAACAGATGGGCCTGAAGGATCTCCGTGGCCGCCGGCATCAGGTAGATGCAGCCCACCCCGACGGCGTTGAACTCGATGATCTGAAAAGAGGAGAGCTGGCCCTGCACCTCGGGGCCCAGGTTGGTGTCGAACCGCTCGAAGATCGTCTGCAGGCGGGGGATCCCCTCGGGACAACTCGCCTTCAGCCAGGCCAGCTCGTTCTCCCTGAGGGGGAGGATCTCTTGAAGCTTGGGATCCTCAAAGTAATGGGCGAGGACCCGATTCACGGTCCGGCGGATGCCGCGGAAGAGAGTCTGCAGGTACCGGGCCGCCTCCCGGCTGACCACCCACGGGGTCAGGGCGATCGGGATCTCATCCTGGTCGCCGTCGGAGCCCTGGAGGACCAGCCCCTTGGCCTTGCAGTCGGCCCGGACCGCCGCCACGAGCTCACCGAGCGAGGCCTCCGGCAGCGCCTCGATGGCGGAATGGATCGATCCCGACGAAACCTCAGGCCCCTTTCGTCCCGTTCGGCATCACCTCCTATTCCCCGATGATCTTGATGAGGACCCTCTTGCGCCGGCGGCCGTCGAACTCCCCGTAGAAGATCTGCTCCCACGGCCCGAAGTCCAGCTTGCCCTCGGTCACCGCAACCACCACCTCCCTGCCGAAGAGCTGGCGCTTGATGTGGGCGTCGCCGTTATCCTCCCCGGTCAGGTTGTGCCGGTACTTCTTCACCTCGTAGGGGACGAGCCTCTCCAGGAAGTCGGCGAAGTCCCGGTGGAGCCCCTCCTCGTCGTCATTGACAAAGAGGCTGGCGGTGATGTGCATGGCGTTGACCAGGCAGAGGCCCTCCTGGACGCCGCTCTTCTTCAGGGCCTCCTCCACCTGCGGCGTGATGTTGAGAAACTCCTGCCGCCCCTTCGTGTTGAACCAGATCTCCTGCCGGTAAGATTTCATCGACGTTTTTGTCTAGGAGAGTCCCTTTTGGGACTTCATCGACTCACCCCGACCTGATAGCCCCGCTCCAGAAGCAGCCCCGTCACCCCTGGACATCCCGCGCATTCATCTGCCATCCCAGCGTGCGAACAAACAGTTCTTTCACCGAAACCCTATGCTCATCAAGCTATTACACCATCCGTTGTTACCTGAGAATGAAGCGCAAAATTATCCACTCTGTATTAAGATGACGCCGCAAGACAACGATTTTCTTCAACCAACAACGGCGCTAACCAATTGGCCATCTCCTCAAAGGACCGACAATCCGGCATTGGGTTTTCGGGCCATGGTGAATTTTGAAGAAAACAATCAAAAAAAGATTCGACGGATCTTCTCGGATGTTGAAAAGAGTAGGAGCGTTCGATGCTCACGCATGTGCGGTAATGTTCTCTTACAATAAACCTTTCCCACCTTGTCTTCAGAGTGTCGTGGCTGGCTATGTCGATTATTTCTATCTCGGCAAGCTCCCTTCTTGGGTTTCTGTCCCACACCTCTTTCATTAGCCTTACCGCCTCAATGTCTGCAACAGGAGCCCCATACCCAAATATTGTTGCGAAGTAAGCGTTAGCCATGTGATACCTCAGGCGGTCCCACTGTTCTTTAATTACTGGGTCGAGGATATAATCCTTTTTCAGAATTGGGTATAACAGCGGCACTCGCTTAAATCGCCTTTGACATTTCGAACACGTGCTATCCATTGGCCCAAGGGTCGAATCATCGACACATACACCGAGCGCTACATTCCCATGCAGAAATAAAATCTGAGGCATGCTGATTCCGAAATGCTTTGACTGGAAATAGTTGCCGCAACGCCGATAAGCATAAAGCAATAACGGATCCCAGTTGAATGTCGCAATTACGTCCTTATCTCTCAGGGATAGGATCAGCTTGTCATAGATTGTCAATTCAGGGGGGAGTTGCATTCTAGAAAAATATTCAAAGATCTGTTCCTCGAGTTTTCTCTTTAGTCGGACTTTCTGTGGATCGCCTGCAACGCGAGAGAAAACGACCTCAAAGTTTTCTCCCTGATAGTTGGTTCCGCTGGATTCTAAGAGCTCTGCCAGACCAACCACCTCAACCAAGTCTTCCATCAGGGGAAAGTTCAAACCCCCTGGAGTACCATTCGGAAATGCTGCTTTACTCGCACCCGCGCCCAAGATAACTACATGGGGTATCTTGGTGAAGCCATTTCCTAGCCGTTTATTTCTATGTGTTACAGTTAGCTCCTCAGCCATATGCGTTTTTTATAGGATCTTTAGGATTTGTTCAGCGGTCAAAACTCGAAACGGTAGATCTGAACGGCGAGACAGAAAGTGGCGGTTTTCGGTAACCAACGCTTCAGCACCGATCCATTCGGCATAGGCAGCGATGAAGGCATCCGCAGGTTTCAACCCCTTCGCCTCATATTTGACACCCAACTCGAAAGAAACCACAAAATCCTCATCAACAGAAGTAATCAGGAGGAGGGAACTGAGGAGATCACCAAAAACAGCCGGGGGGAGATGTCGCCGGACCTCGTCTACGATAAGCCGTGGGAGGCGGATCCGATGCGCAGGAAAGCGCTCAATGAGAATGTCCAGCAAGTGTTCCGACGGGGGATTCCGGACAAGACCTAAGGCAAGGAGGTACTCGTTGGTGTCAAGAACGAGCAGCAAGCTTCGCTTCCCAGAGCTCTTCCCGAGTCTTTCGGACCGCGGCAATCAGGTCGGATTCCCTTTGTGGTCTCTTGGATAACGAACTTTCCCTCAGACGTTGCCGGGCCCTTTGAAGGTGTTCCAAAGCTTTCTTTCGTGCGGTTTCTCTTGTCATCGAAGTTCACCACTACAAATTATACCATGCCGGAAGGACCGGCGTTCGG
>JACPXU010000112.1 GCA_016196375.1 Candidatus Omnitrophota bacterium | reverse complement strand
TGTTCTTTCTACCTATGGACAGGTCTATCTGCGGGAAGAAATCCAGGCGGAGGCCCTGACCCAGAATCTCGGCGCCTATGCCCGATTCTTGGACCTCGCAGCCGAGGCCAGCGGCCAGTGGATCAATTACTCTAAATTAGCCAGCGACAGCCAAATCCCCAAGGAAACGATCCGGCGCTTTTTCTCGATCCTCGAGGATACGTTGATTGTATCCCGGATTCCGCCTTTTAAGCCGAAGGCCTCGAAGCGGCGGGTTTCTCAGCGGGATCGGTTTCTCTTCTTTGACTTAGGGGTCCGCAACGCTCTTCTGGGAATCCACCGGAGCACCTTGAGCCCAACGGAGAAGGGGAGGCTGTTTGAGCAGTGGGCCATTCTCCAAGTCATGGCGTTTATCCGCGCCCACAAAAAAGAGTGGAAGCTCAGCTCCTACCGGACGGACGCCGGAGCCGAGGTTGACCTGATCCTGGACATCGGCCCATCCCTTTGGGCGATCGAGTGCAAATTGGGGGGGAATGTCAGGGAGGGCGAAACCGGTGGCTTGCGCTCCTTTGAAGAGGTGGCGCACAAGCCGGTTAAAAAATTCATCCTCTTCACCGGCGAATCCCCTCAGCGCTTCTCACGGGCAGAAACCGCGGTCCCTTACCAGCAGTTCTTTCAGACCATCCTCCCCAGCGCCTACGGGGTCTGACCCCGCGGGGTCAGACCCCGTTAAAGAAGTTGTCCAGCTTGTCCTACGCCTGCTCCTCGGGAGGCTCTCCCGTCGAATGGAGGTAGCACTCCGGGCAGACGTAGAGGATCTCGCTCCCCCGCTCCAGGATCTGAAGGAGGGTATCCTCGACGACCTGATGGCACAGATCGCAGGGGATCTTCACGACGATGCCTGCTGAAAGCTGGTCAGCTCGATCAGGGCCGCCGGGGAGCCGGGCCCCCCCACCGGCCCCTGGTAACGGACCCAGAAATGGGGCGGGTCGCTCGCGCACCAGAGGGTGACCTTGGGGACCAGCATCGACTTGAGAGGGAGAAGCTCCAGCGGACCCAGGCGGGGGCTCAGCTCCACCCGATAGCAGCGGAAGGTCCCGGCCGGCGTCTTCACCTCCTCCGTTCCCCGAACCAGGGCCCGCATCCGGACCCGACGGGTCGGGGAGACCAGCAGCGAGAACTCTCCAGCCGGAGTCCGACCGAACTCCAGGGTCCGGATCCAGTGGAAGAGGAACTCGTCGGGAAGGGTCTGCGGCGCCCAGGGGAAGGTTCCCTCCTCGGGACCGTCCCCTCCCCCGGTATCGCGATAGAGGAAGAGGCGCCGCCGGGGATCCAGATGGAAATCGGCCTGGCTGAGGAGCTTGCCCTGCTGGCTCCACCGGCTCCCCTGCATCGAGCGGGCGCAGAGCACCGGCGCGATCACCAGGACCATCCGCTTCTCCCAGATGATCGGCTCATGGTAACGCAGCGGCTGCCCCCGCCCCTGCTCGTGGATCTCCACCCGCGTTTCCTCCTTCCCTTCGGTCCGGGTCGTTTCCCAATCCACGTCCCAGAGGAGCTTGCCGGTGGCCAGGTTCCGCACCCGATAACTGCCGGTCTCTCGAGGAGCGGGCCACAGGAGGCCTTTGTTCAACGCCGATTCGCTGCGCAGCGCACAGGCATCCCCCGCGGGGGCAAAGGCCAGGAGGATCAGCAGGAAGAGGGCCATGGTGCCTCCATTGTACTTCAGCACTCTGCAATTGAGAATCACGATGGACGGGGACTCGCTCTCACGCGGCGAAGGAGGCGGGTTACCCCCTCTTCGAACACCTCCGGTGGAGGAAGGAGGCTGATGACCAGGTGGCCCGGCTCCTCGAAGTCGAAGAAGTAGCCGGGATGGAGGAGCAGGCGCTCCTCCTCCAGCAGGCGCAAGACCCACTCCTCCTCGTCCTGAATGCCCGGCACCCGAAGGACCCCGTTCCAGCCGCCGTCGGCCTCAAGGCAGACCGCCTCGCCTCCTGTCAGTCGGTCGGTTAAGAGCCGGCGGTTCCGGATCAGGCGCCGGCGGATCTGCGACTGGATCGCCGGGGCGAACTCCAGCCAGCGGGACAAGGCCCCCTGCACCGGTGTGGCGACGGAGAGGTAGGTGTCGAGGATCAGCTCCAGCCGCCCCAGGGCCGGCTGAACCAGATCGGCAGGGCCGGTCACCAGGATCCAGGCCAGCTTCATCTGAGGAAGCCCCAGCGATTTCGAGATCCCGCCGAGGGTGAAGGCCAGGACCTCCGGATCCCCCGCCAGGGAGGGAGGAATTTCCCCTCCTTCTGCGCCGGCCGCCTTATAGAGGTAAGGGGCGAACACCTCATCCGAGATCAAGGCGAGCCGTTCCCGGCGGCAGATCCGGACGATCCGATCGAGCTCCTGGGAGGTGACGCAGGAGCCTGTGGGGTTGTTGGGGTGGATCAACACCACCGCCTTCGTTCCCTTCCGGACCGACCGCTCCAACGCCTCCAGGCCGATCCGCCAACCCCCTTCGTAACGAAGGGGGTAACGGATCGGCTCGACGTCGTTCAGATCGGCCAGGTACTGAAAGAGGGGATAGCTCGGGGCCGGAACCAGGACCGAATCTCCCGGATCGGCGAGGAGCCGGAAGAGATGGCTGTACGCCTCGCTGGTCGAAGCGGTGAGAAGAACCTGGTCCGGGTTCGGGCGGACCCCAGAGGAGGCGCACAGCGACGCGACCGCCTCTCGGGCCGATCGAAGCCCCTGAGCGGACGGCTCGTAAAGGAGGGACCTGGGATCGGAGAGGGGAGCGAGCAGCCCCTCCGGATACCGGATCCCGACTTTCGTGGGATTCGACTCGGTGAGATCCAGGACCTGGATCCCCCGCTCCCGCAGGGCCTGAAGCCGCCGGGAGATGGCGTTCGAGGCCAAGGACCATCCGGTTCGATCAGCGAACATGAGTCGGGGTCGAGGCCCGCTTCCTCCTCAAGAACCGCTGATAGACCCAGAGCCCCAGCGCCGCCCCGATGCAGTCGAACAGGGTGTCCCAGGGGCTTGACACCCTCAGGGGAACCCGCCCCTGATACAGCTCATCCAGGATCCCCACCGCCGCAGCCCCCCCAAAGGCCCAGGCAGACGCCGCGGCCACGGCTAAGCCGCTGAAGGAACCGGCGACGGCCCGCGCCATCAAGGATCCCAGCGGCAGGTATTCCAGAAGGTGGAGCGGTTTGTCCATCCAGGGAAATCTCTGGATCCCGGGGATCGGCCGGGGGGCGGAGGAGAGCCAAAAGATGAAGGCGGTGTAGATCCCCACCGGGGCCCACAGCCAGAGCCTTCTCTTCACCGGCGCTCGAGGAGGGCGGAGCCGGCCAGGCCGCCGGCGGTGCAGATCCCCAGCAGGGCCCGCTTCCCCTTCGTCTCCTGAAGGTAGGCGATCGCCTGGTTGAGCATCCGGGCGCCGGTGGCGCCGAAGGGATGGCCGTACGCGATGGAGGAGCCCCAGGGATTCAAGGCGGTCTCATCCAACGTCCCGGCATCGTAGGAGATCCCGTAGATCCTCTGCCGGTGCTGGGGATCGTTGACCGCGTCCACGTTGGCCAGGACCTGGCCCGCGAAGGCCTCGTGCATCTCGATGTAATCGAGATCGCTCCAGCGGATCCGCTGCCTCTGAAGGACCCTCAGCATCGCCTTCCCCGGGCCCATGAGGAGTCCGTCCATCGGCTCCACCGCCACGAACTCGAAGTCGATGAGGGCGGCATCCGGCGGGATCGCCGACTCCAACGCCGGCGAGATCACGGCCAGGGCCGCCGCCCCGTCGGTGAAGGGGCTGGCGTTTCCCGCGGTGATCGTCCCTGCCGGGGATCTATCGAAGGCGGGGGCCAGGCCGGCCAAGGCCTCCATCGAGGTCTCCTCCCGGATCAAGGTGTCCCGGGCGACCCCGTCGACCGGGATCAGCTGAGGGGCGATCCTCCCCCGGGCCTGGACCGCCCGCTGGTGCGATTGGATCGCGAACCGATCCTGCCGCTGGCGGGAGATCTTGAAGGCCTTCACCATCAATTCGCAATGCTCCCCCATCGTGAGCCCGGTCGAGTACTCCCTCGCCGAGGGAGGGACCGGCCACAGGGATCCGATCGGCGTGCTCCAGAGGGCCTTCACCTTCTCGGCGACCGGCCCCTTGCCGGCCAGGGTCTTAAAGAGGGTCGAGGCCTGATCCGTCAAAACCGGACGGGCGGCGGAGAAGGACTCCACGCCGCCGACCAGCGAGAGGGTTGGCTCCTCCGGAAAGGCGTTGTAGTAGCTGGCGGCGTTCGCCGCCGCCTGCAGCGACGTGGCGCAGGCCCGGGAGACGCTGTAGGCCTCGACCCGATGATCCAGGCGGGAGGCCAGCACCGCCTCACGGGCGATGGAGTAGATGTTCGGATCCGGCACCACCATCCCCCAGATGAGATGCTGGATCTTCTCCTGGGGCAGCTCCGACTTCGCCAGGATCCCGTCGATGAGGCGGGAGGAGAGATCCACCGCGTTCAGGCGGGCGAACTCCCGCCCCATCTTGACGAAGGGGGTCCGGTACCCCCGTTTCAACCCGATCGGCTTCATCAGACTCCGTGCTCCTTCCACCAGTTTCTCGCCGCCTCCACCGCATCCTCCACGAGGAGCCTGTGGAAATCCGGCGGGAACCCTTCCGACAGCGGCTTCACCTCGATCCGGGTCATCCGGGCGATCAGCTCCTCGGCGGGAACCGCCGAGTCCAACTCCAGCCGCTCTCCGGTCTTGAACTGAAAGAGATATCCGCGAACCCGGCTCCAGCCGGGACGGGACTGAAGCGCCTCAACCCACCTCTCCATGGAGGAAGAGTCCCCCTTCAACTCCTCCAGCCGCCCGGCCACGGCGCCGGCCACGCTCCGGCCGTTTCGGCGGCTCAGCCAGCGGGCGGCCTGGGCGAGGATTTAAAGAACCTCCTCCAGCTTCTTGATCAACGCCTCGATCTCCCCGATCAGCTTCTTGGGGAGGGCGCTGGAGGCGGCCATCTCCAGCCTCAACCCCTTCAGGGTCCCGATCGTCCGGCGGATCATCCCGATCCGCCGGCTCTCCCGGGCCGCCGCCGGATCCGGCGACGCCGCCTCCAGGATCGAGCGGATCTCCCGACGCACCTCCAGCGGCTCCGCTCCCCGCTCCAGCACCCGGCTTCGGAGCTCCTGATACCGCTCCGCCGGGACCACCTGCTTCCTCCCCGCCAGCCGAAGGAGATTCACCGCCTCCGGGCTGGGCAGATTCGCCGGCGGCCCCTCGGTCAGCCGCTTCAGGATCGTCGGCTCCTCCTTCTCGAGGAAATAGTAGGAGTGGAGCAGCTTCTTGGCGGTCGCCGACCGGATGCCGATCTCCTTCGAGCAGTAGGCGTCGAAGGTCAGGTACCCCCACTCCCGGAAACTCTTCTCTCGCCAGACGGTCCAGAGGATCCGGCCCAGCTCGATCCAGGAGCTCTTGAACCGCTTCGCCGCCTCCAGCGCCTCGCGGCGGAGGGTCCCCGGCTCCAGACCGGCCAGGCGATCCTCCAGCCGCTCGATCGATCTGCTGCGGATCATCTGACTCCGGCCGGAGCGGAGCTCAAGAACTCCAGGACCTCCTCCGGGTGGCCGTCCGGCTTCACCTTCCGGTAGATCTTCTCGATCCGGCCGTCCCTCCCGATGACGAAGGTGGACCGCTCGACGCCGAAGTATTCCTTCCCGTACATGCTCTTCTTGACCCAGACCCCGTAATCCTTCGCCACCTGCTTCTGCTCGTCGGCGAGCAGCAGGAACGGCAGCTTGAACTTCTCGATGAACCGGCCGTGAGAGGCCACCCCGTCGGGGCTGACGCCGAAGACCACCGCCCCCTTCCCCTCGATCGCCCTGCTCTTGTCCCGGAACCCGCAGGCCTCCACCGTGCAGCCCGGCGTGTCGTCCTTCGGATAGAAATAAAGGACCACCCGCTGCTTGCTTTTAAAGTCCTTCAGCCGGATCTCCTTGCCGTTCGTGGCGGGCAATGAAAAGTCCGGCGCCACCCCTCCCTCCGTCAATTCAGCCATCGGTTCACCTCCTTGGTTTCACTACGGAACGGTGCCAGGCACCGTGGTGCCTGGCACCGTGCTTGCTAACGCA
>JACPXU010000009.1 GCA_016196375.1 Candidatus Omnitrophota bacterium | reverse complement strand
TCTCAACAACAAGATCCGGGTAATTCAACGCCGGTCGTACGGCATCCGGGACATGGAATACCTCAAACTCAAGGTGCTCACATCGTTCATCGAGGTGCCGTGAAATCCGTAAAATTCACCCACACTAAAGTCGGATGATCCCGTTAAAAATGGGGCCCGATTCCTGGCGGTTTTCCTAAGCCTCGCACTCAGTCTGCCTTCCGCCTTCGGCCTCCGCCAGACCGGCCTGGAAGAATCGGACAACACCAAGAAAGAGCTGGGTGTTGCCCTGCAAGCGGTGCCGCTTGCGCCGGGGACAGGTTCCTCCGCCACTACCGCCGGGCTGGAGGAGGATGGGCCAGCCCTTGATGCCGAAGAGGCCTTGCTGAGGCTTATGGAAATCTACGGTCTTTTCGTTCAGGGGGGCATTCCGGAGGCGCTGGAAGATCAGCGGCTCTATCTTGAAAACCGGTTGATCTTTGAGAATCCCGAGCAGACGCTCCAGATTCTGAACGAATGGTTGCAGCCCGGCGGGCAACTTCACGAGGTTCTTCGTTATTGGGAATGGACCGTTCCCTTGTCGGCATTTCTTTTTCAGATTGCCGCGATCCATAAGGACCAGCCGATCGGAGACAGCATCCTGTCCCGAACGCATTCCCTCTTGCGTCTGCTGCCCGATCCGCCGCAGGGCACATTGGAAGGCCGCTCGTTTTCCCGGATTAAGCGGCAGGTGGAACAGTGGGGCCGTCCTTCCGGTCAAGAGGGAGCCCCCGCCGCCGGCCCCAGGGCGGAGGAGCAGGGTTTGGTATTTTCGCTGCCGAAAACGGGGCTTCCCCCCGCCTTTCTGGAACGCGGGATTCCAGTTTTCGTCCAGGAAAAGTGGAGAGATCAGGTCAAGGCCAGCCTTCAGCAGGCGGTGGACCAGGGAGCCATTCGGTTTGTGGATGACAACCCGGCGGAGGCTTATCTGGTGATCGGGGAGGAGAAGGCGATTCCCATTCAGTCGGGGCAGGTGTTCATCGGGGTGAATGACGAGACTGTCTCTTGGGTCACCCCCGGGCTCCTCGAAGAGCTGCAGCAGCGGGGCCTGTTGGAGCCGGGCTCCGTGGTGATGCTGTACCACGATCTCAAAGAGTCCGTTCTGATCTTCGCGTAACCCCCCCCAAACCCTCGTGGGGTCTGACCCCGCGGGATCAGACCCCTTCAGGTTTTTCCGGCGGCGCCTGGATTAATCCTGGCGCCGGGTTCTTAGCGTGCGCCGCCCCAGGAGGGACACCTGGCGGCTGAAGAACTCCCTGACCTTTTCCCAGCTCGCCGGCTTCACCGAGATCACCGGCGGTTCCTCCTCCGCCTCCCGGAAGAAGCTGAGCCCCTTCAGGGCCTGCAGGGTGAAATCCCGCGAATCGGGGAATTTCCGCGCCCCCAATCTCAGAAGCTCATCCAGCGGGATCCGCCGGCAGATCTCGTACAGATCCACGAAGTCCTTCTTCGAGCCGCGGCCGACGATGGCTCCGATCTTCATCAGGCCGATGTCCTCCAGCGAGGCGATCCGGACCGCCCCTCGCCGCGCGAGCGGCCTGACCAGCGGCTGGGGATACCGGAAGAAGCTCACCTTGACGCCGCCGAGCCGCCCATGGAGCGTACCCTCTTTCTCCTCGACGAGTGTCCATCTGGAAACCGGCTTCAGCCGCGCAATCAGGGCCCGGCGCTCCTCAGCCTTCAGCCGGTTCCCGCGGGAAAAGAGATCCAGATCCACCGACCGGCGGTGCGAGAGAAGGAGCGCCAACCCTGTCCCGCCGGCCAGGTAAAAATCCCGGAAGATCCCCGCTTCCCCAAGCCGCTCAAGCAGCCTGTGAACGGTGGGAGGAACCGCCTGCGGAGCGCTCACTCGATCCCGCCCCAGCGGCGGCCCCGGCGGCGCCAGGAGGGGCGGCTCCTCACCGAGGCCTCCTCTCCCAGGAGGAGCAGCCAGAAGTGTCGCGTCCGCTCGGAGAGGACCTCCGCCCCTCTCCCTTCAAGGAAAGAGCGCAGCTCCTCCCTCCGATAGGCCTTAAAGACCCATCGCAGGGCCCTCCGGTCTCCGGATTCCAGCAGGCGAGCCAGGACGAAGTCCCGGTTCCGCTCAAGCGACAGATCGGCCAGCCGCGTGTCCCAGAAGAAGGGCTTCAGGAATGCCGGCAGACGGTCTCCGCGAAACCGGCGCACCTCCTCCATCGAGAAGAGCCACTGGCCCAGGACCTGGGCGCAGGGCCGCAGCCGTCCTCCCTTGAGGTACCGGTAGACCTGCCGCCTCGACCGGCGCAGCCGGCGGCAGACCTCCTGCACGGTCAAGACCGGATGGATCGCCACCGCCGGCCGGCCCGGCCTTCCCGCGCGGACCAGCCTGGAAGGGCGCTCCCCGACACCGCTCAGAGTCCATGCGATATCCACGTCATATAGTATGACATAGAATTCCGGATAGGTCAACCCCCCCAGGAAGCTTGATGGGCAGTTTGGGCTTGACGGCGCTTTAGTGCCGGTGTAAAAAGGAAGGCGCATCCGGACGTCGTGTGAGGGAAGCCCCGTTGACAATCGGGCGCGGCCCCGCCACTGTAGCCCCGCCCTCCGGTTCCACGCGGAGGGAAGATTCCTTAGCGCAAGGATGCCACTGTTCGCCGCAGGCCCGGGTGGATGGGAAGGCGCGCTAAGGGCGGGGGAGCCAGGAGACCTCGCGATGTCCTCGTTGCAGGAGATCATCCAATGTTCCCTCGCGGGAGAGGAACTGAGACTTCACGCCCCCATACTTTCCCACGACTCATCCTAGTCACCGGCGGCGCCAGGGCCGGGAAGAGCCGGTTCGCCCTCGGGTTGGCCGAGAAGGGCAGGTTCCGCCGGCGGCTGTTCGTGGCGACCGGCGTTCCCTGCGACGGGGAGATGGCCGGCCGCATCGCCCGCCACCGGAGAGAGAGAAACGGCTCCTGGGTGACGGTCGAGGAGCCGCTCAACCTCCCGGAACGGCTCAAGACACACCGTTTAAGCTCAGGAACCCTCCTCCTGTTGGACTGCCTGCCCACCTTTGTCACGAATCATCTGCTGGCGAACAGCTCCCCCTCCAGGATCGAGTCGAGGGTCGGTGATCTCCTCAAGGCCTGCAGAAGGGCCGGCCTCTCGGCGATCCTTGTGAGCAACGAGGTGGGGCTGGGGATCGTTCCGGACCATCCGCTCGGCCGGCGGTTCCGGGACCTGCTGGGGAGGATCAATCAGCGGGTGGCGGAGGCGGCGGATGAGGTGTACCTTTTGGTGGCTGGAATCCCGGTGAGGTTGAAATGACCGGCGTTTCGATTCCCCCTTTGGATCGGCAGGCGCAGGAGGAGGCGAGGCGCCGGTGGGACAACCTCACCAAGCCGGTCGGCTCGCTGGGCCGGCTGGAGGAGCTGGGGATCCGGATCGCGGGGATCACCGGCCGGCCCTCGGCCAGGATCCGCCGGAAGGTGATCTTCACCGTGGCGGCGGACCATGGGGTCGTGGCTGAAGGGGTCTCCGCCTATCCGCAGGAGGTTACCCTCCAGATGGTGGCGAACTTCCTGAGGGGCGGGGCCGGGATCAACGTGCTGGCCAGGCACGTGGGGGCCGAGGTGCTGGTGGTGGATGCGGGGATCGCCGGATCGCCGGATTCCGCCGATGGCCTGATCCATGCCAAGGTCCGGCCGGGGACCGGGAACATGGCCCGTGGCCCGGCGATGGATCGAGCGGAGGCGGAGCAGGCGATTCGAAACGGGATCAGGATATTCGATGATGCCCATCGGGAGAGGGCGATCGACCTGGTCGGTCTGGGGGACATGGGGATCGGGAACACCACCGCCTCCACCGCTCTGACCGCGGCGTTGACCGGGGCCAAGGTGTCGGAGGTGACCGGCCGGGGGACCGGCCTCGTGGATCAGCAGCTTCGGCGCAAGGTCCAGGTGATTGAGAAGGTCCTCGCGCTTCATCGGCCGGACCCGAGCGATCCTCTCGACTGTCTCGCCAAGGTGGGAGGGTTGGAGATCGCCTGCCTGGCCGGGATCGCCCTGGCCGGCGCCCAGGCCAGGGTCCCGGTGGTGTTGGATGGATTCATCACCTCGGCCGCCGCCCTGGTCGCTTGCCGGATCGCCCCGGGGCTGTCGGATCATCTGATCGCTTCCCATCGGTCGGTGGAGCCGGGGCATCGGATCCTCCTTGAATCGATGGGCCTTGTGCCGCTGTTCGATCTCCAGATGCGGCTGGGTGAGGGAACCGGCGCGGCCCTCGCCTTCTCTCTGGTGGAGGCCTCCCTCAAGCTGCTCTCGGAGATGGCCACCTTCTCCGAGGCCTTAGTTTCCGGCCCGGCGGGGTCAGACCCTCTGGGGTCTGACCCTAAAGGGTCTGACCCCAGGTGAACGGCTTTTTGTCTTTTCGGGATGCCGTCTCCTTCCTGACGATCCTGCCGGGGGCCTGCCCCCTGGTCGATCCGCAGCCGGAGGTGAGGATGGGCCGGGCGATGGCCTGGTTCCCGCTCGTGGGGGCTCTGGTGGGCGGCGCGGGAGGCGGGGTGGTCTTCCTCACGGCCGGCCTCTTCCCGGCGTCGGCATCGGCATCTGTATCAGCCATCTTGGGATTGGCGGCGATGGTGATCCTGACCGGCGGCCTTCATCTGGATGGATTCTCCGACACCGTGGATGGGTTCGGGGCGACGGCAGGGGGGAAGGAGAAGGCCCTCGAGGTGATGCACGACAGCCGGATCGGGGCATTCGGCGCGATCGGGCTGTTTCTCCTGCTGGGCCTGAAATGGTCCCTGATCCAGGCGGTCCCAAGCCATCGGTGGATCGGGTCCCTGGCGGCGGCCTGTGCGTTGAGCCGCTGGGGGATGGTGCTCTCCGCGCAGAGCTTTCCCTACGTGCGCGGGAAGCAGGGGCTGGGGCGTCTGGTGACCGACCGGCGATCGCCGGAGTCGGTCACCATGGCCACCGCGATGACCCTCGGGATCGTTCTGGCCGCCGCAGGGTTGGGGAAGGGTCTGCTCCTCGTCGCTCTCGGAGCGGCGGCGGTCTGGCTGTTCAATTCCCTCTGCATGAAGCGGCTGGGGGGGATCACCGGCGACACGCTGGGGGCAGTCAATGAGGTGGTGGAGGCGCTGGCCCTTCTGTGCCTGGTGATCTGATGGGGACGCACGGGGGAAACCTTTGGCCGCTCCTCAAGGAAGGGACCTTTGGCCTGGATGAGATCCTGGACTTCAGCGCGGATCTCAATCCACTCGGGCCGCCGCCTGATTTGGGCGTGCTGATCCAGGAGGCGCAGGGGCAGATCGCCTGGTACCCGGAGCCGACCTACGAGGAGTTCCGGGAGGCGGCCGGCCGGCTCCATCGGGCCGATCCGGCGGCGATCCTTCCCGGCAACGGGACCGCGGACCTGATCCACCTGATCAGCCGGTGGCGGGCGGGGGAGGATGCGGCGGTGGCGGCCCCCACCTTCACCGAGTACGAGCGGGCGGTCCTGGCGAATGGAGGGAGGATCACCCCCCTTGACCGGGCGCGGCTTCTGTTCCTCTGCAATCCGAACAATCCGACCGGAACCGTTCAGCCGAGGGAGGAGCTCCTCAAGGTGGCGGAGGCTTGCGAGAGGAGAGGGGCCTTCCTCGTCGTGGACGAGGCGTACATGGATCTGGTGGAGGACCCGCTGCGTTACTCCATGATCCGGGATCTGGCCCGGTTCAGCCGTCTCATCGTTTTGCGCTCGATGACGAAGAGCTTCGCGATCCCCGGCCTGAGGGTGGGGTACCTGGCGGCCTCCCCCGGGATCGTGGCCGGGCTGCGGGATCTCCAGCCGCCCTGGCCGATGAACGGGTTGGCCGCCTCGGTCGGAGCCCGGCTGCTGGAGCGGGGAGAGCCGTTCCTGGCCCAGACGCGGCAGGCGCTCAAGCGATTCCGGGATTCACTCCGGGAGGATCTGGCCGGCCTGGGGGGGATTCGCCCCTCTCCATCCTCGGCCAACTTCTTCCTCTGCCGTCTTGAGGATCCCGGCTGGTCCAATCGCCGTCTCGCCGACCAGCTGAAGGAGCGGGGGATCCTGATCCGCTCCTGCGACGACTTCACCGGCCTGGAGCCGGGCCGGTTCATCCGGGTCGCGGTCCGGCGGCGGGAGGAGAACGAGCGGCTGGTCGGCGCCTTGAGGGAGATCCTGCGGGATGCCGGCTAAGCCTAAGGCGAAGGCCCTGATGTTTCAGGGGACCTCCTCCCACGCCGGCAAGTCGGTGATGGCGGCCGCCTTCTGCAGGCTGCTGGCGCGGCAAGGATTCCGGGTCGCCCCGTTCAAGGGGATGAACATGTCCAACAACGCCTCGGTGACGCGGGATGGTGGCGAGATCGCCACCGCCCAGGCGGCGCAGGCCAAGGCCTGCGGGATCGAGCCGTCGGTGAAGATGAATCCGGTCCTGTTGAAGACGATGTCGGACCAGAGCTCCCAGGTGATCCTCCTGGGAAAACCGATCGGCACGGTGCGGGCGGGCGATCTGGCTCGGCTCCGGCCCACCCTGATGGAGGCGATCGAATCTTCCCTTGAACAGTTGATGGAGGAGTACCAGTTCCTCGTGATCGAAGGGGCCGGCTCCCCGGCCGAGGTGAATCTCAAGTCCACCGACCTGGCCAACATGGCGGTGGCCCGCAGGGCGGGGGCGCCGGTGATCCTGGTGGCCGACATCGAAAGGGGCGGCCTCTTCGCCCATCTGATCGGGACGCTGGAGCTGCTCGAGCCGGAGGAGCGGGCCCATGTGAAGGGGTTCATCATCAACAAGTTCCGCGGAGATCCGGCCCTGCTGGAGCCCGGGGTGGATTGGCTCGAGAAGCGGACCGGCCGGCCGGTCGTCGGGGTGATCCCGTTCCTGGAGGGCCTCAGGGTTCCGGAGGAGGATAGTTGCGCGGAGCGGCTTCAGGGGCGGGGAAGGGCCCCCTGGGGTCTGACCCCACCGGTTTTAAGAGTTCAGGTTGTCCGTTACCCGACGATCTCCAACTTCACCGACTTCGATCCGCTCGACCAGGAGCCGAACGTCGAGCTCCAGTACCTGACCGAGCCGCCCCCCAACGGCCCGATGCCGGACCTCCTCATCCTGCCCGGCTCCAAGAGCACCATGGCCGACTTGAGCTGGCTCAAGGGCCGGGGCCTGGACCGGTACATCGCCCGCTGCGTGGAGAACGGGGTGGAGCTGCTGGGAATCTGCGGCGGGTTCCAGATGCTGGGCCAGATGATCTACGATCCCCGCCACGTCGAGTCCGAGGAGGGATCGATGCCCGGTTTGGGGTGGCTGCCCACCAGCACGCTGTTTCTTCCGGAGAAGATCACCGCCCAGGTGAGCGGCATTCACATCGACAGCGGCGAGCCGGTTCGCGGCTACGAGATCCACGCCGGGAGGATCCAGGGGATCCGGCGTGGGAAGCCGGTCTTCCGGCTGACCGACCGGGGCGGGGCCGCGATTGATGAATGGGACGGCTGCCTGCTCTCTGAGAAGCGGATCTGGGGGACCTATCTGCACGGCCTCTTCGACGCCGCCGGGTTCCGGCGCCATTTCTTGAACCGGCTCCGCCCGTCACAAAACCTAACGGTGCCAGGCACTGCAGTGCCTGGCACCAGAGGGTCTGGCACTGGCACCGCTGACACGTATGAGGTCCTGGCTGACGGGGTGCGGCGGCATCTGCGGCTGGAGAGGCTGAAGGAGGTGGCGGAATGGATTCCGCGGCTTTGACGCTGGCCCTGGCCTACACCCTGGACTTGGGGCTGGGAGATCCCCGGTGGCTGCCCCATCCGGTCCGGGGGCTGGGCTGGACGATCCAGCGGGGGGAGCGGCTCCTCAGGGAGCGGATCGAAAACGAGGCCTGGGCCGGTTGGCTTCTCGTCGGCGGCATCCTGCTCGGGACCTTCGGGCTGGTGGAGGGGCTGCTCTGGGGCGCCGGGCGGATCTCTCCATGGCTGGCTTGTGGCGTTGAGATCGGCCTTCTCTATGCCTGCCTCTCGACCAAGGATCTCGCCGTTGAGAGCCGGCCGGTCTACCGGGCGTTGAAGGCGGGGGACCTGCCGCAGGCCAGGGCCAAGGTGGGGCTGATTGTGGGACGGGACACCGGCTCCCTTTCGGCTCAGGAGGTGGTCCGGGCGACGGTGGAGACGATCGGGGAGAGCGCGATGGATGGGATCATCGCCCCCCTTTTCTACGCGGCGATCGGCGGGGTGCCGCTGGCCTGCCTCTACAAGGCGGTGAACACGCTGGACTCGATGGTCGGATATCGCTCCACCCGGTACCTGAGGTTCGGCCGGGCGGCGGCGAGGATTGATTCCTGGATGAACTTCATCCCGGCCCGGATCACCGCGTTTCTGATCGCCGCCGGCGCGCAGATGGTCGGTTTCTCCGGCCGGGAATCTTTCAGGGTCTTCCGGCGGGATGCCTGGTCGAGGGGGGAGAACTCCTGGATCCCTGAGGCGGCCTTGGGCGGGGCGTTGGGCGTCCGGTTGGGCGGGATCAATTTCTATCAAGGGAAAGGGGTCGAGGCGCCGCGGCTGGGGGACCCGCGTCGCCCCATGGATCCGGAGGTGATCCCCGAAGCGATCCGCATCATGGTGGCCTGCTCGCTCCTTGGATTTCTGGCCGCGCTCATCGTCCGTTTGGGGATCGGGAGGCTCCTCTAGATGAGGATCGGGCGGCTCCTGATTGCGGGAACGCACAGCGGGGTAGGGAAGACCACCGTGACCATCGGGCTTCTGGCCGCGCTGAGAGGGAAAGGGCTGCGCCTCCAGCCGTTCAAGCTGGGGCCCGATTACATCGACCCCGGCTACCACACCGGGGTGGCGGGCCGGCCTTCACGGAACCTCGACTCATGGCTGATCCCGCCCGGCGACCTGATCGGTATCTTCCAGCGAAACTGCGCGGGAGCGGACCTGGCCCTCATCGAAGGGGTGATGGGCCTGTACGACGGGATCGGAGCGACGGGGGAAGAGGGGAGCACCGCTCAGCTCGCCAAGTCCCTGGAGATCCCGGTCCTCCTGGTGCTGGATGCCAGCTCCTTCTCCCGGTCCGCGGCGGCGCTGGTCCGCGGCTACGCCGGGTTTGACCGGCGGGTCAAGATCGCCGGCTGTTTCCTCAACCGGGTGGCCGGGCCCGGGCATTACCGCCTGGTCAAGGAGGGGATCGAGCGGCTGGCCGGGGTGCCGGTCGTCGGCTATCTTCCCCGTGACGAACGCCTGGAGCTGCCAGAGCGCCATCTGGGGCTCGTTCCATCCCAGGAGAAAAGGGGCTGGCGGAGGATCCTCGCTCCCCTTCAGGCCCGGATCCGTGAAGGGGTGGATCTTGAGGCGCTCCTCCGGATCGCCCGGAGTGCAAAACCGCTCAAACCGACTGAAGATTTCAGAGCGCCTTTCAAAACCTTCAGTCATTCCCGCGCAAGCGGGAATCTAAGAGGAAAAGCTGATCCTCGCTTTCGCGAGGATGACGTTTTGAAAATGGTTCCGGTCGGCGTCGCGATGGATGAGGCGTTCCATTTCTATTATCCGGAGAACCTGGAGCTCCTTGAGGCCTGCGGGGGCCGGGTCGTTCCATT
This sequence comes from Candidatus Omnitrophota bacterium, assembly GCA_016196375.1. Lineage (GTDB taxonomy): Bacteria > Omnitrophota > Gorgyraeia > 1-14-0-20-64-10 > 1-14-0-20-64-10 > JACPXU01. The sequence continues at coordinate 23,719 of JACPXU010000009.1, read as the reverse complement.
CAGCCCGCTCAAGGATTCTCGGCTTCCTCGGGGGATCGGGGCCTTGTATCTGGGCGGAGGATTCCCGGAGGTGTACGCCTCCGCCTTGGGCCGCAACCGGCCCCTTCATCGGGAGATCCGCCGGGCGGTCCTGGCCGGCATGCCGACCTACGCGGAGTGCGGGGGATTGATGTTCCTGTCCCGGGCGATCACCGATGCGAAGGGGAAGCGCCACCCGATGGTCGGGTTGTTGCCGGCCCGGATCCGGATGACCGACCGGCTTCAGCATTTCGGCTATAAGCAGCTTCGGGCCCGCCGCTCAAGCCTCTTCGCCCGGCCCGGAGAGGGGGCGCGGGGGCACGAGTTCCATCACTCGGTCGCCGAAGGCCTCCCCGATGGGGCGACGGCGGCCTACGAGGCGGCCTCCCCTCATGGCGGAGGCTCAAGGGCCGAGGGATACGCCCGCGGGAACCTGGTGGCCTCCTATGTGCATCTCCATTTTTTCAGCAACCGGCGCTGGATGAAGCGATTCGTCCGGGCAGCTCAACTATGGAAAGGAACACAACTCGTGAAAGGGATCGTTCTGCCTCTTGCGTTTTTCCTTTTATCTTTCAACATGGACCCTTCACCGGTTGCCGCCGATGAGCCGACCCGGCTGGAAGAGGTGGTGGTGACCGCTACGAAGGCGAAGACCCCGGCGAAGCATGTGACCCGGGCGGTTTCCGTCGTCTCCGGGGAGCGGCTGGGGGAGGTGAAGGGGGGATTCGTCTCCCAGGCGCTCACGGACGTTCCGGAAACTTTTGTCCGCCGCAGCGGCTCCACCGGACGGGCCACGGCGGTGGTGATCCGCGGCTCCAGCGCGCCGCAGGTCCATGTGACGCTGGATGGGGTCCACGTGGCCAGCCCCACCACCGGCTCCTTCGATTTCAACCATCTGTCGCCGGACAACCTGGAGCGGGTGGAGATCCTGCGCGGGCCCAGCGGCACCCTGTACGGCTCCGACGCGATGGGTGGGGTCATCAACCTGATGACCCGCCGCGGCGAGGGGCCGATGAGGTTCAGCACCACTCAGGAGGCGGGCGGCCAGGAGACCTTCCGGGAGGCCGGCTCCTTCCAAGGGGCCGTCGGGAAATGGCATCTCTCCGGCGCCGCCTCCCGGACCGACAGCGACGGCCTGAGCCAGAACGACGACTATCAGAACATGAACCTCTCCACCCGGATCGGCTACGATCTCACCGGTGAGGCCAAGGTGGATCTCTCCCTCCGGCACATCTTCGCCATCATCGGCATTGATGACGGCCCGTTCCGGCCCGATCCGAACCGCCGGGACCGGGAGCGCCAGACGATCGGCTCCGGGACCTTCGAGTCTCCGGTGACCTCCTGGTGGTCGCAGACCCTCAAGCTTTCGACGCAGATCGGAAACCTGATTGACAATGATCCTTCCAACGGCGGCACGGAGAAGGACAGCCTCTTCAAATTGGACACGGAGCGGTACGGGGCGGAATGGAGGAACCGCTTCACGCCGGTCCGCTGGGACACGGTGACGGTGGGGGCCGATTTTGAGGACCGGGAGGCGGACAACCGGAGCTTCTCAAAGACCCAGACGACCCGGGCCCTCTACGCGCAGAATCAATGGCGTCCCATTGAGCCGCTGACGGTCGTCGCGGGCGGACGTCTCTTCAGGGAATCCTCCTTCGGCTCGGGCCAGGTCTTCGACGCCTCCGCCGCCTACTTCCTGGCGCCGTGGGATTTGAAGATCAGAGGGGGATGGGGCCAGGGGTTTCGCGTTCCGACCTTGAACGAGCTTTTCTTCCCCGGGTTCGGCAACCCGAACCTGGTTCCGGAAAAGAGCCGGACCGTTGAGGCCGGGCTGGACCATGTCCTGTTCGGCGATCTGATCAGTTGGTCGGGAACGGTTTTCCGGACCGACTTCAGGGATCTGATCCAGACCGTGCGCGTCTCCTCCACCGTCTCCAAGCCGCAGAACGTCGGGCACGCCAGGATCGACGGGGTCGAAGGGGATCTGGAGATCAAGCCAGTCAAGCCGCTCGCCTTGAACGTTTCCTACACCCACCTGGAGGCGAATGAGCGTCCCAGCGGGGAGGAGCTGCTGAGGATCCCCAAGAACAGCGTCAGCTTCGGCCTCAAGGCCACCCCCACGCCGAAGTGGGAAGCCCGCTTGTCCGGGCTGCTCGTGAGCAGCCGGGAGGAGTCGGTGGCGACCAACCGGCGGGAGAAGACCAAGGGGTACATCCGGTTGGACTTCTACGGCCAGTACCGGGCGACCCCTCATCTCAAGGGGTACGTCAGGGTGGAGAACCTTGGGAACCGGACCTACTCCGAGGTGCTTGGGTTCCCGGCGAGCGGCACCCTGGTGACCGTCGGCGTGACGGTGGAGCAATGAGAGTCAGAGCGGCTGTGATTGCCCTGTGCCTGATCGGCTGCGCGGCGGCGCGGCCGAAGGGCTTCGAGGCGACGCTGGAGGTTGATTTCGGCCCCGCGGGGAAGCCGCCGGTCCATCGGACCGTTCAAGTGGAACGGGGCGCCACCCCGGAGATCCTCACGGGGCAGGTGTTCCCCGTTGAGCGGGGGGCGGTCTGTTGCGATGCCCGGGAGACCGCCGCCATCGATGGCGTGACGGCCGACCCCGCCGCCAACCGGTGGTGGACGGTCTCGGTCAACGGCTCCAAGAAGGTCTCCCCTTTCAGGACGAGGCTCAAGCCGGGAGACGTGGTTCGGTGGGAATATCGCCAGTATGGACAGTAAAGGGGTCTGCGTCCTCGCGATGGTCCTCTCGCTCTGCCCGTTGCGGGCGGAGGCGGCGCAGCTGAAAGGGAGCGTCAGGCTCAAGGGGCCTGTTCCCGCTCCGGAGGTGATTCCGATCCAACCCAAGAGCGGTGAGCATTCCACGCAAGGGTGCGGCTCCTCAAAGATCTCCCAGCGGTTGCTCGTGGATCCCTCAGGCGGTCTGGCCAATGCGGTGGTCTGGCTGGAAGGGCCGCCGGACCCGCTGATCAGGAACAGGGAGCCGTCCGTCTTGTTGGACCAGAGAGGGTGCGAGTTCCTTCCCCATGTCTTGCTGGTTCCGCTGGGCGGTGAGCTCAAGGTGAGGAATTCGGATCCGATCCGCCACAACCTCCGGATCTTCCGGGAGGGGCAGGCCTCGATGTTGATGCACCGGTGGCAGGCGGCGGACGCCCCGGATGCGGCCTGGAATTTCAAGGAGCCGGGAAGATACGTCGTCCGCTGCGGGATCCATCCCTGGATGCACGCCTGGGTCGTGGTGACGCCGCATCGCCGCGCCGCCGTCACCGACTCCCACGGCCAGTTCCTGATTCCCGATGCCCCGGCCGGAAGGCAAACCCTCCACGTTTGGCACGAGACACTGGGAACCCTGGAGGTTCCCGTTCAGGTGAAGTCAGACCGGGAGATCCTGGAACCGATTCACTTCGTTCGAAAGGAGGCATGATGCAAGGGTCGGCCTTTGAGTTGGCTCTCCACGCCAGTCTCTTCGTCAAGCTGATCTTGGGTGTCCTGATCGGTTTCTCGGTCGGCTCCTGGGCCGTCATCGTCTACAAGTACGGCCATTTCAGGGCCGCTTCGAGGGAGTCGAGCTCTTTCCTGGAGCGCTTCAGAGCGGGAGGAGACCCGCAGGATCTTCTCCGGACGGCCCGCGCTCTCGAGGTGAGCCCGCTGGCCCGGCTCTTTCGCTCCGTTTATCCCCCCCGGGGATCCCTCACCCGGGAGCATCTCGACCGGTCGCTGAAGAGGCAGGAGATGGCGGAGGGACAGAGACTCCACGGCTTTCTCATCTTCCTCGCCGTCACCGGTTCCGCGGCCCCCTTCATCGGTCTCCTCGGGACGGTCTGGGGGATCATCAACGCCTTCCGGGGGATCGGGGCGGCGGGGTCCGCTTCGCTGGCGGTGGTCGCTCCGGGGATCGCCGAGGCGCTGATCACGACGGCCGCCGGCTTGGCGGCGGCCATCCCGGCGGTGGTCGCCTACAACAGCTATCTCGCCTGGGCCAGGCGGATCATGCTCCAGACGGAGAGCTTCTCGGAGGAACTGAAGGATCTTTTCGCCAAGGAGGTGGCGTGAGATGAGAGCGGAAGGTTCGATGAGCTTCGCGCCGGTTTCCGAGATCAACGTGACCCCTCTGGTGGATGTCACGCTGGTCTTGCTCGTGATCTTCATGGTGGCGGCCCCGCTTCTCGAGCAGGGGGTGGAGGTGAATCTCCCGAAGGCGGGGACCGGTCAGGAGTTGACCGGCTCCAGCCCCATCATTACACTAACGAAGTACCACGCCCTCTACTATAATGGCACAGAGGTGACGCTGGGCCAATTGCGGCAGACGCTGGCGGGTTTGGATAAGGACCGGTCCATCCTGATCCGGTCGGATCGGGAGGCGCGGGTGGAAAAGCTGGTCGAGCTGTGGGACCTCTGCCGGGGGGCCGGGCTTTCCCGGGTGAGGATCACGACTCTTCCCGCTGAATAGCGGGCTGGGGGGTTTGCGTCTTGGTCGGTTATCTCTGCGCGATCGTCGCGGGATCCTTTGATCTTCTGGCGGGGTGGTTCGCCCTGCAGAGATGGGCCGGCAGGATTCAGCCCCGCTACATCATCGCCTTCGCCGCCGGGGTCCTCCTGGCGGCCACCTTCTTCCACATCCTCCCCGAGGTGGATCTGAAGTCCAGCTCCCTCTTCCTGGCGCTCGGCTTCATGACCTTCTACCTGCTGGAGAAGCTGATGATGATCCACGCCTGCGGTGAGAAGGAGTGCGACACGCACGAGATCGGCCCCGTCGCGGTTCTCGGGATGGCCCTGGACAACGTCACCGATGGGGCCGGAATCATGGTCGGCTACAGGATCAATCCTCTGCTGGGGGTGGCGATCACCCTGGCGGTGGTTCTCCACGAGATCCCCCAGGGGATGACCTCGGCCCTGATCATGCGGGAGGCGAAGTGGGGCTTAAGGAGGATGCTTCTGGCCCTCGGCCTGGCCGGCCTGCTCTATCCGGTCGGGGCGGTCTTGGCCCAGCTGATCCCTCCCGGGTTCCAGCAGAAGATGCTGGCCTTCATCGCGGGTGACTTCATCTATATTGGGGCGGGGGACCTTCTCCCCGAGGCGCACCGGAGATTCAACTGGAAGGTGATCCTGCTGGTGATTGTGGGGATGGTCTCGATGCTGGTCATGAAGTGGGTATGTCCCTCGTAAGAGCAACGCTCATTTCCATCGGGGCGCATGCCCTCGCGCTGGCGCCGATCGCCGCTGGGATTGGCCTCGCCTCGGGACCCAGCACCGGCGTGATCCGTGGCGTGAGCTCTGTTGAGCTGGAGTTCGTTGCCCCTCCAGGGCGGTTCCAGGAGCCGGATCCGTCCGCTTCCAGGGAGGCCGTCGCCGAGCGGGAAGGGGAAGAACCTTCCCTTCCTCGGGAGAAGGGGGGGAAGGGGGGTGTTCCTCAGCAGGATTCCTGGGCCGATGACGGCGGGGCCGTCATGGGAGGGGATCCGGCGGCGGGGCGGAACCCGGCCCCCCGCTATCCGTGGCTGGCCCGAATTCAGGGATGGGAGGGGACCGTGGTTCTTCGGGTCCTGGTGACGCCGGCCGGTCAGGCCGGTTCGGTTCAGGTGGCCCGGAGTTCCGGTTACCCCTCGCTGGACGAGGCGGCCCTGGCGGCCATCCGCCGGTGGAGTTTCCTCCCGGCCCGCAAGCAGGGTCAGGCGGTCGGCTCCCCAATGGAGATACCGGTCAGATTTCAGTTGTCCAAAGAGGAGGGAAGGCAATGATTGCAGTGGCAATGTTGACCTTGGCATCCGGTCTCATCGCGGGTCAATTCCATCATCAGCTCGGGGTGGCGCCGATCCTGGGGGCGATCCTCTGCGCGGCCTGCTTCCTGCGCCCGAGGGAGCTGTTCCTGGTGGGGCTCGGGGGGATCCTGGTGAGAGACCTTCTGACCGGGCTTTCCTCCTTCACGCTGGTCCGCTTGATCGGGATCGGGCTGGTCGTCGCCGCGATCGTGGCCCTGAAGGTCCGGCCGACCTTTCGCTCCCTGCTGACCGGGCTCATCGTTTCCTCGCCGATCTTCCAGCTCAGCCTCGCCGTCGGCGACTGGGCCACCGGGACATGCTCGGTCCTGCCGAAGACGCAGCAGGGGCTGTTGACCGCGATCGTGACGGCCCTGCCTTATTTCCAGCGATCCTTCGTGGGAGATACCCTCTTCGCCGCTCTCTTCCTGGGGGCCTACACCGCGGCCGCCTACGCCGCTCTCGGCAGGCCGGCGAGAGCCTCGTGAGGATCTGCTCCTTCTTCTCCTCGGCGACGGAGCTGCTGTACGCGATCGGCTGCGGCCGGTCGGTCGTGGGCCGCAGCGAGCGCTGCGACTACCCGGACGGGGCGCTTTCCAAGCCGATCGTGGTGAGGAGCCGGATCCCTTCCGAGCGTCTCTCCAGCAAAGGGATTGATGAGGCCGTTCAGGAACTGCGCCGAAAGGGAGAGCACCATTACCGTATCGATCTGCCGCTCCTGAAGCGGCTGCAGCCGGACCTGGTGGTGACGCAGGAGCTCTGCAACGTCTGCGCCGCCAGCCACCCGGAGGTGGTGGAGGCGATCCGGCAGCTTCCCCGTCGGCCGAAGGCCGTCAGCATCTGCGCCCGCCGTTTCGAGGAGCTGTTCGACTCGATTGAAACCTTGGGAGCCGCCACCGGCCGGGAAAAGGGGGCGTCGGTCCTGGTCGGCCGGCTGCGGAAGGAGCTGGAGGAGATTCGCCGCCGGGTGGAACGGGTCAGGCATCGGCCGCGGGTCTGGTGCGCCGAGTGGCTGGACCCGCTCCTCGCGGCGGGGCATTGGATCCCTGAGATGGTCTCCATGGCGGGCGGTGAGGATCCGTTCGGCAGGGTGGGAGAGGACTCCGGCCGGATCGATTGGCAGGAGGTTCGCCGGGTGGACCCGGAGGTGATCCTCGTGATGCCCTGTTCCTTCACGATGGGCCGGACCCGGAAGGAGATCCATCTCCTGAGCCGGCTTCCCGGATGGGAGCGGCTCAGCGCGGTCAAGGCCAAGCGTGTCTACGCGGTGGAGACCTCCCTCTTTCACCGTCCCGGCCCGCGGCTGGTCAAGGGGTTGAGGCTGATGGCCTCCCTTTTCCAGCCGGATCTGTTCCCGGTCCCGCCGGCCTCTCAGGCCCGGCCACTCCTTTGAATCTGAGATCCGCCGTTGTCTGCTCCGCCGCGTTCCACTTCGGCCTGATGGCTCTTCATCCTCCGCAGGGGCTGGTCCCGCCTCGCCAGGCGCTCCAGTCCATTGAGGTGACCCTCATGCCTGGCGACGGCCCGATCCCGGCGAGGCCGATGCCGGTCCGGGAGGCGGTTCGGCCGGCGCTGGCGGGTGCGCCGCCACGCGCCCCGGCGAGGCAGGAGGGCCAAGTGGTGCCGCTTCCGCTAGCGGCAGCCACGCAGCGGCCGGCGCTAGCGGATACGCCGCCACGCGCCCCGGCGAGGCAGGAGGGCCAAGTGGTGCCGCTTCCGCTAGCGGCAGCCACGCAGCGGCCGGCGCTGGCGGATGCGCCGCCACGCGCCCCGGCGCAGTCAGCCGGTCTCTCCAGTCTGCCCGAGCGGGAGTTCGCCGTTGTTCAGCATAAGCGGCTGGTTCGGCAGCACCTGAAGAGCCAGCTCTCCTATCCGGCCGGTTGGAACCCGGGGACCGTCCACCTCCACCTGGTCCTTGGGCCGGATGGCGCGCTCCAGGAATCTTCCGTTTCTCAGGCCTCCGACCCGTTGCTTGGCTTGACCGCCTTGAACGGGGCCCGCTCCGCCGCCCCGTACCCTCCGTTTCCGAAGGAGATGAAGGAGTCGCGGGCCGATTACGAGTTCCTCGTCCAGTACCGGCAGCGGGCGGATGCCGAATAAGGTGATCGCCCCGATGGGTGGCAGATGGGTTGTCGCCGGGTTTCTTCTGCTGGCGGTCGGCGTGGCTCCGCTGCGGGCCGAGGAGGCGGAGCAGACGGCCGGCCGCGCTTCCGGCGCCGCCGAGGTGGAGCATGGCTTTGGGAGGGTCAAGGTTCACGGCTCCGGAGATCTCTCCGGTGACGCTCAGGAGCTGAGCGTCGGCCTTCAGGCCCGGCGGCTTTTCAATGGGCCTCTGTTTTTCGCCGGTGAGGGCCGCGTGGGCCAGGAGAGGCTGCTCCCTTATGACCTTCACCACTGGGGGGGCGAGGTCGGCCTGGGCGCGGCGCTGGATGAGGCGACCGACCTGTCGGCTTTCTACCGGCTGGATGACTATAGCGTCTTCAATGTCAGCGCCGACGCGGACGCCGCCTTCCGGACCGTCCGGGGCTTGAGCACCGTGAGCGCCCTGGGGCTGGCCCTCAAGCGGGATCAGCGGGATGACCCCTTCTATCCGACCGCCGGCTACCGGGCCCGGCTCAAAGGGGAGATGGCCCTGCGGGGATGGGGCGGCGATTACAACTTCGGCCGGCTCGAGTCCGACTTCTCCCTCTATGCCACTCCGCTCGGCTCGCCAGCCGCCGGCAGATGGTGGGGGGAGCTCACCTTCGTCGAGCACCTGCGGGTCGGTTGGCTGGAGAGCTTCGGCTCCACCGACGAGGTCCCCTTCTTCGAGCGATACTTCGTTGGAGGCGCCAGCACCGTCCGGGGCCATCGGGGCCGGTGGCTGACTCCCCGGGGGAACGACGACCAGTTTGTCGGCGGGAAGCTGGAGCTCCTCAACAACGTCGAGGCCCGCCTGCCGATCTTCAAGGAGCGGTTCCATCGCCGGCTCTCCGTAGCCGCCTTCTTCGACGTCGGGCGGGCCTACCGGCGCTTCTCCGAGGTCGGCGACTTCGGCTACGGTGTCGGAGCGGGGCTGCGCTACGTCGTCAAGATCTGGGAGGTCCAGGGGGTCGCCCGGGCCGACTACGGGGTGAACCTGGCCCGGGAGGATGACGATTCCACCTCCCACCTCCACCTGACCTTCGGCATCCCGTTCTGAGGTGATGGAAAGGATGAAGCGGGTCCGGGTTTATCAAACGGGGCCGCCGGAGATGATGAAGCTGGAGGAGGCCGAGGATCCCCGGCCCGGGCCCGGCGAGGTTCTGGTTCAGGTGAAGGCGGCCGGGGTCAATCCGGTCGACACCTATGTCCGGGCCGGCACCTTCGGCTATTCGCCGGAGGTCCCCTACACGCCGGGGGCCGACGCGGCGGGGACCGTCGAGGCGGTCGGTCCGGGGGTCACACGCCTGCGGGTCGGCGAGAGGGTTTACGGCGCAAGAAGCGTGAGCGGCTCCTATGCCGAGAAGGCCCTCTTTGAGGAGATCCAGGTCCACCCCTTGCCGGAGACGATCTCCTTTGCACAGGGGGCCTGCATCGGGATTCCCTACGTGACCGCCTACTGGGCCCTCTTCCGGAAGGCGAAGGTTCAGCCCGGCGAGACGGTCCTGATCCATGGGGCCAGCGGCGGGGTCGGAACCGCGGCGGTTCAGCTAGCCCGCCAGGCGAAGCTGACCATCCTCGGGACGGCCGGCTCCGAGCAGGGAAGGCGGCTGGTCAAGGAACAGGGGGCGGATCATCTGTTGGATCACCAGGACCCCCGCCATTTCGACGAGATCATGAAGCTCACGGGGGGTCGTGGAGTGGATCTGATCCTGGAGATGCTGGCGAACCGGAACCTCGGGAAGGATCTTTCGCTCCTCGCTCCCTCCGGCCGGGTGGTGGTGATTGGGAGCCGGGGGACGGTGGAGATCGACCCTCGGGATCTGATGGTCCGGGACGCGGCCGTTCTGGGGATGAGGCTCAAGAACGTCGCCTCGCAGGAGTACGGCCAGGTCCATGCCGATCTGGTCCAGGGGCTGAGCCGCGGGGCCCTGCGCCCCGTCGTCGGGAAGGAGCTGCCGTTGGCTGAGGCGGCCCGCGCGCACCGGGAGGTGATGGAGCCGCCGGCGCATGGGAACATCGTGCTGATCCCGTGAGGCCGGGCCGGTGGTGGCTGATCCCGTTGGTCGGCTGCGCGGGGCTGTTCCAGGGTGATGCGGAGGGGCAGATGGAGTCGAAGCTGAAGAAGGCGGCCTTCGCGGCCGGATGTTTCTGGGGAGTGGAGAAGATATTTTCCCAGATGGATGGGGTGGTCTCGACGACGGTGGGATACATGGGGGGGACCGCCAAGGATCCGACCTACGAGCAGGTCTGCGCCGGCCGGACCGGCCACGCGGAGACCCTTGAGCTCCTCTACGACCCCTCGCGGATCAGCTATCGGGATCTCCTCATCACCTTCTGGCAGTACCACGACCCGACCACGCTGAACCGGCAGGGGCCCGACGTGGGGAGCCAGTACCGCTCCATCGTCTTCTTCTACGACAAGGAGCAAGCGGCGGCGGCGGAAAGGGCCAAGCAGATCCTCGACCAATCCAAGATCTTCCAGGCCCCCATCGTCACCGAGATCGTGCCGGCGTCGACGTTTTACCGGGCGGAGGAGTACCATCAGAAGTACCTCGAGAAGAATCCGGGCGGCTACTGCTCCCACCACCTCCATTCGACGAAGATCGGCGAGGTCCTGCGGGCGAGGCAACCCTAGCAGATGATCAAGAGACTCCTGTTGATCCTGGCGGCGCTGGCCGCCGTCGGCGCGATCGGGCTGGCGGTCTTCATCGCCAAGTTCGACCTGGACCGATACCGCCCCGTGATCGTTCGGCAGATGGAGAAGGCCCTGGGCCGGCCGGTCCGGATCGGCCGTCTGAAGCTGGCATGGAAGGGGGGGATCGCGATAGCGGCCAAGGGGCTCTCCATCGAGCCGAGTCCCCAGAGCCCCTCGGATCCGTCGGTCCAGATCGACGAGGCCAGCGCCCTGTTGGAGCTGCTTCCGCTTCTCAAGAAGGAGCTCCAGATTGACCGGATCGAGATGCAAGGGAGCGCGATCCGACTCAGCGACGCCACCCCCCCGTTCCTCATAGACGATCTCACGCTGAAGGTGGGGATCTACCCCAACCGGATCGATCTCAAATCCCTCTCCGCGTCGGTCGCCTCCGGCACGGTGTCCGCCAGCGGCCTGGTGGAGGATTTCCCTTCCAAGCCGAGGGGAAGCTTCAAGCTCTCCCTCGATCGGCTGGCGGTTGAGGCGCTGGCCCCGGCCAAAAACGCCGGCGATCCTCAGCTTCAAGGGAGGCTCTCCGGGTCGTTCCAGGGCAGCTTCCAGGGGGCCGGTTGGCCGGAGATCTCCAAGACCCTCACCGGCCAGGGGAGCTTCACCCTCACGCAGGGGCGGCTGGCGAACCTGAACATCCTGCGGGAGGTCTTCTCCCGTCTCACGATCATCCCAGGGCTGGCGGAGACGATCGAGAGCCGCCTGCCGGAGTCGTACCGGGATCGGTTCAGCGCTCGAGACACCCTGTTCAAGCCGCTCCAGGTCAACGCCGCCGTTCAGAACGGAACCATCTCCCTCGGACAGATGACCCTTTCCACAGACAGCTTTGATCTGACCGGCGTGGGGCAGGTGACCCTGGAGGGAGCGGTCCAGCTCCAGTCCCGGATCTATCTGGAGCAGGCCCTCTCCGGCGCGATCATCCAGAGCGTCAAGGAGCTTCAGGGTCTCACCGATCCGCAGGGGCGACTGGAGCTGCCGGTCATGGTCCAGGGAAACCTCTCCCGCATCGTCGTGGTCCCGGACGTCGGCTACGTCACCACCCATCTCTTCTCCAACAAGGCGGAGGAGCTGATCGGCGGCCTGCTGGACAAGGCGCTGAAGAAACTGGGTGAATAGCAAGATCCGTCTTCTCATCGCGCTGGGCATGGCCGGCGGGCTCCTCGCCGGCTGCTCCTTCCCGCCCGACGTGGCCAACCTGGACTCCGCCGGCTCCGCCATCATCTGTTTCGGGGACAGCCTCACGGAGGGGGTCGGCGCCTCGGCCGGCCACGACTATCCCAGCCTTCTCGCCAAGACCCTTGGTCGGGAGGTGATCAACGCCGGGGTCGCCGGCGAGACGACCGACATGGGCTTGAGGCGGCTTGAGGGGGATGTCCTTTCCCGCGACCCGCTCCTCGTCATCGTTGAGTTCGGCGGCAACGACTTCCTCCATGGGGTTCGAAAGGAGGAAGTCTTTGCCCATCTGGATGAGATGGTCCGCCGGATCCAGGAGAAGGGGGCGATGGTGGTGCTCGTCGGGGTTCAGCCGGGGCTGGTGGGGGACGCCTACCGGGCGGACTACGCCAGGCTCGCCGGGAGCCGCCGGGCCGCCTTCATCCCGAACATCCTGGAAGGGCTCCTGACGGAACCGGACCTGATGAGCGACACCCTCCACCCCAACGACCGGGGCTACGAGAGGATCGCCTATCGGATCTTCAACGTGGTGAAGCCGCTGCTGGAGCGGGCCGGGAAGGGCAACAGGAAGGGCAACGGAGCTTGACGCCCGCCCCGGAGTTCGGTATGATACCGCCATGCCAGTGGTTGAAGTCCGTGAGCACGAGTCCCTCGAGAAGGCCCTCCGGCGGCTGAAGAAGAAGGTCGAACGGGAAGGGATCCTGAAGGTGGTCCGGGCGCGCAAGCACTACGAGAAGCCCTCGGTCGCCCGGCGGCGCAAGCTGCGAGAAGGCCGCAGGCGATTCTAGGGCGGCCCTTCGTTTCCCTCCTTGCTTTCTTCCTGACCGGTTGTCGGATCATGTCGGTTCCCGGGCCTGAGATTCCCTCGTCGGTTTCGCCGGCACGGGAGCTGGAACGCCCCCCCGTCGTCCGCCGCGTTCTGCCCAACGGCTTGACCCTGCTCGTCCTGGAGGATCACGCCAACCCCCTCGTCGCCTTTCACGCCGTGGTCCGGACCGGATCGGCCACCGAGGGGAAGTTCTATGGAAGCGGGATCTCCCACGTGGTGGAGCATATGCTCTTCAAGGGGACGGCCCGGCGGCCGGTCGGGGCGGTGGAGCAGGAGGCGAGATCCTACGGTGGGACCACCCAGGGATTCACCACCTACGACACCACCAGCTACCAAGCGGTGGTGAACCAGGAGTACTGGTCCCAGGCGGCCGATCTTCTCGTGGATGCCCTCTTCTCCCCCAGCATGGATCCGGAGGAGTTCAGGAAGGAACAGCAGGTGGTGCTCCGTGAATTGAAGATGCGCCGGGACGATCCGGAGCAGGTGGCCTGGGACCTTCTCTTCGAGAACGCCTACCGGGTCCATCCGTACCGGGCTCCGATCATCGGGCATGAGCCGATCCTGAGCCGCCTCACGCGGGACGACATCGTCGAGTACCATCGGAGCCACTACCTGCCCAACCGGGTCGTGATCGGGGTGGCGGGAGACGTGGAGGCTGAGGGGGTGATCCAGCGGATGGAGGAGTTGACCTCCCGGATCCAGCCCGGCTCCGTCGAGATCCCGGTCGTTCCGGAGGAGCCGCAGCCGGTTTCCCCGCGGGAGGTGACCGAGGAGGTGGAGGCGGCTCATGGGATCGTGACGGTTGGATTCCCCGGCGTCCCCCTCACCGACCCGGATCTGTACGCCCTGGACCTCCTCGCCTGGATCTTGGGCGGCGGCCGGGGCTCCCGTCTCGATCTGGCCCTGAAGGAAACGGGGATCGTTCACTCGGTGAGCTGCTCGAACTACACTCCCTCCTCCAAGGGCCTGTTCGTCGTGCAGATGCGGATGGATCCGGAGAGGATGGAGAAGGCCCTTCAGGAGCTCCGGGCGCGCCTCGACGAGACGAGGAGGAGCCCATTCACTCCGGCCGAGGTGGAGGCGGCCAGGCGGGCCCTCCTGCTGGATTACGTGGCGGACCGGCAGGCGGTGGGGGCTGAGGCCTCCGACCTGGCCGCCTTCGAGACCTTGGTCGGCGATCCTCATTTCGCCGCCCGGTACATCGAGGAGGTTCAGCGGGTGGACCTGAAGGATCTTCAGCGGGTGGCGGCCCGGTACCTGGACCTGGAGCGGGCCACCACGATCCGGCTCCTTCCGCGGGGGACCGCTTCCATCCTCAGGCCGTCTTCCGCCCGGCCCGCTTCCAAGCCGGCGGTCGAGAAGCGGACCCTTCCCAGCGGCCTGAGGCTGCTCCTCAGGGAGGATCACCGGGTTCCGCTCGTCACCTTTCAGCTCTCCATGCTGGGAGGGGTCCGATACGAGACGGAGCGGACCAACGGGATCTCACTCCTCACCACCCGGATGCTGCTTCGCGGGACCGGCCGGAGGAGCGCCGAGGAGATCATCGGGCTGGTCAGGCAGATGGGAGGGGAGCTGAGTCCGGTGAGCGGGCGAAACAGCGTCGGGCTGACCCTGGCGGTCGTTTCCTCGGAGCTGCCGCGCGCCGCGGACCTGCTGGGGGAGCTGATCCTGGAGCCGGCCTTTCCCGAGGAGGAGCTTGAGAAGGAGCGGCGCCTGGCCCTGGCCGCCCTCAAGGCCAGCGAGGAGGATCCTTTCCCCTGGGGGATGCGCCGGCTCGCCGCCTCCCTCTTCACGGTCCACCCGTACCGCCTGGACCCGGCGGGGAACCCGGACTCCTTGGCCTCACTGAAGAGGGAGGATCTGGCCCGATTCTATCGTCGGATCCTGGACCCGAAGGAGATGGTGGTCGCCGTGATCGGGGACTTCAAACGCCAGGAGCTGCTCGACCGCCTGCGCCCCTTGTTGGAGAAGCTCCCTCCCCCGCAGGGAGGATCCTTCCCGATCGCTCCGGAGCCGCCGCTCGGCGGCCAGCGGGAGCGCCGGGAGGTCAGCGGGAGAAAAGAGGGCCTGATCCTGATCGGCTTCCCTGGGATTCGGGTGACCGATCCCCGGGTTCCTCATCTGGATCTCATTGAGACGATCCTTTCCGGCGGGGCGGGGCGGCTGTTCACCGAGGTCCGGGAGCGCCGCGGCCTCGCCTACACCGTCGGGGCCTTCGGCGTCCATGGGGTGGATCCCGGCTCCTTCATCCTGTACGCCGTCACGGAGCCGGCCCAGCTCGAGACGGTCCGGCAGGCGCTGATCGATGAGGCGCGCCGCCTCGGGGCCGCCCCGGTCCCGCCCGAGGAGTTCCATCGCGCCCAACAGGGCCTCCTCGGGGCCCGCCGGGTGGCCCGGCAGACCCAGGCGGCGCTGGCCTCTCAGGCGAGCCTGGACGAGCTGTACGGCCTCGGGTTCGATTCCTCCGACAGATATGAGGCCGCCGTCAAAGAGGCCACTCCCCAGCAGATCCAGGAGCTGGCCAGGGCCGTCCTGGATCCCCAGCGGTGCGTTGTCCTGCTCGGCCAGCCGAAGGAGGAGTCCCGTGCGGCGAATGAAGCCTCTGGGGAGCTGGCCGAAGCCGCCGGAAAGAAATAAGCGCCAGCCGGTCGTGGCCGGCATCTTTTATCCTGAGGAGAAACGGCCGCTCACCGATCTCATCGATCGGGTCACCGTGCCGGCCCGGCGGCCGGCGCTGGCGGATGCGCCGCCACGCGCCCCGGCGCGGTCGGCGAGGCGGCGGCGGGCGATGGCCGCGATCGTCCCTCACGGGGGCCTTCTCGATTCCGGCGAGGTGGCCGGCCAGGTCTACTCCCGGATCGATCTTCCCCCGACGGTCGTCCTGCTCGGGCCGAACCATACCGGGGCCGGAAGGCCTTTCAGCGTGATGGCCCGTGGGAGCTGGGTGACTCCGCTGGGGGAGCTTCCGATCGACGAGGAGCTGGCGGAGGCGATCCTGGCCGGAGCGCCGGAGCTGGAGAAGGACTCCCTCGCCCACCAGGATGAGCATTCCATCGAGGTGCAGCTCCCGTTCCTCCAGCGCCTGGGGAGGATCAAGGCCTTTGTTCCGATCGCCTTGGCGGAGGCGGAGGAGGGAACTGAGATGGCGGTGATCCGGCGGATCGGCCAGGCCCTGGCCCAGGCGATCCGCCGTCGAGAGGGGGAGGTCCTCCTGGTGGCCTCCACCGATCTCAGCCGCCATGAGCCGCTGGCGGCGGCGCAGAGGAAGGACCGCCTTGCCCTGGACCGGATCCTGGCGCTGGATGAGGCCGGCCTGATGGAGGCGGTCAAGGAGCATGAGATCTCCATGTGCGGCCCCGCCTCCGTCTCGGCCCTGATCGCGGCCGCGAAGAGCCTTGGTGTCGCCGGGGCTCTTCTTGTAAAATATGAGGCGCGCGCCGGCCAGGCCGGCGAGAGCGACTCGGTGATCGGCTACGGGGGAATCCTGTTGAGATGAGCGAGGGATCTGAGCGGATTCAGAAGAAGGTTGATGAAGCATGGAAGGCCCAGGTGGAGAAGGAGCGGGTCCTCCGCTCCGAGACGGCCCCGGCCGAGGAGAAGGCCTCCGCCTCCCCCGGGGAGCAGGCCGACCTCCGCTTCTTCCTCTCCTCACTCTCCATGCAGGCGATGACGGCGCTGGGGGAGCTTCCCCATCCGGTCACCAACCAGCGCCATGAGGATCTTGAGCAGGCCCGCACCTTGATCGATATCCTGGGGATGCTGAAGGAGAAGACGAAGGGAAACCTGACCGGGGAGGAGGCCTCTTTGCTGGATGGGGTTCTCTACGAGCTTCGGATGAAATACGTGGCCAAGTCACAGGGATCCAATGACCCTGTTCGTTAGCTTCCTCATCCTTCTGCTTCTGGGGACGATCCTAGGCGTTCTCTGGAGGCTCTGGCGCCTCGTCGGTTCCCCCTTGCCGCCGGAGATGCAGGAGACCCTGGAGAAGAAGGAGGAGGCGAAGCTGGGCCTCTTGAAGGAGGAGTGGTCCAAGCGGCTCTCAGAGGAGATCGCCCGGATCTGGCAGCAGGTCCAGGGCCAGGTCCAGACCACCGAGCGGTCGGTCAGCCAGAAGCTGCAGCAGGCCAACGATACCTTCTCCAAGGTGACCCAGGAGCTGGGCCGGCTCCAGGAGGCGACCCGGAAGGTGGAGGAGGTCGGCCGCAACGTCGCCTCCCTCCAGGAGCTGCTTCGGGCCCCCAAGATGCGCGGCGGCCTGGGGGAATTCTTCCTCGCCGATCTCCTCGCCCAGATCATGCCGCAGGGGAGCGATTTCTATTCCATCCAGTACGAGTTCGCCAGCGGCGAGCGGGTGGACGCGGTGATCCGGGTGGGGAACCGGCTGGTCCCGGTGGACTCCAAGTTTCCCCTGGAGCAGTTCCGCAGGATGGGGCAGGCGGTGACCGAGGAGGAGAAGGGGGAGTGGCGCAAGGGGCTGGTCCGGGACGTCAAGCAGCACATCGACGCCATCTCCGAGAAGTACATCCGTCCCGCGGAGGGGACCTTTGAGTTCGCCCTGATGTACATCCCGGCGGAGAACGTCTACTACGAGACGATCATCAAGGAGGAGGGGATCGCCGATGAGAAGGGCCTCTTCCAGCACGCGATCCGCCGGCAGGTGATCCCGGTCTCGCCGAACAGCTTCTACGCCTACCTCCAGGTGATCCTCCAGGGGCTGCGGGGCCTCACCGTGGAGCAGAAGGCCAAGGAGATCCTCTCCGCGCTGGACCGCCTCCGGAGGGAGTTCTCCGGCGTCCGGGAGGATTTCGACCTGGCCGGAAAGCAGGTGAGGAACGCCCTCACCAACTTTGAGAAGGCCCAGCGGGGGTTGACCCGTTTCGGGGATCGGCTCGAGGTGATTGAATCGCCCGGAGCTTCGCCGGCGCTGGATAGAGAAACCGTCAAGGAGGAGGGATCCCATTGATCGACAAGGAGCTGCTCGAGATCTTGGCCTGCCCGGCCTGCAAGGCCCCCGTCACCCTGGAAGGGGAACGGATCGCCTGCACCCACTCAGGCTGCGGCCTGAGGTATCCGATCCGGGAAGGGATACCGGTGATGCTGGTCGAGGAGGCGGAGAGGCCGAAGAAGAACGGGTGATGAAGAAGATACTGGTCATCCATGGGCCGAATCTTCAGCTGTTGGGGAAGCGCGACCCGGCCGTCTACGGCAAGGGGACCCTCGCCGACATCAACCGGGGCCTCGCCGCCGAGGCCAAGAGGCTGAGGATGGAGCTCGATCTCCTTCAATCCAACCATGAGGGGGAGATCGTCGAGGCGATCGGGAAGGCGAGGGGCCGCTACGCAGGCATCCTGATCAATCCCGCCGCCTACACCCACACCTCGGTGGCGATCCGGGACGCCCTGGAGGCGGCCGGGGTGCCGGCCGTCGAGGTCCACCTGAGCAACATCTACGCCCGGGAGCCGTTCCGCCACAGCTCCCTGATGGCCCCGGTGGTGGCGGGGCAGATCACCGGATTCGGGGCGGCCAGCTACGGCCTCGGCCTGCAGGCGCTGGCAGGGTTGACGGCCCGTCCCTCGAAACGTTAAAATGTCCGTTTCATGATCTCCACCAACCAGTTCAAGGCAGGGATGGCCCTTCTTCTCGATGGGGAGCTGTATCTCCTCGTCGAGTTCCAGCACGTGAAACCGGGCAAGGGTTCCGCCTTCGTCCGGACGAAGCTCAAGTCGATCAAGAACGGGGCCGTCCTCAGCAAGACCTTCGACGCGGGGGAGAAGTTCCAGGACGCCTTCATCGAGAAGCGGGCCCTCCAGTTCCAGTACCGGGCCGGCGACAGCTACCACTTCATGGATCTGGAGACCTACGAGGACCGTTTCTTCCAGGCCTCCGAGCTGGCGGAGGCGGTCCGGTACCTGACGGAGAACCTGGAGGTGAAGGGGGAGTTCTACGAGAGCCGGCTGATCGGCCTGGAGCTTCCGACCACCGTCACCATCAAGGTGGTGGAATCGGATCCGGGCCTTCGGGGGGACACCTCGAAGGCCTCCATGAAGCCGGCGATCCTGGAGACCGGCTTCAAGATTCAGGTTCCTCTCTTTGTCGAGCCGGGGGAGCAGATCAAGGTGGACACGCGAACCGGCGAATACGCGGGGCGGGGGCTCTAAATGGTCAATCTCAAGGAGTTGAAGGAGCTGATTGCCCTGATGAACGAGCACCAGCTGGTGGAGATCGAGCTGGAGCGGGAGGGGATGAAGGTGCGCCTCCGCAAAGGGGGGGCGGAGGCGGGCGGGCAGGGGATCCTGGTGGAGCGGATCCAGGCGGGGCGGGGCGCCGCCGGCCCGGAGCCGGCCGCCGCCGGTCCCGAGGCGGTCCCGAAGCCGGCCGGAATGGAGATCAAGTCTCCGATGGTCGGCACCTTCTACCGGGCGCCGGCCCCTGAGGCCCCTCCCTTCGTCGAGGTGGGGCAGGAGGTGGAGCCGGGGCAGGTCCTGTGCATCATCGAGGCGATGAAGCTGATGAACGAGATCAAGGCGGAGATCAAGGGGAGGATCCTCCAGATCCTCGTGGAGAACGGCCAGCCGGTCCAGTTCGGCCAGGCCCTGTTCCTCGTCGAGCCGGGGTAATGTTCTCCAAGATCCTGATCGCCAACCGGGGGGAGATCGCCGTTCGGGTCATCCGGGCCTGCAAGGAGATGGGGATCCGGACCGTGGCGGTCTATTCCGAGGCCGACGCCGATTCGATGCATGTCCGCATGGCGGATGAGACGGTCTGCATCGGCGGGGCCCCCTCCGCCTCCAGCTACCGGAACGTCCCCGCCTTGATCAGCGCGGCGGAGATCACCGACGTGGAGGCGATCCACCCCGGGTACGGCTTCCTCGCCGAGAACGCCCATTTCGCGGAGATCTGCGAATCCTGCAAGATCGTCTTCATCGGGCCCGGTCCGGAGGCAATCCGGCGGATGGGGGACAAGATCGAGGCGAAGAAGGTGATGGGCAAGGCCGGCGTGCCGCTCATCCCCGGCTCCCTCTCGGCGGTCTCCACCAAGGAGGAGGCGATGCGGGTCGCCAAGCAGGTCCGCTATCCGGTGATCATCAAGGCGGCGGCCGGCGGCGGCGGCAAGGGGATGCGGGTGGCCCACAACGACGTCCGCCTGATCAGCGCCTTCATGACGGCCCAGGCGGAGGCGGAGGCGGCCTTCGGGGTGCCGGACGTCTACATCGAGCGGTACATCGAGAACCCCCGCCACGTTGAGATCCAGATCGCCGCCGACTCCCACGGCCATGTCGTCAGCCTCGGGGAGCGGGACTGCTCCATCCAGCGGCGGCACCAGAAGCTGCTGGAGGAGTCTCCCTCCCCGGCGGTGGACGGGAAGGTCCGCAAGCGGATGGGGGAGATCGCCGTCCGGGGGGCCAAGGCGGTCGATTACACCTCGCTCGGCACGATCGAGTTCCTGATGGATCGGGAGGGGAGCTTCTACTTCATGGAGATGAACACGCGGGTTCAGGTGGAGCACCCGGTGACCGAGGCGGTGACCGGGATCGACCTGATCAAGGAGCAGATCCGGATCGCCGCCGGGGAGCGCCTCTCCTTCGGCCAGGATGATGTCCGCTGGAGCGGCCACGCCATCGAGTGCCGGATCAACGCCGAGGACCCGGACCAGGATTTCATGCCGTGCCCCGGGGAGGTCGTCCAGTATCACCCGCCGGGGGGGCCGGGCATCCGGATCGACAGCCATCTCTACGCCGGCTACAAGGTCCCGCCCCACTACGATTCCCTCCTGGCCAAGGTGATCGCCCGCGGGCGCGACCGCCGGGAGGCGATCCAGGTGATGCGGCGGGCCCTGGAGGAAATGGTGGTCGCCCCGATCAAGACGACGATCCCGTTCCACCGGACGGTGCTCAACGACCCCTCCTTTGTGGCCGGGAGGTACTCGACCGATTTCGTGGAGCGCCTCTACGGGGTCCGAAAAGAGGCCGGCGAGCTGACCGGGACCGGATGAGGATGAGCCGCTGATGTCGCCGAAGACCGATCTGGGAGCCGTCGTCATCCGCAACGAAGTGATCGCCTCGGTCGCCGCCCTGGCGGCCCGGGAGGTCCCCGGCGTCGTCGACATCTGGCGGGGGCCGCTGCCCTTCTTGTCGGGGCTCTGCGGGCTCGGCACCCGGGGCGTCCGGGTCGAGACGAAGGATCAGGAGGTCCGCCTCTGGCTGAATCTGGTCGCGGAGTATGAGGTGAGCCTCCCCCATCTGGCGGCCCAGGTCCAGGACCGGGTGCGGGAGGTCCTGGAGCGGATGACCCACTTAAACGCCGTCGAGATCAACGTCGGCATTCATCACGTTCAAACAAGGGGGGATCTGAAGTGAAGGTCTTTACCTGGATCATCATGAGCTGCTACATGATCCTCTTCGTCCTGATGGGAGCGGGGCTGGTGATCTTCTCCCTCCAGGGGATTTCCATCGAGGGGGCGGTTTTCTGGCTTCAGAAGGCCTACACGGAGAAGAACCTCCGGCTCGCCTGTTTCCTGACGGGGACCGGGCTCATCCTCCTCAACTGGATGATCGCCCAGCTCACCCTCGCCAAGCTCCAGCAGCAGAAGACGATCGCCTTCGAGAACCCGGACGGGCAGGTCACCGTCTCCCTCTCGGCGATCGAGGATTTCATCCGGCGCTCCACCCGGGAGCTGCCGGAGGTGAAGGATCTCCGCTCCGATGTGGTGGCCAAGAAGGGCCGGATCCTGGTCCGGGCCCGGGTCACCCTCTGGTCCGAGGCCCACATCCCGGAGGTGACGGAGCGGATCCAGGGGCTGGTGAAGTCCAGGGTCCAGGAGATGCTCTCCGGGATCGAGGAGCCGGTCTTGGTCAAGGTCCACGTGGCCAAGATCGCCTCCCGGGAGGAGGCGCCCAGCGGCCCCGGCCGCCGGGAGGATAAGATCACCACCACCCCCTTCCGTGGGTTTTGACCGGTGGGGGCCGGCCCTTTGAAGAAGATCGGCGTCCTGACCGGCGGCGGGGACTGCCCCGGCCTCAACCCGGTGATCCGGGCGATCGTCCGGAAATCGTACAGCCTTGGGCTGGAGGTCATCGGGATCAAGAACGGCTGGAAGGGGTTGGTGGAGAATGAGACGATCCCCTTGGATTTCCAGTCGGTCTCCGGGATCCTCCCCAAGGGGGGAACGATCCTCGGCACCTCCCGGACCAACCCGTACAAGGATCCCAACCATCTCGCTTCCCTGAAGGCCAACATCCAGAGCCTCAGGCTGGACGCCCTCGTCGTCATCGGCGGTGAGGACACCCTCGGAGTCGCCCACAAGCTGTTCAAGGAGGGGATCAAGCTGGTCGGGGTCCCCAAGACGATCGACAACGACCTCTCCGAGACCGACTACACCTTCGGTTTCGACACCGCCGTCAACACCGCCATGGAATCGATCGACCGGCTCCACACCACCGCCGAGAGCCATCAGCGGATCATGGTGGTGGAGGTGATGGGCCGCCACGCCGGCTGGATCGCCGTCCACGCCGGGATCGCCGGCGGCGCCGATTTCATCCTGATCCCGGAGATCCCGATCGACCTCGAGGAGATCTGCGCCGCCGTTCAGAATCGCCACGCCAGGGGGAAGACCTTCTCCATCATCGTCGTGGCGGAGGGGGCCCAGTTCGCCACGGGGCAGGCGGTCACCCAGGACCGGAAGCTGGATGAGTTCGGCCATGTCCGCTTGGGCGGGATCGGCGAGACCCTGGGAACCTTGATCGAGAAGAAGACCGGCTTCGAGACCCGGGTGACGGTGCTGGGCCACGTCCAGCGGGGCGGCTCACCCACCGCCCTCGACCGGGTGCTCGGCACCCGCTTCGGCGTGAAGGCGGTGGAGCTGATCTCAAACGGGGAGTTCGGCAAGATGGTGAGCTTGAAGGGGAACGCCATCGTGGCGGTCCCGATCGAGTCGGCGGTCAAGCAGCTCAAAACGGTGGAGATGGATCTCTATGAGATCGCCAAGATCTTCTTCGGCTAAGGGGTTTGATCGGGAGATCCGGGAGCGCCTCACCGACAGCATCCGGACCAAGGAGCGGGTCCTGGAGAAGCTGGTCCCCGCCATTGAACGGGCCGCCCGCCTGCTCATTGATGCCCTGGAGGGAGGGCACAAGATCCTCCTCTTCGGAAACGGCGGCTCGGCGGCCGACAGCCAGCACATCGCCGCGGAGCTGGTGGGCAAGCTCATCGTCAAGCGCCGGGCCTTGGCCGCCATCGCCCTGACCACCGACACCTCCAACCTGACCGCCCTGGCCAACGACTTCGGGTACGACACCATCTTCGCGAGGCAGGTCGAGGCGCTGGGGCAGGCCGGCGACGTGGCGGTCGGGATCTCAACGAGCGGCCATTCCCCCAATGTCCTGGCCGCCATCCAGGCGGCCCACGAAAGGGGCCTCAAGACTGTCGCCCTGACCGGCCGGGACGGCGGCCCCTTGGGCCGCATGGCGGACCTCGCCATCACGATCCCCTCCGACTCCACCCAGCGGATCCAGGAGTCCCACATCACCATCGGCCACATCCTTTGCGAGCTCGTCGAATCCCATTTCTCCGGCTGACGGGGTCTGACCCCGCGGGGTCAGACCCCATCGGCAGCCCGGTGCCAGGATTAATCCTGGCACCGTTCCGCATTTTTTTCTTCCATCATCAGGTATACTTTTTGTAAGAGGAAACCGATGCGGTCACTTCAACAGGTTGTCTCCTTCGTAATGATCTTCTCTCTCCTGGCGCCGGGCCCTGCCTTGGCGCTGCGCCCGCAGGAGCAGGCGGAGTCCGCCCCGCAAGAGCTTGCCGCCGGCCTGCGGCCGGTGGTGAGGCCTCCTTCAGCCGAAGCCGCGGGACTCGAGGAGCCGCTCAAGGTCCATATCGACTGGCTAATAAGACGGGACTATCCGGAGGTTCTTCAGATCGAGCAGGCCTCCTTCCCGGCGCCTTGGACCGAGGAGGACCTTCTTCGCTTTTTAAGACGGCGTGACACAATCGGAATGGTGGCGGAGAATCCGACAGCGGCTGTTGGAGAGAAACGCATTTACGGCTTCCTGATCTATACATTGGAAAAGAGGGTCTTCTCCGTTTGGTGTGGGTAGATTTTAGCCC
>JACPXU010000116.1 GCA_016196375.1 Candidatus Omnitrophota bacterium | reverse complement strand
TCAGATCGGGGAAGGCCGGGTCATAGATCCCCGGCACCAGGGAGGTGGCCATGTGCTTCAGGCCCTCGAGCCCGTGCAGCGGGGAGTCCGGCTGGACGGCGGCCACCTGGATCTTCCCGTCGCGCCCTTTCAAGAAGCGGCCGGTCCCCATGAGGGTGCCCGACGTTCCGATCCCGGCCACGAGATGGGTCAGGGTCCCTTCGGTCTGTTCCCAGATCTCAGGGCCGGTCGTCTCCAGGTGCGCCTTCCAGTTGGCCGGGTTGTTGTACTGGTCCGCGTAGAAATAGAGGTGGGGCTCTTTTTCCATGAGGGCCCTCGCCTTTCGGATCGCCCCGTCGGAGCTCTCGAGCGGATCGGTGAGGATCAGCTCCGCCCCGAAGGCCTTCATCGTCTCCGCCACCTCCCGGCTGGCGTTGGCCGGCACGCAGAGCCTGACACGGTACCCCTTGGCCGCGCCGATCATGGCGTAGGCGACGCCGGTGTTGCCGGAGGTGGCGTCGAGGAGGATCCGCTCCCTGGAGAGCAGCCCCTCCTGTTCGGCCGTGGCGACGATCTGGCAGGCGGTCCGGTCCTTCACCGACCCGCCCGGGTTGAACCACTCCGCTTTGGCCAGGAGGGTCACCCCCGGGAACTCCCTGCCGATCTTGCGCAGGGGAATGAGAGGGGTGTTGCCGATCCGGCTGAGGATGTCACCGCTGGTTACCGAAGGGAGCGAAGCAATCTCGTTGTGATCCATCCTACCAGATCCCCAGCTCCATCTTCGCCTCTTCCGAGGCCATCGTGTGCGGATCCCAGGGGGGAGTCCAGACCAGGTCGGTCTGGACCTCCTTCACCCAGGGAATCCTCGTCAGGGCGCTCTGCACCTGTCCCTTGATGACCGGCCCGAGGGGGCAGCCGGGGCTCGTCAGGGTGTACACCACCCTCACGCGGCCCTCCCGGATGTCGGTCTGATAGATCAGCCCCAGGTCGACGACGTTCATGTTCAGCTCCGGGTCGATCACCGATTTCAAGGCGGTTTGGACCTGTTCCTCAAGCCCCTCGGCGGCCGGCCCCTTTTCCTGTTCAGCGGCCGGCGTCGTCATCTGCTGGGTCAGGTCCGGCCGTTCACCCTCCTCTCCCTCGACGTGGGAGGCGGCCGGCTTTCCCCGCCGATGGGCCTCGATCCCTTCCAGCAGGGTGTTCCAGCTCAGGATGGCGCACTTGATCCGGACCGGATACTTCTTCACTCCCTCCAGGGACTCGAGATCCTCCAGCTCCGGCGGCAGATTCATCGGGGCCCCCTCCAGCATGGTGGCCTTGAACTGGTGGGCCAGCTTCTGGGCCTCCTCCAGGGTCTTCCCCTTGACCGCCTCGGTCATCATCGAGGCGGAGGCCTGGCTGATCGAGCAGCCCTTCCCGTCGGCCCGGATCTCCCGCAGCCGCTCGCCGTCGAGGGCGAGGGTCAGCTCCAGCTCGTCCCCGCAGAAGGGATTGGCCCCCTGCGCCGTCAGGTCCGGCCGTTCCAGCCGCCCGTGGTTGCGCGGGTTCTTGAAATGCTCCAGGATGATCTCCCGGTACAGGTCATCGGTGAGAGACAACGTGAAACACTCCTTTCGCTTTAGACACCGCTTGGGCCAGAAGCTCCGCCTCTTCCTCCGTGTTGTACAGGTAGAAGCTGGCTCGGGCGGCGGCCACGACCCCAAGCTTCCTCATCAGGGGCTTGCAGCAGTGGTGCCCCGCCCGGATGGCGATCCCCTCCTCGTCCAGGATCTGGCCGAGGTCGTGGGGATGGAGGCCGTTCACGTTGAAGGCGATGGCGGCCCCCCGGCGGGCCGGGTCCAGCGGGCCGTAGATCGTCAGCCCCTCGATCTCCCGGAGGAGCTTGATCGCGTGGCGGGTGAGCGCCTCCTCGTGACGGCGGATCTCCTCCATCCCGATCCGCTCCAGGTAATCGATGGCCGCCCCAAAGGCGATCACGTCGGCGACGTTCGGCGTCCCCGCCTCGAACTTCCAGGGCAGGTCGTTCCAGACGGCCTTCTCCAGCCAGACGTCCCGGATCATGTCCCCGCCGCCGAGGAACGGGTCCATCTCCTCGAGGATCGCCTCCTTGGCGTACAGGACCCCAACGCCGGTCGGCCCCAGCATCTTGTGAGCCGAGAAGGCGAGGAAGTCGCAGTTCAGGTCCAGGACGTTGACCGGCAGGTGAGGCACCCCCTGGGCCCCATCCACCAGGACCGGGATCCCCTTGGAATGGGCCTGCTGCACCACCTCCTTCACCGGGTTGATGGTGCCCAGCACGTTGGACATGAGCGTCAGGCTCACCAGCTGGGTCTTCCCTCCCAGCAGGCGCGGCAGCTCCTCGAGGGCGAGCTGGCCGTCTGAGGTGACCGGGATGAATTTCAGGGTCGCCCCCTGTGCCTGGGCCAGCATCTGCCAGGGAACGAGATTCGAGTGATGCTCCATCTCGGTCAAGAGGATCTCATCCCCCGGGCCGACGTGCCGCCGCCCCCAGGCGTGGCTGACCAGGTTCACCGCCTCGGTGGCGTTCCGGGTGAAGATCACCGTGGCCGGCTTCGGCGCTCCGATGAAGCGGCCCGTCTTGGCGCGGGCTTCCTCGAACCGGGCGGTGGCCTCCTCGCTCAAGGCGTGGATCCCCCGGTGCACGTTGGCGTTGGTCCGGGTGTAGAACTCCACCAGCGCCTCCACGACGGCCAAAGGTTTCTGCGAGGTGGCCGCGTTGTCCAGGTAGACGAGCGGCCTGCCGTGGACCTTGCGTCCCAGGATCGGGAAATCCTCTCTTATTCGTGCCACATCGAGCATTCTATGGAGCCCTTTTCATCAAATCTACACGCTGAATGAATGGCCGCAGCCGCAGGTCCCCTTGGCGTTCGGGTTCTGAAGGGTGAATCCCGCCCCGGTCATCCCATCCGCCCAGTCCACCTGGGTGTTCTCGATGAGGGGCAGGGACTTCGGGTCCACGACGATCTTCACCCCCTGATCCTCATAAACGGTGTCGCCGGGCGCCGGGCTCTGCTCGAAATCCATGCTGTAAGAATAACCGGAGCAGCCCCCTCCCACCACCTTCAGGCGCAGGGCGTAGCCGGCCTTTCCCTCCTGCTGCTGCAGCGTCTGAACCTTCTGAACCGCTTTCTCCGTCAACGTGATCATGGTCCTTCTCTCCTTTCCCTACGGAACGGCGCCGGGATCAATCCTGGCGCCAGGTTGCTCATGAACGGGACTTGAGCCGGCGGGTCACCTCCGCCGTCAGCTCCTCCCTCAATCCCTCCAGCGGGATCCGCTTGAAGACCTGCTCGAAGAACCCCTCAACGATCAGCCGGTCCGCCTCGGCGCCGGACATCCCCCGGCTCATCAGGTAGAAGGCCTGCTCCTCATCCACCGGGCCGACCGCCACCCCGTGGGTGCAGCGAACGTCGTCCGCCTCGATCTCCAGCATCGGGATCGAGTCGGCCTTTGAGCCCTGGCTTAAGAGGAGGTTCCGGTTCGCCTGGTAGGCGTCCGATTTCTGCGCCTCCTTCCGGATCCGGATCAGGCCGGTGTAGACCGCCTTGGCCTGGTCCTCCAGAGCGCTCTTGTACAGGAGGTCGCTCATCGTGTGAACGGCCCGGTGATCCTGAAGGGTGTGGAAGTCGAAGTGCTGATCCCCGGATCCGAAGAGGACCCCCAGCAGATCCGTGCGGCTGTCGGCCCCTTGAATCACCGTCTCGACGTTGGCCTTGGTCAGCCGCCCCCCCAATCCGATGGTGACGTTCATGAACTGGGCGTCCCGTTCGACGAGGGCCCGCTGCGTGAACAGCTCGGTGACGGAGGGGTCCCAGCGCTGCAGGTGGATGTACCGGAGCCGGGCCCCTTCCTTGACGAAGATCTCCACCATCTCGTCGCAGAGAGAGGGCCCCGGGCCGTTGCCGGCGCAGGTCCGTTCGTCCACCAGGGTCGCCTCGGCTCCCGCCCCAAGCACCAGCAGGATGTGGGGGAAGAGGGCGGCCCCGTGACCCTTCATCTCGATCCGGGCCTTCAAGGGGACCTCCAGCTTCACCCCTTCCGGGACGTAGCAGAAGAGCCCGTCGCTCCAGAGGGCCTCGTGGAGGGCGACGAACTTGGCCAGCCCCTCGGGCGATCCGCTTTGAAACAGATACTCCTCCAGCAGGTCCGGGAACTGCCGGAGGGCGGTCTTGAGGTCCGTCAGGATCACCCCCGAGCGGATCCCCTCCGGGGGAACCGCCTCCCAGCTCACCGTCAGGGCGGGGGCGGCCGGCTGAAGCTCCACCGCCGAGAGGGGAATCTTCCCCGGGTCGGTCCGCCTCCATTCCTCGTCGGTCTTGGCGGGCCAGGGGAGCTTCTCGAACCGCTCCGCGGCGCTTCGCCGCAAGGCCCGGAGGCGCTCCGAGGACTCAGGCCCCGCGATCCGTGGCAGATCCATCAGCCGACCGATCCCTCCATCTCCAGTTGGATCAAACGGTTCAGCTCCACCGCGTACTCCAGGGGCAGCTCCTTGGTGAAGGCCTCGAAGAAGCCGTTCACGACCATCGTGGTCGCCTCCTGCTCCTTCAATCCCCGGCTCATCAGGTAGAAGAGCTGTTCCTCCCCGATCTTGCTCACCGTCGCCTCGTGGCCGATCTGGACCTGCTTGGCATCGATCTCCATCGTCGGATAGGTGTCCGACCGGGAGATCTCGTCCATGAGCAGGGCGTCGCAGCGGACGGAGGATTTCACATGCTCCGCCTGCGGGTAGACCTTGACCAGTCCCCGGTAGCTCGTGCGCCCCCCGTCCTTCGAGATCGATTTGGAGAGGATCGTCGAGCTGGTCTCCGGCGCGGCGTGGACCATCTTGGCGCCGGCGTCCTGATGCTGGCCGCGTCCGGAGAAGGCGACCGACACCACCTCCCCCCGGGCCTTCCGGCCGACCAGGTGCACCCCGGGGTACTTCATCGTCAGCTTGCTGTTGTGCACCACGATCCCGTTGGCGATGAAGTTATGGGCGCC
>JACPXU010000114.1 GCA_016196375.1 Candidatus Omnitrophota bacterium | reverse complement strand
TCCAGGGCGTCCGATACGAGTGGTTCATCCGGGACTACCTCTCCAAGAAGGCCAGGAACGGCCTCGGATCAGCAACCCTATCGGATCGCCAGGACACCCGTCACCGCCTTCGCTATGAGCTGGGAACCACCTGGATGGAGACGTTCCTCAGGGTCCGGCAGGAGTGGTACCTCCACGACTCCAACGACGCCCGAAACGACTTCTACGACGCCGGGGATTACAAGGTGAGCGCCTTTGTCCACCGGCCGCTGACCAAGAGGCTTTCCCTGAACGTGAGCTACTCCTTCGAGCGGAAGAACTACAAGCATCGGCCGGTGGTTGGGATCAGGCCCGAGGCCCGGTACGACGACACCCACACCTGGACGGTTGCGGGCGCTTACGAATTCAACAGGGCTTGGAGCCTTAATCCGAGCGTCAGCCGCAGGTCCCTGAACTCCAACGAGCCGACCGGCGAGTACGTCGACACCACGATCTCCGCTAACCTGACCGCCCGGTTTTAGAGCCCATTTCAAAATGTCATCCTCGCGAAAGCGAGGATCTTCTCTACTGCTAAACGCAGTGCCCCGGGTCGCTGCCGTCCACCCCTTCCACGTGCGTCATCTCCGTAGCGCAGAGAGGGTGGCCGTCCGAGTATTTCGATTCGAACGTGGTCTCGCTGGAGCCGCTGGTCTCCGTCTTTGGCGCATCCAAGGTGGGGGAGGTCGTCTCCTGCGTCACGGTTCCTGTCGTCCCCCCCGAGGTGGCGGTCTCGGTGGTGGTCCCTGAGGAGGTGGAGTAATCCGTAGAAAGCTCCGTTCCCATCGCCGTGGGGGCGCTCGATTCAGCCGCCATCGGGGCCGCCATCTCGGGGGTAAGGGTGCCCCCCTCCCCCGTCAGCATCTTCTCGTAGCCCTCGCGTGAGGGCAGGGCCGATTCATGGATCGCCATGGCGACCCGCTCCACTCTCTGAGCCTCGGCCTGCGCCTCCGGTGAGGCGTGCTCCCAATCGGCGGCCTCTTCCAGCTTGGGCAGCACCTCATTCAAGGCGATTTCCTTGACCTCCGGAGGAATGGTCGGATCATTGGCGATCTCGTTTCTGCATCGCTCCAGGAGGTCGGGCGTCAACTGGGCCAGGGCCGAAGGGGCTCCGGGCCCCCAAAGGATCAGCCCTATCATAAGCAACCCGCAAAGTGGGCGTAAAAAAACCTGCTTCAACATCTTTCCCTCCTGATTAGCTAAACCCCACTTCAAAACCAGACCCTGTTGGGGTCTGACCCCATCGCTTCCGAGGCAGATCTCCTAGGGGTCAGACCCCATCTATTCCCTAATTCAAGGTTATCTGATCCAGGTGCAAAAATACAAGATGGGCGGGGAATTTTTTGAGGCGAACTAAGAGCCGGTTGCAAAACCTCGCGTGAGCCGCGTTGCGAGCGCCAGGGGGCCAGATCCAAGGAGCGACGACGATGGCGTACTCCCTGGAGTACGTCGAGGAGGAGCGACGATGGAGATGGCCGCCTGCCGCCGCAACCTAAAAGGGCTGGGCGGATTTGCTTCGCCGGGCTGCGTTGCTCGTCGTCGGCGTATCTTGACTCTCATGATACGCCTCCTCCTCCCGCCTTGCCCGGCTGGCAACTCCGCCCAGCGCGGCCACGGGGGGTTTTGTAACCGGCTCTAAATGTGGAACGTGTAGGAATGGTCCAGGAACCGGGCGTTCTGCCGGGCCTGGGAAACGAGGTCCTCGAGGGTGGTGGCCTTTAAGGTGGTCTGGACCGCCGTCTCGAGCTGCCTCCAGAGGGGGGCCGTCGGATCCGGCTGCCCCGCAGGGGCCGAAAGAGCCCTGCGGGGGTGGAGGGCCTTCGATTCCAGGCATTCGAAGATGGCGCTGATCGGTATCTTGGAGGGGAGCACCCCCAACTGATAGCCGCCGCGGGGCCCCCGCTCCGCCGCCACGATGCCGCGGCGCCTAAGGCGGTTGAGAAGCTGCTCCAGGTAGCGAAGGGGGATCCCTTGACGCCTGGCCATCGAGCCCACCGTGACCGGCCCGCTTCCCTGGTGGAGGGCCAGATCCACCAGGGCCTTGATGGCGTAGGTGATCCCGGGAGAGGGTCTCATCGGGTCACCGTTAAAACTCCTCAAAGTACGGGTCGAGGCTGAGGTACCTCTCTCCAGTATCCGGCAGCATCGCGACGACCGTTTTCTCTGGACCGAGCCGCTCGGCGACCTTCAGCGCCGCCCAGACCGCGGCCCCGGCGGAGATCCCGGCCAGGATCCCCTCCTCCCTGGCCAGCCGCCTGGCCATCCGGTAGGCCTCCATATCCTCCACAGGGAGGATCTCGTCGATCACCGAGCGGTCCAGTACCTCCGGAACAAACCCGGCCCCGATCCCCTGGATCCGGTGGGGGCCTGCCGGCCTTCCGGAAAGGACGGCGGAGGAGGCCGGCTCGACGGCGATCACCTTCAACGCCGGATTCCGCTTCTTCAAAACGTCCCCCACGCCGGTCAGGGTCCCGCCGGTACCGACCCCCGCAACGAAGGCGTGGAATTCTCCGTCGGTCGCCCGGAGGATCTCCTGGGCGGTCGTCTGCCGGTGGATCCTCGGGTTGGCCGGGTTGGAAAACTGGTGGGGCATGAAGGCCCCTGGCATCGAGGCGACCATCTCCCTCGCCTTCTTCACCGCGCCGGCCATCCCCTCCATCGCCGGCGACATGATCACCTCCGCGCCGAACCGCTCCAGAAGGCTCACCCGTTCCGTGCTCATCCCCTCGGGGAGCGTGAGGATCAGGCGGTACCCCCGGACCGCGGCCACCATGGCGAGGCCGATCCCGGTGTTCCCGCTGGTCGGCTCGATGATCGTTCCCCCGGCCTTGAGCAGCCCCCGCTCCTCCGCGTCCTGGATCATGGCGAAGGCGATCCGATCCTTCACCGACCCGCCAGGATTGAAGGCCTCCAGCTTCCCCCACACCTTCGCCATCGATGGAGTGACCACCTTGGACAGCTCCACCATCGGGGTATCCCCGATGGTCTCCAGGATCGATTTGGCCACACCGCGTCTGGACATCGCTCAGGCGATCCCCTCGATCACCGCCTCGTGGGCCTCCAGGGTTTCCTTCAGCTCCCGGGCCCCATGGGCGGTGGAGACAAACCACCCCTCGAACGGGGAGGGGGGGAGATAGATCCCCCGATCCAGCATCCCCCGAAAATATCGGGCGTAGCGGCGGCTGTCCGCCCCCCTCGCCTCAAGCCCGGTCCGGACCTCCTCCTCGGTGAAGAAGAGGGAGAGA
Organism: Candidatus Omnitrophota bacterium; assembly: GCA_016196375.1. Taxonomy (GTDB): domain Bacteria; phylum Omnitrophota; class Gorgyraeia; order 1-14-0-20-64-10; family 1-14-0-20-64-10; genus JACPXU01. The sequence continues at coordinate 2,070 of JACPXU010000114.1, read as the reverse complement.
AGCCCGCCGACCTGATGGACCTTGACCGGCACCCGGGCCCTGCGCCCCTCCCGAATCAGGCCCCGGCGGAGCTCGCGGCCTCTGTGCTCCAGCCGCTCATAGGTCCCGGGCCGCTTGAGGAGCTGGAGGGTCGCCCAGCCGGCCACCATCGTCACCGGATGTCCCGCCAATGTCCCGGCCTGATAGACCGGGCCGGAAGGGGCGATCAGGCGCATCAGCCTCCTGCTGCCCCCATAAGCCCCGATCGGGAACCCGCCGCCGATCACCTTGCCGAGGATCGTCAGATCCGGACGGACCTGATACAGCCCCTGGGCCCCTCCATAGGCGACCCGGAAGCCGGTGATCACCTCGTCGAAGATGAGGAGGATCCGATTCTGCCGGGTCATCCTCCGCAAGGCCCGCAGGAATCCGGGGGCGGGCGGGATCACTCCGATGTTGGCCAGGATCGGCTCCGCCAGAACGCAGGCCAGCTCCCTCCCGTAGCGATCGATCGCCTGAGCGACCGCCTTCAGATCGTTGAACGGCACGGTGATCGTGTCCTGGGTCAGATGAGGGGGGACCCCCTCGGAGGCTGGGACCCCCAGCGTCGCCATCCCGGAGCCGGCCTGGGTCAGCAGGGCGTCCAGATGGCCGTGGTAGGCCCCGTCGAATTTCAGGATCTTCCGGCGGCCCGTCGCGGCCCGGGCCAGCCGGATCCCGCTCATCACCGCCTCCGTCCCGGAGGAGACAAACCGGACCTGCTCCATCGAGGGGACCGCCTGAGCGACCTCCTTGGCGAGGGCCGTCTCCCACCGGGTCGGAGTGCCGAAGGTGGTCCCGCGGCCCAGCGCTTCCTCCGCCGCCTTCAGGACCGCGGGCGGCCGGTGCCCCAGGATCAAGGCCCCCCAGGAGCAGACGTAATCCAGGTACCGGTTCCCCTCCACATCCCAGAGGTAGGCCCCGGCCCCCCGGTCCGCGAAGAAAGGCCGGCCTCCCACCGCCCGGAATGACCTGACCGGCGAATTGACGCCGCCGACCAGATAGCGCTGGGCCTCTCTCCAGCAGGCGTCGTTGGTGGCCTTCACGAAGCGCATTCCCCCTTGCCCACCTCCACCTTGAACTCCCCGAAGGCGCCGAGATCCTCGTAAAGATCCGGCCGCTCCGAGAAGGCCGGGAGGGTCCTGAACGGATCCAGCTCCTTCTTGAGCCGCTCCGCCCCGGCCCGCTGGCTCCAAGCCCGGAAGGTCTCGCCTCCCTGCCGCTCGTCCCGGTACAGCTCCAAGAGCCGCCGGGCGGCGTCGGTGACCCGCTTGGCCGGAATCATTCCCAGCCGCTGGCCGAACTCGGCGACCCCCTCGGCGGTCCGGCCGCCGACCATCACCACGTAGTGGGGGACGGCGTGGCCGTTCAACTCGCTGGAGGCGCCGTGAAACCCGATGTCGGCGATGTGGTGCTGCCCGCAGGAGTTGGGGCAGCCGCTGATCTTGATGGTCAGGTCCTTCAGGGCCTCGTCGTCCAGGAAGGCCTTGCCGCCGTTGTTGAAGATCTCCCCCAGCGACACGGCCAGCCCGCGGGAATGGGTGATGGCGATCTGGCAGGTGTCGGCCCCGGGGCATCGGGTGATGTCGGCCAGATGGCCCGCATCGGTGTGAGCGATCCCCAGCTTCAGGAGCCCCTGGTAAACGGCCCGGGCCGACTCCTCCCGAACCCACGGGATGAGCAGGTTCTGCGTGATCATCGTCCGCAGCCGCCCGCCGCTGAATTGACGCGCCAGCTCAGCCACCCCGCGCATCTGCGGAACGGTGATGTCCCCCAACAGGCAGCGGACCTGGACGGCGACGTATCCCTTCTGCTTCTGCGGGAACAGGTTCGTCCGGCAGAACCGCTCGTAGATCGGATCGACCACCGGCAGCGGCGCCGAGACCTTGGCGGGAGCCGGCGGCGGGCCCTGCTCATAGACCGGGATCTCCCAGGAGACCTTGCCGGAACGGGTCATCAGGGTGATCTGCCGCTCCTTTTGGAACTGGTTCCGGAACTCCTCGATCCCCCATTTCTTGACCAAGAACTTGATCCGGGCCATGTTCCGGTTCT
>JACPXU010000004.1 GCA_016196375.1 Candidatus Omnitrophota bacterium | reverse complement strand
TCGACGGATGGCACCCTCGAGGCCTGCCGGGCCGCCGGCGCCAGGGTGGTGACCGAGACAGGGAGGGACAACTTCGCCCATCTGAGAAACGTCGGGGCGGAGGCCGCCTCCGGGGACTGGGTCCTGCAGCTCGACGCGGACGAGGTGGTGACCCCGGAGTTCAGGCAGGCCCTTCAGGAGATCCTTTCCGATAGCGGCAGCCACGCGGCTTACAAGTTCCGTCGACGGAACAATTTCCTCGGCCACTGGATGCGCTTCGGCGGGTGGGATCATGACTCGCTCCACCTGTTCCGCAAGGGGCTGGCCCGGTATGAGGGGCGGGTGCACGAGCGGCTCCGGGTGGATGGCCCGATCGGCCTTTTGAAGGTGGGGGTGGAGCATTACCCATTCCGGTCCCTGGAAGAGTTCATCGACCGGCAGAACCGGTACACCTCTTTGCAGGCGAGGGACCTGCTGGAGGAAAGGGGCCCCGTTTCCATGCGGACCCTCTGGTTCCAGACGACGGTGAAGCCGTTCAAGCTGTTCTGGAAGATCTTCGTGAAGAAGCAGGGGTTCCGGGAAGGGATGCCGGGCCTCCTCTTCGCCGGGCTGTACGCCTACGTGCACCTGCTGAAATGGGCCAAGCTGTGGGAGCTCCTTGATCTTCGAGAGGGATCCAAATGAAGGCCGTCGTCACCTACGTCCCCGCCGGCTCAGGGCACCAGCGGGCCGCCGAGGCGATCCACCAGGCCCTCACCGAACAAGGGGATTCCACGCGGCCGACTCTCCTCGACGCGCTGGACGGGGCGGACGCCGGCTACCGGTGGGCCTTCACCCGCGGCTACCTGAACCTGATCGACCGGAACCCGCTGGTCTGGAGCCTGCTGTACCATCTCACCGATCTCTCCCTGCTAAGTCGAGCGGTGCAGCTCCTCCACCGGCTGAACAACCGGTGGCACGGAAGGGGCCTGGAGAAGATCCTTCTCGATGAGCGGCCGGACGCGGTGGTGGCGACCCATTTCTTCCCGGCGGAGGTGGCCTCCCATCTCAAGTCCCGCGGCGGCTGTTCCTTCCGGCTGATCACGGTGATCACCGATTACCTTCCCCACGCCCTATGGATCGCCCCCGGCGTGGACGCCTACGCGGTGGCCTCGCCCCAGTCCCGGGAGGCCCTGATCCGCCGCGGCGTCCCCCCGGAGCGGATCCATGTCCTGGGGATCCCGATCCACCCCAGGTTCGCCGGGCGCGCCGACCGGATCCCGCTGGCCCATCAACTGGGGTTGGACCCGGAGCGCTTCACCCTCCTGATCGGGTCGGGCGGGGCGGGGACCGGGCCGGTGACCTCCATCGTCGCTTCGCTCGACGCCGTCCGGCAGCCGATCCAGATCCTCGTCGTGGCCGGGAAGAACGCCGCTCTGTTTGAGAGCCTGGAAAAGCTCCGGGCGAGGATCCGGCACCCGATCAAGGTTTACGGATTCATTGATAACATGGATGAGCTGATGGATGTCTCGGACCTGATCATCACGAAACCGGGCGGCTTGACCTGCGCGGAGGCGCTGGCGAAGGGGCTGCCCCTTTTCCTGACGGCGCCGATCCCCGGACAGGAGTCTCGGAACGCCCGCCTCCTCGAGGAGATGGGAACGGCCGTCTGGATTCGCCGGATCAAGGAGATCCCTCAGCGTCTCTCCGGTTTCCTGGAAACCCCTCAGCGGCTGGAGAGGCTCCGCCAGAAGGCCAGGGAGGCGGCCCGTCCGCAGGCCGCCCTGGAGATCGCCCGGTTGGCGAGCCGATCATGACCCGGCTAAAAAGCTTGATCCGGGACACGCGCCGGACCCTGGAGGGGATTCAGGCCTTCGGCGTGACGATGCTGCCGGCCGGCGAAACGGGGAAGGCCCGGAGGATCGATCCGGCGGACCGCCTCGATTCGGTCCGCCGGCAGGCGCTGGCCTGCGAGGCCTGCCGCCTCTCGAAGACGCGCCATTCGGTGGTGTTCGGAGAGGGGCCTCTCGACGCGGAGCTGGTTTTCGTCGGGGAGGGGCCGGGCCGGGATGAAGATGCCCAGGGGCGCCCCTTCGTCGGCGCCGCCGGGACGCTGCTGACGAAGATCATCCAGGCGATGGGGCTGAGGAGGGAGTCGGTCTACATCACGAACGTCGTGAAGTGCCGCCCGCCGATGAACCGGCCCCCCGAACCGGACGAGATCGCCGCCTGCCACGGCTATCTTGAGGCGCAGCTCGCCGCGATCCGGCCGAAGGTGATCTGCGCGCTCGGCCGGACCGCCGCCGTCGCCCTACTTAAGGTCGAATCCCCGATGAGCCAGCTCCGCGGGAGAACCTTCCAGTGGGGGGAGATCCCGGTGGTGGTCACCTTCCATCCGGCCTATCTCCTGCGCAACCCCTCGGCGAAGGCCCTCGTCTGGCAGGACATGCAGCGCCTGCTCGGCATCCTGAAGCCATGAAGGGGACCCGGTACGTTGAGGTGGCGGTGGATCTGCCCCTCACCTCCACCTTCCACTATCAGGTGCCCCAGGCCTCCAGGCAGCAGGCGACCGTCGGCAAGCGGGTCTGGGTCCCGTTCCGCAATCGCCAGCTCCTCGGCATGGTGGTCGGCCGGGTGAAGCGCCCGGAGGTGGCCCGGGTCAAGCCGATCGGGCAGGTGATCGATGAGGAGCCGGTCCTCGACGGGGAGCTGCTCGACCTGACCCGATGGATGGCGGAGGTTTACCAGGCCGGATGGGGGGAGACGATCCGGACGGCCCTGCCGGGTCCGTTGAGGAGAGGGCGGTTCAGGATGGAGTCCCGGGTTGAGGAAGCCCCCGTCGCCGTCATCCCCAGCGCCCCTCACACCTTGAACACCGAGCAGGAACGAGCGCTGAAGCCGATCCTCCAGGCGATCGCCCGCCAGGAGCATCAGACCTTCCTGCTGCACGGGGTGACCGCCAGCGGCAAGACCGAGGTGTACCTGCAGGCGATCCAGGACCTGATCTCCCGCGGGAGATCGGCCATCGTCCTCGTTCCGGAGATCTCCCTCACGCCGCAGACGATCGAGCGCTTTCAGAGCCGGTTCGGCCGGGAGGCGGTGGCGGTGCTCCACAGCGGCATGCTGGAAAGCCAGCGATTGAAGGAGTGGCATCGGATCCGATCCTCAGAGGTCCGGGTGGTGGTGGGGGCCCGCTCCGCCCTCTTCGCGCCGGTCCGCTCCCTCGGGCTGATCGTCCTGGACGAGGAGCACGAGCCCTCCTACAAACAGGCCGATTCCCCCCGCTATCATGCCCGGGAGGTGGCGATCCGGCGGGGGGAGCTGGCCCGCGCCCCGGTGATCCTGGGCAGCGCCACCCCGTCGGTGGAAAGCTATTACCAGGCCCACCGGGGCTATCATCTCCTTGAGCTGCGGGAGAGGATCGAGGAGGTCCCTCTGCCGGAGGTCCAGATCGTTGACATGCGGCGGGAATTCGGCCGGGGGCGGCGGGGGAAAATATTCTCTCGATCCTTGGAAGAGGCGATCGGGAACTGCCTCCAGCAGAAGGAACAGGCGATCCTGTTCCTCAACCGGCGCGGCTTCTCCACCTTCGTCCAGTGCCGCTCCTGCGGGCAGGTTTTAAAGTGCAGCGCCTGCCAGGTCTCCCTCAACTACCACATCGCCACCCAGTCGCTGGTCTGCCATTACTGCCACGCCTCCTCGCAGGCCCCTGAGATCTGTCCCCACTGCCAATCGGAATATGTCCGGTTCCAGGGGATCGGGACCCAGCGGGTCGAGAGCGAGCTGGCCCGGATCTTCCCGCAGGCCAGGATCGCCCGGATGGATACCGACGCCACGCGGCTGCGCGGATCCCACGCCCGGATCCTCAACGACTTCAAGGAGCACAAGATCGACATCCTGGTGGGAACCCAGATGGTGGCCAAGGGGCTCGATTTCCCGCGGGTGACGCTGGTCGGCGTGATCTCCGACACCGCCCTCCATCTGGCCGATTTCCGTTCTGCGGAGCGGACCTTCAACCTGCTCACCCAGGTGGCGGGGCGGGCGGGGCGGGGGCGTCTGCCGGGCAGGGTGATCGTCCAGACCTACACGCCGCACCATTACGCCATCCAGGCGGCCAGCCGGCACGATTACCAGGCCTTCTACGCCCAGGAGATCGCCGCGCGGCGCCAGCTCCGGCTCCCACCCTTCTCCCGTCTCGTTCAGTTAACGGTCCGCTCCCTCAAGGAGAGCAAGGCCTTCTCCGCTTCCCAGGAGATCGAACAGGTCTGCCGGCAGCGGCTCCCCTCCGAGGTGGAGATCCTCGGGCCCGCCCCGGCGATGATCCATCGGATCCGCCGGCAGTACCGGTGGCAGCTCCTCCTGAAAGGGCCCTCCCTCGACTCCCTGACCGGGCCGCTGGCGGCCGCCCTGCGCCACTGCACCGTCCCCCGCGGCTGCTACCTGGCCGTCGACGTGGATCCCCTCTCATGATCCTGCCGGTTTTAAAGGAAGCCGATCCGCTGCTCCACCGGAAGGCGGTCCCGGTCGCCGAGATCGACGAGGAGATCCAGAAGCTCATCGATTCGATGATTGAAACGATGCACGTGGCCGAGGGGGTGGGGCTGGCGGCCAATCAGATCGGGTCCAACTGGAATATCCTGGTGGCCAGCCCCGACGGCAAGAGGGGGAAGGAGCTGGTCCTGATCAACGGGGTGATCGTGAGGCGCCGGGGATGGGACCGTTCCCCGGAGGGATGCCTGTCGCTGCCCGGCATCTCCGCCGACGTCCTGCGCTCGGCGAGGGTCACCGCCACAGGACTCAATCGAAACGGCAAGCCGATCACCCTTGAGGCGGTCGGCCTGCCGGCGAAGATCCTGCAGCATGAGACCGATCATCTGGCGGGCCACCTGTTCGTGGACCGCCTCAGCTTCTGGAAGCGGCGGCAGCTCCTGAAGCGGTACCAGGCGATCGCCGCTACCCTCCGCCAGGTCGAGCTATGACAACGGGGGCTGACCCCTGCAGCACCCCGGTGCCAGGATTAATCCTGGCACCGCTCCGTAATGGGGTCTGACCCCGCGGGGTCAGACCCCCTCAGGTTTTGTTTTTCGTTAAGGGTACCTTGAGTTTTTGATCCCATAAAACATTACTAGACAAACTGTTACAACTAATCTTCCACCGCCCTATTGACAGATGGCCATTGCTCGTATAAGCTTTTGCTAAAGCTAACATGGCAGTTCCCCGATGATGCGGCAGACCCAAAAAAGTAGATTAGATTTCCCCGGCAGACTCCTTGCGGGTTTCCTGGTTCTGGGGCTTATCTTCGGAACCACCCCCGCCTACGCCCTCCGAGAGCAGCAGAGGGTCGAGGGCCCCCAATCCGGCGACATGGGATAAGGTGGATCGGGCGGTTCTGGCCGCCTATCTGGCCCGCCCCAACGCCCTCCTCGATCTCATCCTGGATCTCACCGCCGGGTCCATCCGGCGGGTAATCCTCCAGGGCCGCGACTACTACGCCCTCTTCGCCTAAACCCCGCGCAGCAGCGTTTGACGACGCCGTTTACACCTTCCGGCAAGCGTAATTCCCCCCCTCTGGTGCCAGGCACCGCGGTGCCTGGCACCGTGGTAAGATAGCCCCAAGAGAGGGGGGGCGCAATGAAGGTAATCTTTTTCGGGACGCCGGGGTTTGCCGTGCCGAGCCTGGAGGCCTTGATCGCAAGCAGGCGCCAGGTCGTCGCCGTCGTCACCCAGCCGGACCGGCCGCGAGGCCGCTCCCGAGCGCCTCTGCCCTCACCGGTGAAGGAGAGGGCCTTGAAGGCCGGCATCCAGGTCCTGCAGCCGGAGGATCTCAAGGAGAAGGATCTCCTCGGACGAATCCGTTCCCTCGCCGCCGATCTCGCCGCCGTCGTCGCCTACGGCCGCCTTTTGCCGATGGAGTTGCTTCGGCTCTTTCCGCATGGAGCCGTCAACCTGCACGCCTACCTCCTTCCCAGGTACCGGGGCGCCGCCCCGATCCAGTGGGCCCTGATCCGGGGAGAATCGCAGACCGGGGTGACGATCTTTCAGATGGATGAGAAGCTCGACCATGGGCCGGTCCTGATTCAAGAGGCCGTTCCGATCGCTGAGGAGGATACGGCGGTCAGCCTCGGCCGGACGCTGGCAACGGTGGGGAGCCGCCTTCTCCTGGACGCCCTGGAGCTGATCGAATCCGGCTCGGCCGGGCCCCGCCCGCAGGAGGAGTCGCTCGCGACGGAGGCCCCCCGCCTGAAAAAGGAGGACGGCCTGATCGATTGGAAGGAGAGCTGCCGGGCGATCCATCATCGGGTCCGGGGGCTCCAGCCCTGGCCGGGGGCGACCGCCTTCCTGGAGGGACAGCCGATCAAGCTGCTGGCCACCGCCTTCGATACCGGCCGGGGGGATCCTTCAAAGGAGAGCCGGCCGGGCGCCGTGGTGGCCGCCGATCCGCGCCAGGGGCTCTGGGTCCAGGCGGGGCAGGGCCGGATCAGGATCGATCGCCTCCAGTTGGCCGGCGGCAAGGCGCTGGAGGCCTCCGACTTTCTCCGCGGGCATCCCCTTGCCGTAGGCGCTGTGTTGACCGCGTCCTCCAAGGCCGTGTAGTATAATAGAAAGTCTATGCCTGAATTGCGCAAAGACCCCGTCATGGGGCGATGGGTCATCATCTCCTCGGAGAGGGCCAAGCGGCCGGATGAGTTCCTGCCGTTGGCCCCCGCCGACAACGGGCCTCAGCCCGATTGCCCCTTCTGCAAGGGGAATGAAGGGAAGACGCCGCCGGAGATCCTGGTCTCCCGCCCGGCCGGCACCCCCGCCAACGGCCCCGACTGGTCGGTGCGGGTGGTCCCCTCAATCTCGCCGGTCCTCCGGATCGAGGGGAAGCTGGAGCACAGGGCCAAGGGCCTCTACGACGTGGCCACAGGGATCGGGGCCCACGAGATCATCGTGGAGACGCCCGAGCATGTCGCCTCGATGGCCCATCTCCCTGAGGGGCAGATCGGCCAGGTGCTGGATCTCACGATCCAGCGGATCAAGGACCTGGAGCGGGACCCCCGGTTCAAGTACGTGCTGCTCTTCAAGAACTGCGGCAAGGCGGCCGGGGAAGGGCGGTTCACCCACAGCCGGTCCCAATTGATCGCGCTGCCGGTGACTCCGATCCGGCTGAAGGATAAGCTCCACGGGGCCCGGCAGTACTTCGAGTTCAAGGAGAGGTGCATCTTCTGCGATATCCTCCGGCAGGAGATGGACCAGCGCCTCCGGGTGGCGGAGGAGACGACCCATTTCGTGGCCCTGGCCCCCTTCGCCTCACGGTTTCCGTTCGAGCTGTGGGTGCTGCCGAAGGAGCACTCCGCCGATTTCATCCGGATGACGCCGGAACAGAAGCTGGACTTAAGCCGGATCCTGAAGGTGATCCTCTCCAAACTGTCCCGAGCCCTGAAGGATCCCCCTTACAACACGATCCTCCACACCGCCCCCTTCCGGCGGGCCAGGGCGGGGTACTGGCGGACCATCGACCAGGATTTCCACTGGCACCTCGAGATCATGCCGAGGCTCACCCGGGTGGCCGGATTCGAATGGGGCTCCGGCTTTTACATCAATCCCACTCCTCCCGAGGAGGCTGCCCGCTTCCTCAGAGAGACGACCCCCAATGGCTGAGCTTCGCCGAGATCCGGTCACCGGCCGCTGGATCATCGTCTCCAGCGACAGCCCCTTGAGGTCGGCCGACCTCGAGGCGGAGGAGCGTCGGCCTTCCGGCGGCTCCTGCCCCTTCTGCCCCGGCAAGGAGGGGATGACCCCGCCCGAGATCACGGCCCGCCGGGCGCAGCAGGGCCCGCCCAACAGCTCCGGCTGGACGATGCGGGTGGTGCCGAACAAATTCCCGGCCCTCAAGATCGAGGGGAACCTGAACCGGGTGGGGGTCGGGATCTACGACATGATGAACGGGATCGGCGCCCACGAGGTGATCATCGAGACCCCGGACCACCAGAAGGCCCTCCCCGACTTCCAGGTTGAGGAGATGTTCCATCTGATGGAGCTGTTCAAGGAGCGGTCCCTCGACCTGAGAAAGGACAAGCGGTTCCGGTACCTCCTGATCTTCAAGAATTACGGGGAATCAGCGGGGGCCTCGCTCAGCCATCCCCACTCTCAGCTCATCGCCCTCCCGATCGTCCCGAAGCGGGTCGCCGAGGAGCTGAAGCGCTCCGAGGCCTACTTCGACCAGAAGGAGCGATGCATCTTCTGCGACCTGATCCATCAGGAGCTGGGCGACGGGGAGCGGATCGTGATGGAGTCCACGCACACCGTGGCTGTTGCCCCGTTCGCCTCCCGCTTCCCGTTCGAGCTGTGGATCCTCCCGAAGACTCACCAGTCCGATTTCGCCGAGGCGGGGCCCGATCTGCTGAGGGACGTGGGGGAGCTACTCCGGAACGTCCTGGGCCGGATGAAGAGGTCCCTGAAGGATCCCTCCTACAATTTCCTGATCCACACCTCCCCCCTTGAAGCGGTTCAGCATCCGGGGTATCATTGGCATCTGGAAATCATGCCGAGGCTCACCCGCGTGGCGGGATTCGAGTGGGGCTCCGGCTTCTACATCAATCCCACCCCTCCGGAAGTGGCTGCAGCCTGTCTGCGAGGCGAACAAGTGAAGGAGCAATGAGGCAATGTCCATTCGTGTAGGGATCAACGGCTTCGGCCGGATCGGCCGGCTGGTGTACCGGGCGGGATGGAATCGCCCCGGCATCGAGATGGTGGCGGTCAACGATCTTCCCGTCGGGACCCAGACCCTCGCCCATCTTCTGAAATACGACTCCAACTTCGGGATCTTCCCGGAGGAGGTGAAGGCGGAGGCAGAGGCGCTCCTCGTGGCCGGGAAGCGGCTGAAGGTGCTGAGCCACAAGAGCCCCGCCGAGATCCCCTGGAAGGACCTCGGGGTGGAGATCGCCGTCGAGTCGACCGGCCTCTTCACGGACCGGGAGAAGGCCCAGGGCCATCTGGCGGCGGGGGCGAAGAAGGTGATCATCTCCGCCCCGGCCAAGGGGGAGGACATCACCGTGGTGCTGGGGGTCAACGAGAAGGGCTACGACCCGGCCAAGCATCAGATCCTCTCCAACGCCTCCTGCACGACCAACTGCCTGGCCCCGATGCTCAAGGTGCTCAACGAGGCCTTCGGCATCCACCGGGGGCTCATGACCACCATCCATTCCTACACCAACGATCAGCGGATCCTGGACCTGCCCCACAAGGACCTCCGGCGGGCCAGGGCCGCGGCGCAGTCGATGATCCCCACCTCCACCGGGGCCGCCGCGGCGATCGGCGCGGTGATCCCGGAGCTGAAGGGGAAGCTCGACGGGCTGGCGATCCGGGTCCCCACCCCGAACGTCTCCCTCGTGGACCTGACCTGCGAGATGAAGAAATCGGTCACGGTGGAGGCGGTCAATGAGGCGTTCCGGAAAGCGGCCTCAAGCCCGCTGGGGAAATACCTGGAGTATTCCGAGGCGCCTCTCGTCTCGAAGGACTTCAACGGGAATCCGAAGTCCTGCATCTTCGACGCCCCCCTCACCAAGGTCACGGATGGGACCTTGGTGAAGGTGTTCGGCTGGTACGACAACGAGTGGGGCTACTCCAATCGGGTGGTGGATCTGATTGAGTACGTCGCCAGCCGATAAGATGCCGGTGAAGTCAGCCCCCTTCCGGACGATCCGGGATCTGGAGCTCTCCAACAAGCGGGTCCTGATCCGCGTTGATTTCAACGTCCCCCTGAAAGGGGGGAACGTCGCCGACGATACCCGGATCCAGGCCTCCCTCCCCACCCTCCGGTACGCGCTGGAGCGGCAGGCGAAGGTGATCCTGATGAGCCACCTGGGCAGGCCGGACGGGAAGGTGGTGGAGGAGCTGCGGATGCGCCCCGTCGGCGCCGCCCTGAGCCGGATCATCGGCCGGCCGGTGTCGGCGGCCGCCGACTGCGTCGGCCCGGAGGCCCAGGGGCAGGCGGCCCGGCTCAAGCCGGGCGAGATCCTCCTCCTGGAAAACCTGAGGTTCCATCCGGAGGAGGAGAAGAACGACCCGGCCTTCGCGAAGGCCCTGGCCCGGTCAGGGGACCTCTACGTGAACGACGCCTTCGGGACCGCCCACCGGGCCCATGCCTCGACCGCCGGCATCGCCCATCTTCTTCCGGCGGCGGCCGGCTTCCTCCTCCAAAGGGAGATCGAGGCCCTCAACCAGGTCATGGAGAATCCGAAGCGGCCTTACTGGCTGATCCTGGGAGGGGCCAAGGTCTCGGACAAGATCAAGCTGATCGACCATCTGATCGACAAGGTGGATGGGATCCTGATCGGCGGAGGGATGCAGTACACCTTCTTTCTCGCGCAAGGGATCGGGGTGGGGAATTCTCCGGTGGAGAAGGACCGGCTCCAGTTGGCCCTGGCGATCCTGAAGAAGGCGAAGGAGCGGGGCGTTGACCTCAAGCTCCCGCTGGATCATCTGATCGCCCAGAAGGTGGAGGCCGCCTCGCCGCCCCGGGCCACCGAGCGGCCGGGGGTGCCGGAGGGGTGGGAGGGGGTCGACATCGGCCCCAAGACGATCCGGGCCTACCGGGAGGCGATCCGGGGGGCGAAGACGATCCTCTGGAACGGACCGCTCGGCGTCTTTGAGATCGATCCGTTCTCCGGCGGGACGCGCGCCATCGCAGAGGCGATCGCCGATTCCGGCGCCGTCAGCGTGGTGGGGGGCGGCGACTCGGCCGCCGCCGTGGTGAAGTTCGGCCTGAGCGGCCGGATGACCCATGTCTCGACCGGCGGGGGGGCCAGCCTGGAATATCTGGAAGGGGCGACCCTCCCCGGCATCGCCGCCCTGACGGAAGGGGCGAAGTGACTCCTCCGGCCTCGACCTCTCGCCGGCCGATCGTCGCCGGGAACTGGAAGATGAACGGCACCCTCCAGGAGACGGCGCTTCTGTGTCAATCGGTGCTCCGGTCCCTCAAGGAGCAGCAGGAGGTGGAGGTGGTGCTCTGCCCGCCGTTCACCGCCTTGGTCACAGCGGCTGAGCTTCTCAAGGGGAGCCGCATCCTCCTGGGGGCGCAGGATGCCCACTGGGAGCCGAAGGGGGCCTATACCGGGGAGGTGGCGGTGCCGATGCTCAAGGAGATCGGATGCCGGTACTGCATCGTCGGGCATTCGGAGCGCCGGCAGATCCTCGGTGAAACCGACGAGATGATCCATCAGAAGGTTCGGGCCGTCCTGGAGCAGGGGCTCAGCGCCATCCTCTGCGTGGGGGAGACGCTGGAGATCCGCCGGAAGGGGGGAACGCTGAGCCGGGTCGAGGGGCAGCTCGGCGCCGCCCTTCAGGGGATCGAGCCGACCCGCCTCGCCTCCCGGCTTGTGATCGCCTATGAGCCGGTCTGGGCGATCGGGACCGGCCACAACGCCACCCCGGCCCAGGCCCAGGAGGTCCACCGGGCGATCCGGAGCTGGCTGTCGGCCCGGATCGGCAAGGCGGCCGCGGAGTCGGTGCGGATCCAGTACGGCGGATCGGTGAAGCCGGAGAATGCCGGGGAGCTGATGGCCCAGCCGGACGTCGATGGGGCCCTCGTCGGCGGGGCCAGCCTGGAGCCGAAGGGGTTCGTTTCGATCGTGGAATCCACACATCAAGCCAAGAGGTCATCGCCATGCTCTACGGGTTTGTCTTAACGATCCACATCCTTGTCTCCTTCATCCTGATCGCCGTGATCCTTCTTCAGGCGGGCCGCGGCGGCGGGCTCGCCGATACCTTCGGAGGGGGAGCGGCCCAATCGATGTTCGGAACGCGGGGGACCGTGATCCTGACGCGGGCGACCACCGTCTGCGCGGCGGTCTTCATGCTGACCTCCCTCACCTTGGCGGTCCTCTCCGTCCAGCAGGGCCGATCCTTGATGGAGCGGGCGCCGGCAAAGCAGCCAGAGACGCCCAAACCCACTGAACAGAAGCCGGTTGACCAGAAGTAGCCTGCCGAGCAGGAATCTCCTCCTCATCTACGCCATGTCGGCCCTGGTCTACTTCAGCCAGGGGATCGGCGGCCTGGCATCCCAGCCCCTCTTTTTTTACCTGAAGGAGACCCTGGGGCTGCCCCCCTCGACCCTGATGTACCTCGGATCGGTGACCACCATCCCCTGGATGATCAAACCCCTGTACGGATGGATCTCCGACACCTTTCCGTTGTGGGGCTACCGCCGGAAGTCCTACATGATCGCCAGCGGACTGCTGAGCGCCTCCACCGCCGCGTTCCTCGGAATCATCCCTGTCCTCTCCCTGGTCCCCCTGTACGCCGTTCTCGTCCTGGACTCGCTCGGCGGGGCGATCAAGGATGTCGCGGTGGACGGGATCATGGTGGAGGAGGGGCAGCGGCTCGGCCTCACCGGCAGGATACAGGCGATCCAGTGGGGATCCCTCACCCTGGCCTCCGTCGTGACCGGGCTGGCCGGGGGATACATCGCGGAGCGCTTCGACTACCACCTCGGCTTCAAGCTGGTCGCCCTCTTTCCCGCGATGGTCGCCTGCCTGACCCTCTTTTACGATGAGAAACCTGCTCCCGTTTCGGCGCAGCCCGTCTCCATGAAGGAGGTGCTGAAGAACAGGCAGCTCCTCCTCTCCATGCTGTTCCTGTTCCTCCTCTGGTTCTCCCCCTCGTTCGGCGTTCCGATCTCCTTCAAGATGAGGGACGAGCTCCACTTCTCGAAGCTGTACATGGGGTTCCTGGGGACGCTGGGCTCCGCCTTCTCCATCCTGGGGGCCGTCTGGTACTGGAGGGTGAGCCGGCGGATCGATCTGAAGAAGTGGCTCACCCTCAGCACGGTCGTCAGCGCCCTCTCCACCTTCGCCTACCTGTACCTCACCAAGACGAGCATCCTGCTCTACACCCTCCTGTTTGGAATCGCGAACATGGCGACCCAGCTGATCATCATGGATTTCTGCGCGAGGATCTGCCCCAAGGGGAAGGAGGCGACCACCTTCGCCCTGATCATGTCGGTCCTGAACTTCGGAACCTTCATGTCCGGGATCGCCGGAGGGAAACTGTACGATTGGGTCGGCTATCATTGGCTCGTGATCATCTCCGGAGTGACCACCCTGCTGTGCCTGCTCTTGATTCCGCATCTAGAGCTGGCTTCAAAATCTCCCGTGGCCGCGCTGGGCTTCAGATGCGAGCAGGGCGAGGAGCGAGGAGGAGGCGTATCATGAGGATCGAGATACGCCGACGACGAGCGACGAAGCG
>JACPXU010000113.1 GCA_016196375.1 Candidatus Omnitrophota bacterium | reverse complement strand
GCATCAGCTTGGAGAAGGTGGCGTAGGCCTGATCGCCCCGGTGAATGGTGCAGTCGGCCACCACCTTGAAGGCGCAGGCGTGGGAGAAGATCGCGGCGTTCTCCTTGGTGCCGGGGCAGAAGGCGGCCACCCGGCCGATCCCCGGATCGAACCCGCTGTAGCTGGGGAGGAACAGGGCCGGCCCGAACGGGGTGTCGAGGTAATGGTCGATCTTGTCCAGGATGCCGGGGAGCCGGTCCGGAGGGACCACCCCGCTTAAGATGGCCCAGGTCTGGGAGTTCAGCGGGACCTTGCCTTCCTTATTCTCTTCGGAGCCGATCTTCCGGCCGGAATCGTTGAAGGCGGCCAGGTACCAGGCCTTGTCCCACCCCTGCTCGTTGATGATCCGGGTCAGGGCTCTCCCCTTGGAGTGCATCTCCTGGGCGATCGGCTCGTCCTCCAGGAAGAGGGCCAGATGCTCCATCTGCCGGAAGGCCCGGACCAAGGCCATCCCCAGCCAGATGCTCTCCCCCTTGCCTTTGATCCCCACATGGTCATAGGCGTCGTTCCAGTCGGCGTGCCCGATCAGGGGAAGCCCGTGCTGGCCGCGCGCCCCGTCAAGGTATCGGACCGCCCTCAGCAGGTGCTCGTACACGGTGGCCGATCCGCCGTCGTGGAACGGGATCTCCTTCTTGAGGAAGGCGGTGTCGCCGCTCTCCTTGATGTAGGAGATGACGCTGTACGGAAGCCAGACCGCCACGTCCGCCTTCTTGATCACCCCGGCAACCCCCTGGTTCTCCCAGGTCCCCTCCACCTCGGAGAAACCGGAGACGGCGTGGCCGCTCTGGTACTGGTAGAAGAGGAGCCGCTCCAGCTTGGCCCGGGCGGTTCCGACGTCGATGCTCAAGAGCCCCTCGACGTCCTGCGCGGTGTCCCGGTAGCCCTGGCCCCCCTCCACCCCATGGTAATGGGAGGTGCCGCGCCAATGGGTGATGGCGAAGAGCTGGTACTTGCCCCAGAGGTTGGTCATCAGGTTGAAGTTCGGATCCGGCGTCTCGACCCAGACCTTCTCCAGCGCCCGCTGCCAGTAGGCCCGGACGTTGAGCAGCTCCTGGGTGGCGGCATCCACCGAGCAGAACCTGCGCACCAGGGAGGGGATCTCCTCCCGCTTCTCGGTGATCCCGGAGACCACGACGAACTGCTTCGTCTCGCCCGGCTTGAGGGTGACGGTCCCTTGCAGGACCCCGACCATGTCCTCTCCCCGCGTGGCATGGTTGCCCAGCCGCTTGGCCTGAAGGCCGATCGGGTTGGAGAGCTCCCCGTAGGGGCCCACGAAGCTCTCCCGCCGGGTCTCGAAGCCCTCCACCGGGAAGCTGGCCGAGAAGAAGCCGTAGCCCGGTTTATGCCAGGCCTTGAAGGGATGCTTGAAGGCGATGATCGTCTGGGCCTCGGCGTCAAATAGAGCCTCGTTGTAGAGGCAGAGGATGTTCCGATAGTGGGTCTCCAGGGCCACGTCCCCGCAGACCAGCTCCACGAACGGGTAGACCGTAAGGGTCCGGCGGGCCCGGCTGTTGTTCTTGAGCGACACCAGCCAGAACTCGACCGGCGCCTCCCGGGTCACCGCGTAGGTGATCGTCCCCCGGATGCCGTGGTGTGAGGCCCGGATCGTCGTGGTGCCGAAGCCGTGCCGGCATTCCCACTCCTCAAGCTTCTCCCGGCTGGGCTGCCAGTTCAAGCTCCAGATCCTATTCTTTCCGCCGGAGGCGGACCCGCCTCGGGGGGGGGCCGGCTCCTTCAGGTACAGGTATCGCCCGGGGCGGTCGGAGCTCAAATGGTCGTACCGGTGGAGGCGGTAATACTTCGGGTCCCTGAGATAGGAGAAGCCGCCCCCGGTCTGGGAGATCAGGCAGTGGTACAGGTCGTTGAACAGGTAGTTGAACCAGGGCCGAGGGGTGTTCGGCTTGGTGACGATGAATTCCCGTCCGTCCCTGGAGAAATGGCCGTACTGCATCGCTTTGGATTACACGCTGGCGAAGACGTCCCGGATCACCAGAGAGGCGGCCCCCAAGGCCACGCAATCCTCCCCCAGACGGGCCGGCACGATCTTCACCGCGTTGGCCATCTCCTCAAAGGCGAAGAGGCGGACCATCTTCTTGATCGACTCGATCAGGAGCGGCCCCGCCTGCTCGATCCCCCCTCCGATCACCACCGCCCCCGGATTCAACAGGTTGATGAGGAAGGCGATCCGAACCCCGAGACGCTCCCCCGCCTTCTGGACGACCTCGACCGCCAGCTTGTCCCCATCCTTCAGCGCCTCAAAGACCGACTCCAGGTTGATCTTCTCCAGCTTCCCCTGGACCAGCTCCGAGATCTTCGAAACGCCGCCGGCCTGGATCGCCTCCCGGGCCTCGTCCGGGATCCCCAGATGGGCCGCCCAGGGCTTGAGCGCCGTGATGTTGCCGATCCAGAGGTCGGCCACCTCCACCTGGTTGCGGACCGACACCTCGCCCGCGGTCCCGCTGATCCCGTGATAGATCTCGCCGTTGATGATCATCCCGCAGCCGACCCCGGAGTACATGAAGAGCATGATGTCCACGTCGTTGCCGGCCCCGAGGGACCATTCCCCGTAGGCGGCGGTGGTCACGTCGTGCTCCAGCTTGACCGGCACCTTGTTGAACCGGTCGGAGAGCAGGGTGGTGACCGGCACATAGATGGAAGCGACCCCCTCGGTGCAGCGGATCGTCCCCACCTCCCGGTCGATCACCCCGGAGGCCCCGATCTGAATGCCCCGGATCTTCTTCAGGTCAACCCCGGCGTTCTTGATCACCTGCTCGATCTGATCGGTGAGGGTCTTGACGACGCTGTCGGCCGAGTCCCGCGGCCGGGACGTTTTGGAGCGGGCGATGACGGCTCCCTCCATGTCGGCCAGGACCGTGGTGACGGCGAAGACCCCCAGATCCACCCCGATCACGTATGAGGATTTCGGGTTCAAGACGACGATGGTGGGCCGGCGCCCGCCGGAGGAGATGTCGAGGCCCTTCTCGATGACCATCCCCTGCTCGATGAAGTTGTTGACGTAGTTGGAGACGGTGACGATGTTCAGCTTGGTCAGCTTGGAGATGTCGGTGC
>JACPXU010000111.1 GCA_016196375.1 Candidatus Omnitrophota bacterium | reverse complement strand
GGGGAACCGTCCGGCTCGAGATCGACACCGGCCGGGTGATCGGCAGGGACGCCCTCTATGAGATCCAGGCCGGGGACGTCCGCCAGGGCAAGGTGTTCTTCCTCGATACGGGAAAAATGGGAAAAGAGGTCAAGGTGGTTCAGGGGATCCCGCCGGAGACGCCGCTCATCAGCATCGTCGCCGGGGATATCCGGGCTTCCCTCTTGCTGGAGTCCCTCGGCCTCCTGGGTCAAAGGCTTCCTCCCGGGATGCTTCGGAAATTGGATCATGTTTTCTTTCCTTCCGATTCGGAGGCGTCGGTGAAGAGCGCCGAGGGGCTCCGGCAGGATCTGCGCGGGGCCGGCCTCTACGACCGCTATCCTGATCTCATGGAGCGGCTCATCGAGCGCTACGCGACCCTCGACTTTGTCCGGGGCAGAGAGGTGATCTACGGTTTTTACGCGGTCTATCCCGGTTCCTTGGGAGAAAGCGCTCCGAGGAGTCTCATCTTCCGGAGGGAGAAAGAAAAAGCCGAGACGTTCTGGTGGAACCACGCCTTCCTTATTGAGCATCTGCCGCCAGACGCCCATCTGTGGGCGGAGAGATCGGCCCGTCTCGTGAAGGGGGCCGAGGAGGCCCGGTTGACCGACGAGAGGCAGGCGGTGATCCTCGAGGCCTCCGGGCTGAGTTCGGTGGACCACCTGATCCCGGTGCTGGCTTATCTGAACCGGTTGGCGCCCCGGGTGGTGATCTGGGGAAGGTCCCGCGGGGCGGGGCGGTTGGCCTCTCTGAAGAACCCGGATCTCTCCTTTGCCGGCGACCGCCAGGAGCTGGAGTTGATCTTGCGGCGTCTCGCCCAGGAGCGGGACGTTCGGCACGTCACCTTCCTCGGTTCCGAGAAAGGGGCCTCTTCCGTTGAGCCGTTGGTTCGGGAGCTTGATCTGACGTTTCAGGCCGCCCCCGTCTCCATCGCGGCCCTGCTGGCCGGCCTGGGGGTCCCCGGCGAGCTGGCCGCCCAACTGGCCGCCGAGCTGGCCGAGGAGACCCACCTCGAGAGCCAACTCTGATACAATAGGAAATTCGAGATGGCTCTCCAAGATCCGTTCGGAACGGTCGGCCCGCTCACCACACGGGCAGGGAAGGTCCAGCTTGTCCGGCTGAACCGCCTCGCCGAGGCCGGCGTCGCCTCCGTGGATCGGCTCCCCTTCTCCCTCAAGGTCCTCCTGGAGTCGCTCCTTCGCAACCTCGACGGCTTCAAGGTGACCGGCGAGGATGTCTCCCGCCTGGCGAAATGGGCTCCTCAGGCCGCTGCCGCCGGTGAGCTCCCCTTCATCCCGGCCCGGGTGATCCTGCAGGATTTCACCGGCGTTCCCTGCCTCGTGGACCTGGCCGCCATGCGCTCGGCGCTGCGCCGGGCCGGCGGCGATCCCAAGAGGATCAACCCGCTGGTCCCCTGCGACCTGGTGATCGACCACTCGGTTCAGGTGGATGCCTTCGGCTCCGCCGACGCGCTGGCAATCAACGCCCGGATGGAGTTCGAGAGGAACGGGGAGCGGTACCAGTTCCTGCGCTGGGGAAGCAAGGCCTTCGCCAATTTCCGGCTCGTCCCCCCCGCCACCGGGATCGTCCATCAGGTGAACCTGGAGTTCCTCGCCCAGGTGGTGATGACCCGCCCGATCGAGGGCCAGACCTTCGCCTTCCCCGATACCCTGGTGGGGACCGACAGCCACACGACGATGATCAACGGGCTGGGGGTCCTGGGGTGGGGGGTCGGCGGCATCGAGGCGGAGGCGGTGATGCTGGGCCAGCCGATGGTGATGCAGACGCCGGCGGTGATCGGCTTCAAGCTGACGGGCCGGCTTCCCGAGGGGGCCACCGCCACCGACCTGGTCCTCACCGTCACCCAGCTCCTCCGGGCGAAAGGAGTGGTCGATCGATTCATCGAGTTCTTCGGGCCGGGCCTCAGCACGCTGCCGCTGCCGGACCGGGCCACGATCTCCAACATGTGCCCGGAGTACGGGGCCACGGCCGCCTACTTCCCGGTGGATCAGGAGACGCTGGAGTATCTGCGGTTGACCGGCCGGCCTCCCGAGCTGATCGACCTGGTGGAGCGGTACACGAAGGAGCAGGGGCTGTTCCGGACCGAGGCGACCCCGCCGCCGGAGTTCACCGAGGTGATCGAGCTGGATCTGGGCACGGTGGAGCCGAGTCTCGCCGGCCCCAAGCGGCCGCAGGACCGGGTCTCCTTGAAGGAGGCCAAGGCCGGTTTCCAGAAGGCATTGGCCTCCATGTCGGAGGGGAAAGGCCCGGCCGTCAACTCCGGCCGGATCGAGAACTGGTTGGGGGAGGGAGGGAGCACCGGGGCTCCCCAGGCCCCGGCGGATCTCCGTTCCGGCTCCACTCCGATCGGCCACGGGTCGGTGGTGATCGCCGCCATCACGAGCTGCACCAACACCTCCAACCCGTCGGTGATGATCGGAGCGGGGCTTCTGGCCAAGAAGGCGGTTGAGCGGGGATTGACGGTGAAGCCGCACGTGAAGACGTCGCTCGCCCCCGGGTCCCGGGTGGTCACCGAGTATCTGCAGAAAGCGGGCCTCACCCCCTACCTAGAGAAGCTCGGCTTCTACACCGTCGGCTACGGCTGCACGACTTGTATCGGCCAAAGCGGCCCTCTGCCGGAGCCGGTCTCGCGCGCGGTGAAGGAGAAGGATCTGGTCGTCGCCAGCGTCCTCTCCGGCAACCGGAACTTCGAGGGCCGGATCCATCCTTTGGTCAAGGCCAATTACCTCGCCAGCCCGATGCTCGTGGTGGCCTACGCCATCGCCGGCCGGGTGGACATCGATCTCACCCGGGAGCCGCTGGGGATCGATTCCCAGGGAAAGGAGCTGTTCCTGAAGGAGATCTGGCCCACTCAAAAGGAGATCGCCCAGGCGATCCTGACCGGCGTCACCGCCGAGGCCTTCCGGAAGCGGTACTCCCAGGTTTTCGAGGGGACCGAGGAGTGGAAATCGGTCCCCACGCCGGAGGGGGATCTGTACGCCTGGAGCGGCAAGAGCACCTACATCCAGGAGCCCCCTTACTTCCTGGATTTCCCGACGGAGCCGCCTGCGATCCAGCCGATCCGCGGCGCCCGGGTGCTTGAGTTCGTCGGCGATTCGATCACCACCGACCACATCTCGCCGGCCGGCTCCATCGCCAAGGATTCTCCCGCCGGCCGGTATCTCATCTCCCTCGGGGTGGATCCGGGGGAGTTCAACAGCTACGGGGCCCGCCGGGGCAACGACCGGGTGATGGCGCGCGGCACATTCGCCAACGTCCGGATCAAGAACAGCCTGGCTCCCGACGCCGAAGGGTGGTGGACCACCCATCTTCCCTCCGGGGAGAAACTCTCCGTCTTCGACGCCGCCGAGCGGTACAAGAAGGAGGGGACGCCCCTCATCGTCCTGGCCGGCAAGGAGTACGGCTCCGGCTCCTCACGGGACTGGGCGGCGAAAGGGCCGGCCCTCCTGGGGGTCAAGGCGGTGATCGCCGAGAGCTTCGAGCGGATCCACCGCAGCAACCTGGTCGGGGTCGGCATCCTGCCGCTGGAATTTCCGCCGGGTGAGTCGGCGAAGGGGCTGGGGCTGACGGGGAAGGAGGTCTTTGATCTTCCGGGCCTCGACGGCGGGCTCAAGCCCCGCCAGGCCCTCGAGGTGAAGGTGACGACGCCGGAGGGGAAGGCCGGCTCCTTCCAGGCCAAGGTCCGGATCGACAACCCGGTGGAGATCGAGGTGTACCGCCACGGCGGGATCCTCCCGTACGTCCTGCGCAAGTTCCTGAAGGGGTCAGACCCTAGGAGGTTGTCCTGACCCCATGAGGTTGTCCCGTCCGATCGTCGTTTTGGATCTGGAGACCACCGGCACCTGGGTGGAGAAGGACCGGATCGTCGAGATCGCCCTGGTGAAGCTCCATCCCGACGGCCGGCGGGAGAGCTTTCACTCCCGGGTGAATCCGGGCATGCCGATCCCCCCCAGGGTCTCCCAGATCATCGGGCTCACCGATGCCGACGTCAAGGAGGCCCCTCCCTTCAAGGAGATCGCGGTCAAGGTGCTCGCCTTCATCGGGGAGGCCGATCTGGGGGGCTTCAACGCGGAGCGCTTCGACCTGCTGATCCTGGAGCGGGAGCTGTTCGCGGCGGGGCTGAAGTTCGACTGGCGCGCCCGGACGGTCTACGACGCCCAGAAGATCTACCACCTCCACGAGAAGCGGACCCTCAAGGCGGCCTACCAGTTCTACTGCGGCAAGGTCCTGAACGACGCCCACACGGCGATGGCCGACACGGAAGCGACCGTGGAGATTCTGGCGGCCCAGATCGAGAAGTACGGAAAGCCGGAGATTGGGATGGAGTCCCTCAGGGACTTCGACTACGAGCGGATCGACGATTACTTCGACGAGGAACGGAAGTTCCGCTGGTGGAATGGGGAGCTTTACCCGGTCTTCGGAAAGTACGCCAAGCGGGCCAGCTTAAAGGAGATCGCCCAGAAGGAGCCGGGCTACCTCGAATGGCTCCTCACCACCGACTTCCCGGACAAGGTCAAGACGATGATCCGCGGCCTCCTCGAGGGCCGCTTCCCTACGCAACGGTGACCTCTTTAGAGAGGTAGACCTCCTGGATCGCGTTCAAGAGCTTGACCCCGTCCTTCATCGGCCGCTGAAAGGCCTTGCGCCCGCTGATCAGCCCCATCCCGCCGGCCCGCTTGTTGATCACCGCGGTGCGGACCGCCTCGGCGAAGTCGTTCTTGCCGGATGCCCCGCCGGAGTTGATCAGGCCCATCCGCCCGGCGTAGCAGTTGATCACCTGCCAGCGGGTGAGATCGATCGGATGGTCGCTCGTGAGCTCCTCGTACACCTTCTTGTGGGTCTTGCCGTAGGAGGCCCCGTCGGCGTTCAGGGCGAGATAGCCGCCGTTGTTCTCCGGGAGCTTCTGCTTGATGATGTCGGCCTCGATCGTGACCCCGAGGTGGTTGGCCTGGGCCGTCAGGTCGGCGGCCACGTGGTAATCCTTATCCTTCTTGAAGGCGCTGCTCCTCAGGTAGCACCAGAGGATCGTGGCCATCCCGAGCCGGTGCGCCTGGTGGAAGACGGCGCTCACCTCCTGGATCTGGCGCCCGCTCTCCGGGGAGCCGAAGTAGATCGTGGCCCCCACCGCCACCGCCCCCATCTCCTTGGCTTGCGCCGCGTTGGCGAACAGGATCTGGTCGAATTTGTTGGGGTAGGTCAACAGCTCGTTGTGGTTGATCTTCAGGATGAAGGGGATCTTGCCGGCGTACCGGCGGGAGACCGCCCCGAGCGCGCCGAGGGTCGAGGCGACGGCGTTGCAGCCGCCGTCCAGGGCCAGCTCCACGATCTTCTCCGGATCGAAGTAGTCCGGGTTGGGGGCGAAGGAGGCCGCCGCTGAGTGCTCGATCCCCTGGTCCACCGGCAGGATCGAGAGGTAGCCGGTCCCGCCCAGGCGGCCGTGGTCGAGCAGGGCCTTCAGGCTCTTCAGGACCGGGCGGGGCCGGTCGCTCGGGGTGAAGATCCGCTCGACCCAGTCGGGCCCGGGGAGGTGGAGCCGTTCCTTCTTGATCCTTGGGTTGGAGAACCGGAGGAGGCCCTCCGCCTCGCTTCCCAGCGCCTCCACGATCCGATCGATCCCCTTCACGTGTCCCTCCGAAAATGCACATTATACACCGATCCGTCCGGGGATCGCCTTGAAAAAACGGTCGCGAGCTCGGAGGCCTGCGCGCCGCCTAAATGATTGTTGCAGAATAGAAATTTGATTCTATAATACAACTATGGTTAGGCGCCTCATCGGAAACCTCATCCGGAAGAAGCTGGGCCTAAGCCCAGCCGTCGCCCTGCTCGGCCCCCGGCAGGCCGGCAAGACGACCCTCGCAAAGACATTTTCAAAAACCTACTTTGATCTCGAGCAATCCGAGGAGAGGTTGAAACTGGATCTTGCCTGGAACGATCTCCTTGCTGCAAAAGAACTCATCGTTTTGGATGAAGTTCAAGCTTGGCCGGAAATCCTCCCCAGGATCCGCGGCGCCATCGACGCGCACCGCAAGCGACAGGGCCGTTTCCTTTTAACGGGATCCGTTGCGCCCGGCCTTATGCGGGGCGTTTCGGAGTCTCTGGCCGGCCGGCTCAGCATCTGCGAGCTGGCGCCGCTCTCCCTGAAAGAAATCCCTAAGGAATCGGCGGAAGGCAAGCTTTGGCTAAGGGGCGGCTTCCCCAATGGGGGCATTTTAGACGCGCGTCAATTTCCGTCTTGGCAAAGAGACTACCTTACACTGCTGGCTCAGCGAGATCTGCCGATCTGGGGATTGCCGGCAAAACCACAAGTCACCCAGCGGCTCTTTAAGATGTTGGCCATTCATCATGGACAAGTTTGGAATGCTTCTGAAATCGGAAAAAGCCTTGGACTGAGCTACCACACGGTGAGTTCCTATCTGGATTACTTGCAAAACGCCTATCTGATCTCTTCCCTGCAGCCCTATTTCAGAAATCTGCGGAAACGCATCACAAAAAGACCCAAGATCTACTGGCAAGACAGCGGCCTCCTTCACAGCCTCATGGGCGTTACCACCCCGGAAGCCTTGCTTTCTCAACCTTGGGTCGGCGCAAGCTGGGAAGGATGGGTCATTCATCAAATCCTTTTTTACCTGAAAGCGCGGGGGGAGCCGTTCGAAGCTTATTATCTCCGAACAGGCGATGGCTACGAATTGGATCTGATCCTGTTCTTCTCAAAGGGTTGTTGGGCCTTTGAGATCAAACTTTCCACGTCGCCCGACCCAAGAGATCTTAAGCGGTTAAATACCGCCGCTGACTTCATCAAAGCGGACAAGCGACTCCTGATTTCCAAAACCAAGCAAACGATTCAAAGCAAATCAAGCATCTCGACCCACCTTGCCGGGTGCATCGAATTGCTCTCGAAGTGAAAGCCTATGAAAAAAACGGTTGACAGGCCGGCCCGGCTGTGGGACAATCTCTCCGTTGTGAGTAAGTGTGAAACGGCTGGTGAGATAGGTAGACAAGAAAAGAGACGACTGCTCTAGCTCTTACTCAAGCGGCAGTCGTTTTTGTTTATCAGGTCTCTTCCATTGCTCGTCGAAGAAAGGAAGGTTATCCAAGTTTAAATGGCAAAAGGCACTGTAAAGTGGTTTTCTGACCAGAAGGGGTACGGGTTCATCACCCCGGAGAACGGGAAGGACGTTTTCGTCCATTTCTCCGCGATCCAGGGCGACGGTTTCAAGACCCTGCGTGAAGGTGAAGCGGTGGAGTTTGAGATCGTCACCGGCCCCAAGGGAGAGCAGGCTTCCAACGTGAAGCGGCTTTCTCCGGTCAGCGCGTAAGAGTTCCCTCTTTCGCGTATGATGTTTGCAGGCCTGGGAGCAATCCCAGGCCTGTTTCTTTCTTTGGGGGTGCGGGGTGAACCTTTTTGGAGTCGGTTCCGCGAAGGGGGAGGAGCTTCGCGGGAGGATGGAGCGGCTGGGGATCCGGGAGGAGGATCTTAAGGAGCGGTTCATCCGCTCCGGCGGCCCCGGCGGGCAGAACGTCAACAAGGTCGCCACCTGCGTCTGGTTGAGGCATCGGCCCTCCGGGCTGGAGGTGAAGGTCCAGCAGGAGCGGTCCCAGGCGCTCAACCGGTTCCTGGCGAGGCGGCTGCTGGTTCAGAAGCTGGAGGCGCAGGTGCTGGGCCGCTTCAGCGCCGAGCGGCGGCGGATCGCCAAGATCCGCCGGCAGAAGCGCCGCCGGTCCCGCCGGGCGAAGGAGAAGCTGCTGGCCGCCAAGCGGCTCCACTCCATGAAGAAGCATCTGCGGGCAAGGCCTGCCATCGAGGAATGAGCGGACGCCATGGGATTTAGCTGCGGGATCGTGGGGCTGCCCAACGTGGGGAAGTCGACCCTCTTCAACGCCCTCACCCGCTCCTCCGTGCCGGCTTCGAATTACCCATTCTGCACCATCGATCCGAACGTGGGAGTGGTGCCAGTTCCTGATCCCCGCCTGAAGAGGCTGTCGGAGCTCGTCCCCACCGAGAAGGTGGTTCCCACCGTGACGCAGTTTGTGGACATCGCCGGGCTGGTCAAGGGGGCGAGCCAGGGGGAGGGATTGGGGAACCAGTTCCTCGGGCATATCGCCGAGGTGGAGGCGATCGTCCATGTGGTCCGCTGTTTCGAGGATCTCCAGGTGATCCACGTCAGCGGAGCGGTCGATCCCCAGCGGGACATCGAGGTGGTGGAGACGGAGCTGGCGATCCGGGACCTCGGGGTGGCGAACGCCGCGGTCCAGCGCCTTGAGAAGGTGGCCAAATCCGGGGATAAGAAGGCGGCGGCCGCTCTGGAGATCCTTCAGCCGGTCGTCAAGTCCCTCGACGGCGGGGTGCCGGCCCGGGCGCTGATCCGGGGGTTCTCTCCGGCCCGGATGGAGGTCATCCGTCCCTTGAATCTCTTGACCGCCAAGCCGCTCCTTTACGTCGCCAACGTGGGGGAAAAGGAGGCCGCCGCGCCGGAGGCCTCCCCGATGGTGCGGCGGATCCAGGAGATCGCCGCCAAGGAGGGGGCCTCGGTGGTCCCAATCTGCGGCGCGATTGAGGCGCAGATCGCCGCGCTGGAATCGGAGGAGGAGCGGGCCGAGTACATGCAGGCGCTGGGGCTCTCCGAGCCGGGCCTGAACCGGCTGATCCGGGCCGGCCACGAGATTCTGAACCTCATCACCTTCTTCACCGTCGGCCCGAAGGAGGACCGGGCCTGGACCGTCCGCCGCGGCTCCACCGCTCAGGAGGCGGCCGGCAAGATCCACTCCGACATCGCCCGCGGCTTCATCCGGGCCGAGGTAATCGCTTACGATGATTTTGTCGCCTGCGGCTCCGAGGCGGCGGCCAAGGAGAAGGGCAAGCTCCGCCTGGAGGGAAAGGAGTATATCGTCCAGGACGGGGATCTGATGCACTTCCGCTTTGGGGTCTGACCTGCTAGAATTGTCTCTTCCTATGCGATACCGAATCGAGAAGGATTCCCTTGGTCCGAAGAAGGTTCCGGCGGACGCCTACTACGGCGTCCAGACCGTCCGGGCCCTGGAGAATTTCCCCGTGAGCCGCTTGACGTTCCCGCCGCCGATGATCCGGGCCTTGGGGACGGTCAAGCTGGCGGCGGCCCAGGCGAACCTGAAGGTCGGCCGTCTGAGCCGGCCCAAGGGGAGGGCGATCCTCCAGGCGGCCCGGGAGCTGATCGCCGACAAGAGGGGCCTCCAATCCCAGATCCAGGTGGATGTCTACCAGTCGGGGGCCGGGACGTCGCTCAACATGAACGTGAACGAGGTCCTGGCCAACCGGGCGATCGAGATCCTCGGAGGCAAGCGGGGCGATTACCGGCTCGTCCATCCCAACGACCATGTCAACATGGCGCAGTCCACCAACGACGTCATCCCCACCGCGATCCGCCTGGGGATCCTCTTTGTCCTGCCGGACCTGCTTCGGGTCCTGGGCGATTTCGAGAAGGGCTTGAGGTCCAAGGCGAGGGCCTTTGACCGGGTGATCAAGTCGGGCCGGACCCACCTCCAGGACGCGGTGCCGATCCGGCTGGGCCAGGAATTCGGCGGCTACGCCCGGGTCATCGAGAAGGAGCGGGGTCGGATCGAGGAGGCGAGGGGGGCCCTCCTGGAGATGAATCTGGGGGGGAACGCCGTCGGCACCGGGATCAACAGCCATCCCAGGTACCGGGCCTTGGCGGTCCAGTTCATCCGGAAAGAGACCGGGCTGCCGGTCCGGCCGGCCAGGAATCTGTTCGCGGTGACCCAGAGCATGTCCGACGCCGTCCATGTCTCCCACGCCTTGCGGGGGTTGGCCCTCGAGGTGACCAAGATCGCCAACGATTTCAGGCTGCTCAACTCCGGCCCCAGGACCGGCCTCGACGAGCTGAGGCTGCCGGCCGTGCAGCCCGGCTCCTCGATCATGCCGGGGAAGGTGAACCCGGTGATGGCCGAGATGCTCAACCAGGTCTGTTTCCACGTGATCGGCCACGACCTCACCATCGCCCTGGCCGCCCAGGCGGGGCAGCTGGAGCTGAACGTCATGATGCCGGTGATGGGCCACACCCTGATCACCTCGATCCAGATCATGGCGAACGGCACCCGCCTCTTCAACGAGCGGTGCCTCCGGGGGACCCGGGCCAACGTCGCCCGCTGCCGGGAGTTCGCCGACCGGTCGCTGGGCCTGGCCACGGCCCTCAATCCCGCCATCGGCTATGCGAACGCCGCCGAGGTGGTCAAGGAAGCCCTCCGGCGGGACGTGTCGATCCGCCGGGTGATCGAGGAGCGGGGCCTGTTGAAGGATCCCAAGATCGCCCGCCTGTTGGACGATCCATTCGCGTTGACCGAACCGAGCTAAAACCAGAGGGGAAGATGTCTATTCGCACGACGGTGGTGGGGAGCTATCCGAAGGTGATCGAGGGCGGCGCCGACAACCTGCCCGGGACGATTGATCGCTGGCAGCGGCAGATCCTGAGCGGCCAGCAGCTCGACGAGGAGATCCAGAAGGTGATCCGCCGGGTGATCGGCGAGCAGGAGCAGGCGGGCCTGGATCTGGTGACCGACGGCCAGATCCGCTGGGAGGATCTCGCCCATCCCCTGACCCGCTCCGTCCGGGGTTTAAACCGGGGGGCCCTGCGGCGTTTCTTCGACAACAACGTCTATTACCGCCGGCTCGAATTGCCCGAAGGGAACGGCGGCCTCCAATGGCAGAAGAGCTCGGTGGCGGAGGAGTTTCAGTCCGCCTCCCGGGTGGCGCGGCGGCCGGTGAAGGTGGCCCTGCCCGGGCCGCTCACCCTGGTTGTCTTCACCGAAATCCCGCAGGGTCAGACCCTGGAGGGTCTGACCCCGTCAGGGTTGCTCTCCCTCTACGCGGATCTCCTGCGCCAGGAGGTTCAGGCGTTGGAGAAGGCGGGGGTGAAGGAGATCCAGATCGATGAGCCGGCCTTCAAGGCGGGGGAGCCGCTCCTGGATGCGGCCGTTGAATCGGTGAACCGGATCTTTGAGGGGGTGAAGGCCCGGCGTTGGGTCGCCTGTTATTTCCACGATCTCTCGCCGATCCTGCCGGCGCTGGGACGGCTTCGGGTGGATCTCCTCAGCCTGGACCTGGTGACCGGCCCCAAGGTGGCGGACCGGCTCAAGGAGCTCAAGTGGGACGGAGAGATCGCCCTGGGCCTTCTCGACGGCCGCAACACCAAGCTGGAGCCGGCGGAGGAGATCGTCTCGCAGGTCAAGAGGGCCGCCGCGGCGATCCCGTTGAATCGGCTTTGGGTGAGCCCCAACTGCGGCCTGGAGTTCCTCCCGCATGAGGCGGCGGTGAAGAAGCTCAATCTTCTTCAAGAGATTAAGGAAGGGATCTAGGTCGGTGGAGAAGCTGAAGGCTCTCCAGCGGATCTTGCAGGAGATGGGGTCGGTGCTGGTGACCTTTTCCGGCGGGGTCGATTCCACCTTCCTGGCGAAGGTGGCCGCGGACACCTTAGGCGACCGGGCCGCGGCCCTCACCGCGGTTTCCCCCAGTCTCCCGTCGGCGGAGCTTCAGGAGGCCAAGGGGTTGGCCGCTCGGATCCGGATCCGGCATCTTCTCGTCGAGTCCAAGGAGCTGGAGGATCCCCGGTACGCGGCCAACCCGGCCAACCGCTGCTACTTCTGCAAGAGCGAGCTGTTCGCGCTCGCCGGCCGGTGGGCCAGGCAGGAGGGCCTTCGGTGGGTGGCGGATGGGACTCAGATGGACGACTTGAGAGAGGCCCGGCCCGGGCGTCAGGCGGCGAAGGAATGGCGGATTCGATCGCCGCTCGTCGAGGCCGGCTTCACCAAGGAGGAGGTCCGGCGGGCGAGCCGCGCCCTGGGCCTTGCCACCTGGGATAAGCCGGCCATGGCCTGCCTGGCTTCCCGGCTCCCCACCGGAACGGCGGTCACCGTCGATCGGCTGTCGCGGGTCCAGGCCTGCGAGGCGGCGGTGAAGCGGCTCGGCTTTCGTCAGCTCAGGGCCCGATACCTGGCGGATGTTGTTCGGCTCGAGCTGGAGCCACAGGCCCTCCAGCGGCTGGCCGACCCGTCGGTGGAGCGAGAGGTTCTGGCGGCCTGCCGGCAGGCCGGTTTCGAGCGGGTCTTCCTGGATTTGGCGGGCTACGGAAGATGAAGGGGATGCAGCCTCTCCTCGGAGCCCACATGTCGGTGGCGGGCGGATTCCCCCGGGCCGTCGAGCGGGGCCTGCGGGTCGGGGCTCAAACGATTCAGATCTTCACCAAATCCAACAACCAATGGGAGGCCCCGCCGATCCCCGCCCAGAGCGCCCGCGAGTTCCAGAAGGCGGTCAAGGAGAGCCGGATCGGGCCGGTCTTCTCCCACACCGCGTACCTGATCAACGTCGGCTCGCCGGAGAGGGAAACGCACCGGAAGTCGAAGCAGGCCCTCAAGGTCGAGGTGGAGCGGGCCACGGTGCTGGGGCTGGCCTTCGTCGTTCTGCATCCGGGGTCGCGCAAGGAGACCCCGGAGGAGGCCTGCCTGGAGCGGATCGCCGAGACGGTGGCATGGGTGCTGGATCGCACGAACGGTTCCTCGGTCAAGGTGCTGTACGAGATCGCCGCGGGGCAGGGCTCTTCGGTGGGGCACCGGTTCGAGCATTTGGGGGCCCTGCTGAAGCTGACCGGGCATCCGGCCCGGACCGGGATCTGCCTCGACACCTGCCACCTCCTGGCGGCCGGCTACGATTTCAGGACCCCGGCCGCTTACGAGAAGACCTTTGCCGAGTTCGACCGGACCGTCGGCGTCGATCGGGTCCAGGCGGTTCATCTCAACGACTCGAAAAAGGAGCTGGGGTCTCGTGTGGACCGGCATGAGCATATCGGCCAGGGCCAGATCGGGCTGGAAGGCTTCCGGTGCCTGTTGAACGATCCCCGTTTTCGCCGGGTGCCGATGGTGTTGGAGACGCCGAAGGACGAAGAGACCCTGGCTGAGGATGTGACGAACCTGAAGGTCCTCCGCGGCCTGGTGAAGAGATGACCAAGAAGGGGGTCGCGATGATCTCCGGCGGGCTCGATTCCACCCTGGCCGCGAAGATCCTGCTGGAGCAGGGGGTCGAGCTCTGCGGCCTGTACCTCTCGGCCCCGTGGGGCTGCTGCGACAAGACCAAGGCGATGAAGGTGGCGGCTCAGCTGGGGATTGAATTCATGGTGGTCAAGATGACCCAGGAGTACATCGGCGTCATCCGGAATCCGAAGTACGGCTACGGCTCCAGCATGAACCCCTGCATCGATTGCCGGATCTACATGTTTAAGAAGGCGAAGGATCTCATGGCCGAGATCGGCGCCTCATTCCTCGTGACCGGCGAGGTGCTGGGGCAGAGGCCGATGTCCCAGATGAGGCATTCCCTCCTTTTGATCGAGCGCCAGGCCGGCCTCGACCGGTTGGTGGTCCGGCCCCTTTCGGCGAAGGTGCTGCCCCCGACGCTGCCGGAGGAGCAGGGCCTGATCGACCGCCAGCGGCTGTACGGGATCACCGGCCGCTCCCGGAAGGAGCAGATGGAGCTGGCCGTCCGATACGGGATCCTGGAGTATCCCAACCCGGCGGGGGGCTGTTTGCTGACCGACCGGGAGTTCGGCAACCGGGTCCGGGACCTGTTTGAGTCCCAGGAGGAGGTGGACCTGGAGGAGATGGAGCTGCTTCAGCTGGGCCGGCATTTCCGGGCGAATCCGCTGACCAAGCTGATCGTGGGCCGCAATGAGGAGGAGAACGCCACCCTGGCCGAGTACCTGGCCCCGGGGCGCCTCTTCTTCGTCCCCGATCGGTTTCCGGGCCCTGTGGTCCTCCTCATCGGGCCGCCGGATGAGGAGACGCGCCGCCTCGCCCTTCGGTTGATCTTGCATTACACCAAGAAGCAGAAGCTCCCTCCCGAGCCGAAGGTGATCTGCCGCGTCGGGGTTCCCCGGGGGGAGGGACAGCGGCCGATGGAGGAGGTCCTTGCGCTCGATGAAGGGATTGAGGCGACCCAGCTGGAGGCGATGCGGATCTGAATGACCGAACCCCAGATCCCGAAGGATCCGACCTTCGTCAATTTCCTCTGCTTCGCCTTGGATCCCTCCTTCCGCCGCCTCCCGGAGCCGGAGCGCAGGGAAGGGGCCCGGGAGTTCCTGGAGGAGCTGAAGCGGCAGCGGCCCGGCCTCTTCATCCGGATCTACCTTTCCATCGGGCTCAGGCAGGATACCGACTTTTTCCTGTGGGGGATCGCCAAGGAGATGGATTCCTTTCAGGGGCTCACGGCGGCGCTGTTGAAGACCGGGATGGGGAAGCACCTCGCCTTGAGCTACACCTTCCTGGCGATGACCCGGCCTTCGGTGTATAATCCGATGCACATCCCCGCCTTTGAGGCGGAATCTGCTCCCAGGCGGTACCTGTTCCTGTATCCCTTCGTCAAGTCGCGGGAGTGGTATCTGCTGCCGTACGAGGAGCGCCGGCAGATGATGCGGGGACACATGGCGATTGGGGAGCAGTACCCGATGGTGCGGCTCAACACCACCTATTCCTTCGGGCTGGGAGACCAGGATTTCGTGCTGGCCTTCGAGACCGAGGAGCCGGCCGCCTTTGAGGATCTGGTCCAGCGGCTGCGGGAGACGCCGACCAGCCGCTACACGGTGCGGGACACCCCCTTTATTCTGGGAACCTGGTGCAAGGAAGCGGAGGCATTGATCAATGGATTGGGACTCTAATAGCATGCTCAAGACGACCACGGTAGGGAGTTTTCCGAAATCGGAGGAGTTGAAGAGCGCCCGGGCGAAGGTCCGGCGGCGGCAGATGGACCCGGCCGAGCTGATCTCCTTGGAGGAGGCGGCCACGCGGGAGTGGATCAGGATCCAGGAGGAGATCGGCCTGGACATCCTGGTGGACGGGGAGCAGTACCGGGGGGACATGGCGACCTATTTCGCGGAGCACCTGGGCGGTTTTTCGATCAGCTCCCTGGTCCGTTCCTACGGGAACCGTTATTACCGCAAGCCGATCGCCGTCAGGAAGATTCAGTGGAAGGGGCCGATCACCGTGGACTGGTTTAAGTTCGCCCAGGGGCTGACCCGCAAGCCGGTCAAGGGGATGCTCACCGGCCCTTACACGATGATGGACTGGTCCTTCGACGAGCATTACCCCAACCGCCGCGCCTTCTGCCTGGACCTGGCCCGGGCCATCCACGAGGAGGTCAAGGCCCTGGAGGCGGCAGGCGCCCGGTTCATCCAGATCGACGAGCCGGCCGTTTCAACCCGCACCGAGGAGATCGAGCTGGCCGTTGAGGCGATGAGGATCGTCACCGAGGGGGTTCGCGTTCAGACCGGGACGCACATCTGCTACGGGGATTTCGAGAAGGTCTATCCGCAGATCCTGGGCCTCGCGGTGGATCAGATCGATCTCGAGTTCACCAACTCCAATTTCGCCCTGCTTGATCTGATTCGGAAGATCCCCTTCACCAAGGAGGTCGGCTTCGGGGTGGTCGACGTCCATTCCCATCGGGTGGAATCGGTGGATGAGATCAAGGGGGCCATCCGGCGGGGGCTGGAGGTTTTCCCCCCCGAGAAGCTTTACGTCGATCCGGACTGCGGCCTGAAGACCCGCCTCAAGGAGGAGGCGGTGGCGAAATTGACCCACATGGTGGCGGCGGTCCGGGAAGTCCGGCGAGAGCTCGGTGCCGAGGCCGTCCCCCGTCCTTAAGGAGCTGGGGAGCCGCCCCCTCTACCTGGACGAGGCCTGGCATTCCCCGCGGGGCCGGGCCATCCGGGAGGTGGTCTACGGGGCCACCGACGGGATCGTCACCTCCCTCGGGTTCGTCATCGGGGTCTACGGGGCCCTCCATGAAAGCCGGATCATCCTGATCACCGGCATCGCCGGGGCCAGCGCCGGCGCCCTCTCGATGGGCTTCTCCGCCTACATCTCCTCCAAGTCGCAGTCCGAGTTCTTCCTGGCCGAGATTGAGCGGGAGCGCAAGGAGATACAGGAGATGCCGGAGAAGGAGAAGGAGGAGGTGGCCAAGATTTACCGGGCCAAGGGATTTCAGGGGCAGGAGCTGGAGATGGTGGTCAGGCGGATCAGCGCCGATCCCACCGTCTGGCTGCGCTGCATGATGGAGGAGGAGCTGGGCCTGATCGTGGAGAGCTTCGACACCCCCTGGATCGTGGGAGGAATCACCGCCGCCTCCTATCTCGCCGCGGCCTTCCTTCCGATCATCCCCTTTGCCCTCCCTCCGGTCACCGCGGCCTTCCCCCTCTCCGTCGGGATCTCGGTGCTGGCCCTTTTTGCGCTGGGGGCCGGCAAGACGCGGCTCACCCGGACTCCCCCATTGAGAAGCGGGTTGGAGCTGATCGGCATCGGGCTGATCTCCGCCCTGGTGGGCTATTGTATCGGCCGCCTCTCCGGCACGTTATAAGGTTGACAAAGTGGATCGACCTTCGTACTATTTTAACGAGATGAAGATTCCATTCGGGACCCGTGTTCCATTCTCTGCGGCGCTATCGTCTAGTGGCCTAGGACGCGGCCCTCTCACGGCTGAAACACGGGTTCGATTCCCGTTAGCGCTAGGAATTTCTCCATGATCTGCGTTTACTGTCAGCGGGAGTTTGAGCCCTCCAAATACCGCCGCACCAAGCAGCGGGCCTGCGGGGATCCGGACTGTCAAAAGAAGCGGCAGATGGACAACCTGTTCGCCTGGCAGGAGAGGAATCCTCTCTACTACCGGATCAAGCGGATGGATCCGATCTGGAGGG
>JACPXU010000010.1 GCA_016196375.1 Candidatus Omnitrophota bacterium | reverse complement strand
CAGAGGGACGTGGTGGAGTGCGTGGTGACGGCCGAATGCGTCACCCGAAGGGCCTCACCGATCTTGGTGTACCGGGATGGCAAGCGAGAGGTCGCGTAGCGCAAAGCCCCTCGCGGCCATCGTGCTGGCCGCCGGGGATGGGACCCGGATGCTTTCGCAGATCCCGAAGGTGATCCACTCCCTCTATGGAAAGCCGTTGATCGGCCATGTCCTGGACGCCATCCGCGGGACGGGGATCCGGCGGATCATCGCCGTCGTGGGCTACCGCTCCGATCTGGTCCGCAGCCACTTGGGGAACGCAGTGGAGACGGTGGTGCAGCGCCCTCTCAAAGGAACCGCCCATGCCGTGGCCCAGGCCCTTCCGAGGCTCAAGGGATTCCGGGGGGATATCGTGGTCCTTTACGGGGACACGCCGCTCTTGACCTCGCAGACGGTGATCGGCTTGATCGACACCCATCGCCGGGAGGGGGCGGCCTGCACGCTGCTCACCGCCCATCTCCAGGAGCCGACCGGATACGGGCGGATCGTCCGGGATCAGACCGGGCGGATCGTCCGGATCGTGGAGGAAGAGGATCTGACGCAGGCGGAGCGGGCGATCGAGGAGATCAACGTCGGGGCCTACTGTTTCGACGCGAGGGCCTTGGGCCAGAGCCTCAAGGAGGTCCGGCCGGCCCACAACGGGGAGTATTACCTCACCGACACCGTGGCGCATCTCGTGAAGGCGGAGGCGCCGCTGGCCTCGGCCCGCACCCGCAGCGTGGGAGAGTTCCTGGGGATCAATACCCGGGCGGACCTGGCCCGGGTGCAGACGATCATGCGCAGCCGTGTCCTGGAGCAGTTCATGAGCCGAGGGGTGACGATCATCGATCCCTACACCACCTACATCGACGGCTCGGCGTCGATCGGGCAGGACACCGTGATCTATCCCCACACGGTGATCGAGGGAGGGGTCCGGGTGGGCCGGCGGTGTCAGATCGGCCCTTTTTGCCGGCTCGGGAAGAAGACGGTGCTGGGGAATGGAGCGCAGGTGGCCAATTTCGTGGATCTCACGGACTGCCGGGTGGAGAAGGGAGTTGAGATTCATGGGCCGGTCCGGGTCAATTCAGGCCAGGTGATTCGGGCGGGCGGAGAGAAAAGGGAAAAGGGATGAGCCCCAGGGAGGATTCGCCGATCCTGTTCACGGGCAACGCCCACTCGGCCTTCGCGGCCGCGGTGGCCCGCGCTCTCGAGATCCCGTTGGGGGACGCCCTCGTGGGCCGGTTCAGCGAGGGGGAGATCCGGGTCAAGATCAACCAGAACGTCCGGGGCCGCGACGTCTTCGTGATCCAGCCGACCTCGCCGCCGGTGAACGATCACCTGATGGAGCTCTTGATCCTCCTGGACGCCTTGAAGCGGGCCTCGGCCCGGCGGATCACGGCGGTCCTGCCTTACTTCGGCTACGCCCGCCAGGATCGCAAGGACCAGCCCCGGGTCCCGATCACCGCCAAGCTGGTGGCGAACCTGATCACCGTGGCGGGGGCCGATCGGGTCCTCACGATGGATCTTCACGCCGGGCAGATTCAGGGCTTCTTCGACATCCCGCTGGATCATCTTTTCGCGGCCAACACCTTCGTGGAGTACTTCAACACGCAGCGGGCCATCCCGGATCTGGTGGTGGTCTCTCCCGACGTGGGGGGGATCAAGATGGCCCGGGCCTACGCCAAGCGTCTCCGGGCGGACCTGGCGATGGTGGATAAGCGCAGGATCAGCCACGAGGAGGCGCAGGTGATGGACATCATGGGGGAGGTGGACGGCAAGAACGCCCTGGTGGTGGACGATCTCGTCTCGACCGCCGGC
Organism: Candidatus Omnitrophota bacterium; assembly: GCA_016196375.1. Taxonomy (GTDB): domain Bacteria; phylum Omnitrophota; class Gorgyraeia; order 1-14-0-20-64-10; family 1-14-0-20-64-10; genus JACPXU01. The sequence continues at coordinate 12,857 of JACPXU010000010.1, read as the reverse complement.
TCGCTGGTTGAGGCGGTCCGGGCCCTGAAGGAGGCGGGGGCCAAGGAGGTCTTCGCGGCCGTCACCCACCCGGTCCTCTCCGGCCCGGCCCGGGAGCGGCTGATGGGCTCCGCCTTGAAGGAGCTGGTGGTGACGGACACCATCCCGATCCCGGCGGACCGGATGCTGCCGAAGATCAAGGTCCTCTCGGTGGCGCCCCTCTTCGCCGAGGCGATCCGCCGGATCCACCAGGAGGAATCCCTCACCATCCTTTTCCACGACCATTGGGATGAGGGTGCGAAGGAGACGGCGAAGAAGGAGGCCCACAAGGAATGGCAAGGCAATCCTCGTCGGATAACAAGGTAATTCTGGAAGGGGCTGTCCGGGCCGCGAGGGGCAAGTCCGGCGCGGCGGCCCTGCGCCGCCAGGGGATCGTCCCGGGGGTGGTCTACGGGGAGGAGGGAGCGCCGGTCCATGTCCAGGTCTTGACGGCGGATCTCGGCCGGGCCCTTCACACCAAGGCCAAGGAGAACGTCCTCATCACCCTTCGGATCAAGGGGGAGCCGGAGAAGCAGCAGGAGACCACAGTCCTCATCAAGGAGCTCCAGCATCACCCCGTCTCTCATCGGATCATCCATGTGGATTTCCATCAGATCTCGTTGACCAAGCGGATCACCGTGACGGTGCCGTTGGCCTTCCGGGGAGAGGCGGCGTGGGTGAAGACGGGCGGCGGCATGCTGGAGCACCTGCGCTGGGACCTGGAGGTGGAGTGTCTGCCCACCCAGATCCCCTCGGAGATTCCGGTGGATGTCTCCGCTCTGAATCTGGGCCAGACCCTGACGGCCAAGTCCGTCGCCTTGCCCGAGGGGGTCCATCTGGTGACCGACCCCGAGCTGCCGGTGGTGGCCTGCGTCGTTCCGAAGGTGGAGGAGGCGGCCCCCGTCGCTGTGGAGGCGGCGGCCGAGGCGGCCGAGCCGGAGGTGATCAAGCAGAAGAAACCGGAGGAGCTGGCCGCTGCTGAGGAGGCCAAGGGGAAGGAGAAGGCCGAGAAGCAGGAGAAGGCTGAGAAGCAGGAAAAGGCCAAGGGGTGACCCCGCCCCTCCTCTGGCTGCGCCGTCGAACAGCGCAGTCAAAGACATCGGTTCGGTTCGACGGCGCCTGTGCCCTGCCTCATGCTCGGGCTGGATGCGGGGCACAGAGCCGAAAGATCCTGCAGGGCTCTTTCGGCTCCAGAGGAGGGGCGGGGTGAAGGTCGTCGTTGGTCTGGGAAATCCCGGTCCGAAGTACGCCGGGACGCGGCACAATGCCGGGTTCATGGTCGTCCAGCGCTTGGCCGAGCGGTGGTCCATTCCGCTCAGGAGCACCCTCTGCCGGTCCAAGGTGGGGCAGGGGCTCTTCTCAGGGCATGCCGTTCGCCTCGCGTTGCCTCAGACCTCGATGAACGCCTCGGGGGAGGCGGTGGAATGCCTCGCTCGGCGCTGGAGGCTGGATCCCTCGGCGTTGCTGGTGGTATGCGACGATGTTTCGCTCCCTCTGGGGATGATCCGGCTGCGGGGTCAGGGCTCGGCGGGGGGGCATCGGGGATTGGGCTCGGTGCTGGATCGGCTGCAGACCGAGGGGGTGTCGAGGCTCCGGGTGGGAATCCGGGGCTTCGAGGAGCCGAGCGGGGACCTGACCGACTACGTGTTGGGACGGCTGACGGCTCCTGAGAAAAAGGTTCTCGAGGAGGCCCTCCTTCTGTCCGGGGAGGCCTGTGAGACCTGGGTCTCGCGCGGCTTGTCTGCGGCGATGAATCGATTCAATCAAAAGGCGGAGAATGGAGTGATCGGATGTCGACATTGACTCGGGATTACGAAGCGATCCTCATGGTTCGTTCTGATCTGGAAGAGGAGGCCCTGACCAAGGTCCAGGCTCAGTTCGCGGAGGTGGTGACCCGGCACGGCGGCCGCGTTCTCCAATCTCAGTCGTTGGGCAGGCAGAAGCTCGCCTATCGGATCGGGAAGTTCAACGAGGGAATCGCCCTTCAGCTGCGGCTTCAGATGGACCCTTCTCAGCTGCCGGCGATCGAGAAGGGGGCCCTGCTCATCGAGCCGCTGCTGCGCCTGATTGTGATTCATGGGAGGGACGATGGCCAATCTCAATAAGGTGTTCTTGATCGGAAGGCTGGCCCGGGACCCGGAGCTGCGCTACATTCCCAGCGGGACGGCGGTGGCCACCTTCACGGTTGCCACGAACCGGGCCTACACCTTGGCTTCGGGGGAGAAGCGGGAGGAGAGCTGTTTCGTACGGGTGGTGGCCTGGGCGCGGCAGGCGGAGTTGTGCGGGGAGTATCTTTCCAAGGGATCCCCGGTCTTTGTGGAAGGTCGGCTCCAGAGCCGGAACTGGGAGACCCCGGATGGGCAGAAGCGGTCCACCCTGGAGGTGGTTGCGCAGAACGTCCAGTTCCTCGGGAAGTCCATGAAGGCGGCTGTCGAGGTCGCCAACGGGCCCAGAGGGCAGGGGCAGGAGTCTGAGCCGCCCGCTTCACCGGAACCGGACCTGCCGGAGGTTTCCCCGGAGACCCATGAAGGGGAGGTTCCCTTTTAATGGCCCCCTACCCTCGAACCACCAAGAGAGAAAGCCCGCGGGAATCGGGCAAGGGGGCGGCCGGGGGGGATCACCGCCGGCCCTTCAGGCGCAAGGTGTGCAAGTTCTGCTCGGACCGGGTGGAGCGGATTGACTTTCGGGACACCCCGCGGCTTTCCAAATTTACGTCGGAGCGGGGGAAGATCCTTCCCCGCCGTGTCTCCGGGACTTGCGCTCGCCATCAGCGGCAGCTGGCTCAGTCGATCAAGCGGGCCAGGGTGCTGGCCCTGATGCCTTTCCTGGCGGCGGGATGATGGGTCGCCCCTGATGGAGGTGATCTTGCTCCAGGACGTTGAGTCTCTTGGCAAGGCGGGCAAGACCGTTACCGTCAAGGACGGGTACGCCCGGAACTTCCTGATCCCCAGAGGGCTGGGGGTGCCGGCCACCGCCAAACAGCAATCCCAGCTCAATTCCCTGCGGGCTCTCCAGCTGCGGCAGGCCGAGACGCTGAAGGCCAAGGCGACGGAGCTTCAGCGTCGCTTGGAGGAGATCCTCTTGACCGTCGCCGTTTCCGTCGGGGACCAGGGAAAGCTCCATGGCGCCGTCACGGCGATGGACATCTGTGAGGGCCTTCGGGGGCAGGGGGTTGCTCTTGAGAAGCACCAGGTGATCTTGAAGGAGCCGATCACTCAGTTGGGGGTGATCCCGGTTCCCGTCAAGCTCCATCCGGAGATCACCGCCACGCTCCGGGTTTCCGTCGTCCAGAAATAACGAATGTCGCCGTGTCTCTGACCGTAGAGCAGCTGATTGAGAAGGTTCCTCCGCAGAACCTTGAGGCGGAGATGGCCGTCTTGGGATCGATGCTGATCGACGAGGGGGCCGTCCCCCTCTGCGTGGAGCTGCTTGCCTCCTCCTCCTTCTACCGGGAGACCCACCGGAAGATCTTCCAGGCCGCCGTCAATCTCTTTACCCGTCAGAAGGCGGTGGATCTGGTCACCCTGACCGAGGAGCTGAAGGCGGCCAGCCAGCTTGAGGAGATCGGCGGCGCCCATTACCTCGCGAGCCTCACCACCGTCGTGCCCACCGCGGCCAACGTCCAGCATTACGCCAAGATCGTGAGAGAGAAGGCGATGCTGCGCAACCTGATTAACGGGGCCACCCGGATCGTCGGGGAGTGCTACGAGAACCAGGATGAGGTGGAGACGCTGTTGGACCGGGCGGAGCAGCTCCTCTTTGAGATCACGACCCATTCCACCGATTCCCAGGCCGTCTTCCTGAAGGAGATGCTCAGGGATTCCATTGAGACCATCGAGCGGCTCTACCAGCGCAAGGAGCTGGTAACCGGGCTCTCGACGGGCCTGCACGATCTGGACGTCCAGACCGCCGGCCTGCAGCCCTCGGACCTGATCATCGCGGCGGGGCGCCCCTCGATGGGAAAGTCGGCGCTGGTCACCTGCATCGCCGAGCATGCCGGCATCGTGGAACGGGTCCCTGTCCTGATCTTCAGCCTCGAGATGTCGAAGGAGCAGCTCGTCCACCGGATGCTCTGCGCCCACGCCCGGGTGGATGTCCATAAGGCCCGCACCGGGTTCCTCGCCCAGTCGGACTGGCCGAAGCTGACCAACGCGGCCGGGAAGCTCTCCGAGGCCCCGATCCTGATCGACGACACGCCGGCGATCTCTGCCCTCGAGCTGCGCGCCAAGGCCCGGAGGCTCAAGTCCCAGCACCGGGTGGGGCTGATCGTCGTGGATTACCTTCAGATGATGCGGGGTTCCAGCCGGGTGGAGAACCGGCAGCAGGAGATCTCCGAGATCTCCAAGTCGCTCAAGGCGCTGGCCAAGGAGCTGCGCGTGCCGGTGATCGCCGTCAGCCAGCTCTCCCGCGCCCCGGAGCAGCGGGATGACCGGCGCCCGCAGCTGGCCGACCTTCGAGAGAGCGGCGCGATTGAACAGGACGCCGACGTGGTCCTTTTGCTCTTTCGAGAGGAGGTTTACCATCCCTCGGAGGAGAATCGGGGCAGGGCCGAGCTGATCATCGCCAAGCAGAGGAACGGCCCCGTAGGATCCATCCCCGTGGCTTTCCTGAAAGAGTTTACCCGGTTTGAGAACCTGTCCCGCCGAGGGGATTAAGGACTTTCCTTTCTCCCCTCTCTGTGTTAAATTACCGAGAATGACGACCACCCGCCTCCTCCTCTGCTCCGTCCTGATCCTTCTGGGGCTCTGTGGGACCGCCTTTTCCGAGGAGAAAAAGGAGGGGGAATTCCAGGTGACCGCCGTCGAGGTGGAAGGCAACAAGATCGTTTCCACGGCGACGATCCTGGCAAAGGTCAAGACCCGTCCGGGGGACCGGGTCAGCCAGCAGACCGTGGACGAGGACATCAAGCGCCTCTACGGCACCGGTTTCTTCGTGGATGTCTCCGCGGATATCCGGCCGTATCGGGAGGGGCAGCGGGTCCGTTTCCAGATCAAGGAGCGGCCCCTGGTGGTGGGGATCGTGATCACGGGGAACCGCCACTTCCGGGAGGCGAAGCTGCGGGAGGAGCTGAAGACGAAGGAGCAGGAGCTGTTGGATCGCCGGCAGTTGAAGGAGGACATGGAAAGGCTTGAGCAGCTTTATCGAACCCAGGGCTTTCACCTGGTTCAGGTTTCTCATGAGGTCAAGATCGACGAGGCGACCAACAAGGCGACCCTCTTCATCGCCATCCAGGAGGGGGGCAAGATCCGGGTGCGCCTGATCCGCTTTGCGGGGAATGACCATCTCTCGGCCAAGCGCCTGAGGCGCGCCATGGCCACCAAGCAGGGCTGGTGGTTTACCGCCGGGTACTATCGGCCCGAGGTGCTGGAGGAGGATGTGGAGCGGGTCAAGGGGGTGTACCGCCTCGAAGGGTACAGCGATGTTCAGGTTCAGGCGAACACCATTTTCGATGAGCGCAAGCGCTGGCTGGCGGTGACCATGGGGGTGACCGAGGGCCCTCAATATCTGGTGGGAGAGATCCGCTTACACGGAGCGGAGAAGGTTTCGCTTCAGGAGCTTGAGAAGAAGCGCCTCCTCACCTCCGGCCAGCCGTTCAGCCAGGAGCGTCTCTCTCAGGACGCCGCCTCGATCCAGTCGGTTTATTTTGCAAAGGGATACATGGCGGCCTCGGTGGAGCCGGCGACGGCCCTGAATGTGCAGACGAAGCGGGTCGACGTGAGCTACGAGGTCTCCGAGGGGGCCATCGCCTACGTGGGGCAGATCATCATCCGGGGCAATGTGAAGACCCGTGATCTCGTGATTCGCCGTGAGCTGCGGATCGCCCCGGGCGAGCGTTTCGACGGGGAGAAGCTGAGGCGCTCCAAGGAGCGCCTGTACAACCTGGGCTATTTCGAGGAGGTCACCCTGGAAACGACCCCCTCTGATCGCCCGGACCGCCGGAATCTCGTGGTGACGGTCAAGGAATCGAAGACGGGGGAGTTCTCCTTCGGCGGCGGCTTCAGCTCGGTGGATAAGTTCATCGGGTTCGTGGAGATCGTCCAGAGGAACTTCGACCTGTTCAACTGGCCCTCTTTCGTGGGAGGGGGGCAGGAGGTGAAGTTTCAGGCTCAGGCGGGGACCCGCCGGCGGGATTTTGAGGTTTCCTTCACGGAGCCCTGGATCATGAATCGGCCGTACCTGTTTGGCTTTGACCTGTTCAACAAGACGAGGACCCGCGGGGAGGGGTACAGCTTCGACCTGACCCGACGGGGAGGAGATCTGCGGCTGGGACATGCCTTCGGGGACTTGGATCGGACCGACTTCACGTATCGCCTGGAGCGGGTCAGTGTGAGCGACATCGCAGACACAGCCTCCGCAGCCCTCAGGGATGAGGTGGGCCGGAACACCCTGGCCTCGGTGGCCTTGAGCTACACCCGGGACACCCGGGACAACGTCTTCAACCCGAAGGAGGGGGTGTTCTTGACCAGCGGCATCGAGACGGCCAGCACCTTGCTGGGGGGAAGCAAGGAGTTCTGGAAATGGACCGGCTCCGGCTCCCTGTTTCTTCATCCCTTGGTGGAGAGTCAGGTGCTGGAGTTCCAGTTGAGCGTCGGCTTGGCGAACGAGTTCGGCAGTTCCAAGACGGTGCCGATCTTCGAGCGTTTCTTCGCGGGAGGGGCCGAGTCTATCCGCGGCTACCGGGAGCGGCGGGTGGGGCCGCGGGACCCGGTGACCAACGACCCGATCGGAGGGGAGTCGATGGCGGTCTTCACCACCGAGTACACGATCCCGATCGCAGAGTTCCTCAAGGGGGCCCTGTTCGTCGATGTCGGGAATGTCTGGAACCGGATCGGGGAATTCGCCAGGGAGGGATTCAAGTCCGGGGCGGGGGCGGGGGCGCGGATCAAGACCCCCTTCGGGCCGGTGAAGCTGGACTACGGTTGGCCGATCAACCCGGACCCCGGCGAGCGGAGGACCGGCCGGGTCCATTTCTCGGCCAGCCGTGCGTTCTAGAAAGAAGGTGAGTCGTGGCTCTTAGTAAATCTTGGGTGAAGGGAGTTCCTGTTCTCCTCTTCGGGCTTTTGCTCGCCGCTCACGGCTCAGCGCTCCCGGCCGCCTTCGCCGAGGAGCAGCAGTTCCCGACGGTCAAGAGGGTCGGCTTCATCAGCCAGGACCGGCTGTTCCATGACTACGAGCGGACCAAGTCCTCGATGGCGAAGCTCAAGGAGCTTTCAGACGCCAAGAAGGCCGAGCGGGATAAGATGGTCGCCGAGATCAAAGGGATGCGGGATGAGCTGGTTCTTCTGAACCCGGAGAGCCGGGCCGAGCGCCAGCAGGCCATCGATGAGAAGATGAAGGCCTTGGCCGCCTTTGACCAGGGGGCGAAGGAGACGTTTCGCAGGCAGGAAGAAGAGAACGTGAAGACGATCCTGGAGGAGATCGAGTCCGTCGCCTCCTCTTTCGCGAAGGAACGGGGGTTCGACCTGATCCTGAGCGATCGGGCCGTGATCTACGGGGCCGACGCCATTGACGTGACGGATGAGATCCTGACCCGTTTGAACGATAAATATGCGAAGCAGCGTCCGTAAAACAGCTTCTCCCGTCTCCAGCCAGCGGAAGAAAGGGCCGGCCGCCAACGGCTGCGAGGAGATGACTCCCCGCCGGCTCAGGGAGATCGCCAGGCTGGTGGGGGGGGAGGTGGTGGGTGACGGCGACACCCTGATCACCGGGATCTGCGGGATCAAGGAGGCGAAGCGGGGGGATCTCACCTTTGTGGCCAACTCCAAATACCTTCCCCTCCTGGAGGCCACGAAGGCCTCGGCGGTGATCACCTCCCAGGAGGTGGATTCCGCCCCCAAGCCGATCATCCGGACCGAGAATCCCTCCCTCGCCTTCGCCAAGCTGGCCACGCTCCTCACCCCCGTCGTCGATCATCATCCGACCGGGATCAGCCCCAAGGCGGTCTTGGGGAAGCGGGTCCGCTTGGGGCGGGGGGTCGCCATCCAGCCCTTTGCCGTCGTTGAGGATGATGTCCGGATCGGAGACCGGACGGTGATCTATGCCGGCTGCTACATCGGCAGGGGGACCGAGATCGGGAGCGACTGCCTGATCTATCCCAACGTCTCCGTCCGCGAGAGGGTCCAGATCGGCCATCGGGTGATCATCCACTCGGGAACCGTCATCGGCTCCGACGGCTTCGGCTTCGCCACGGTGAAGGGGATCCATCACAAGATCCCCCAGATCGGCACCGTCGTGATTGAGGACGACGTGGAGATCGGCGCCAATGTGACGATCGATCGGGCCCGCTTCGGCAAGACCGTCGTCGGCAAGGGGACGAAGATCGACAACCTGGTGCAGATCGCCCACAACGTGGAGATGGGCTCCGACTGCATCATCGTGGCGCAGTCCGGGATCTCCGGCTCGACGACCCTGGGCAATCACGTGGTCCTGGCCGGCCAGGCGGGCGTCGTCGGGCACATCACCATCGGGGACCACGTCATGGTCGGGGCCCAGGCCGGTGTTTCGAAGTCCATTCCCCCCGAGACCAGCGTCTGGGGATCGCCGGCCAAGCCGTTGGCCAAGGCCAAGCGTGTAAACGCGGCGGCCCAGCGGCTCCCCGAGTGGGTCAAGACCGTCGAAGAAATGAAGAGAAAGGTGGAGGCCCTTGAGAGACGCCTTGGAACAGATCCTTCCTCTCGTTGATCCTGCGCCCGCCCCCGAGAGGGAGGTGAAGCAGCAGACGATCTCCCGGCCTGCCCGGGTCGAGGGAATCGGGCTTCATACCGGCAGGCTCGTCCGTGCGGAGTTCAAGCCGGCCCCTGCCGATTCAGGGATCACCTTCGTCCGCACCGACCTGGCCGGCTCGAAGCCGGTGACCGCCTCCGTCATGACCATCCTCGACGCCAACCGGCGCCCCCGCAGGACCTCCATTGGAAACGGGGCCGTGGAGGTCCACACGATTGAGCACCTGATGGCGGGCTGCCTGGGCTCGGGCATTGACAACCTCCTCGTCGAGTTGAACGGGGAGGAGGTCCCCGGCTTGGACGGATCCGCCCATCCGTTCATCGAGGTCTTCAAGCAGGTCGGCCTGAAGGAGCAGCCGGCTCCCCGCCGGATCGTTCAGGTCCGGGAGCCGGTTTGGATCGAGGAGGATTCGGCGGTTGTGGCGGTTTTCCCGGATGAGGCCTTCCGGGTCTCCTACACCTTGAGTTACCCGGTGGCGAGCCTGAAGGCCCAGTTCTTCTCAGCGGCGGTGACCCCCCCGCTGTTTGAAGCGGAGCTGGCCCCTTCCCGGACCTTCTGCCTGGCCCAGGAGGTGGAGGGGTTGCGCCGGATCGGCCTGGGCAAGGGGGCGACCTACGAGAACACCGTGGTCATCGACCCCTCGGGACGGATCATCAACAACCATCTTCGCTACCCCGATGAGTTCGTCCGCCACAAGGTTCTGGACCTGATCGGGGACCTGTACCTTCTGGGCCGCCCCATCCAGGGGCATGTCCTGGCGATCCGCTCCGGCCACGCCTTGAACCTGAAGCTGATCCAGAGGCTTCAGCAGAGCCTGGAGCGGGGCCGGGAGGGAGGGATCAAGGCCCAGTACGTCGAGCCGGAGGCGACCACCCTCGACATCCACGCCATCGAGCGGATCCTTCCCCACCGGTATCCGTTCCTGCTGGTGGACCGGATTGTCGAGATGGTGCCGGACCAGCGGGCGGTCGGACTGAAGAACGTGACCATCAACGAGCCTTTCTTCATCGGCCATTTTCCGAAGCGTCCGGTGATGCCGGGGGTGATGATCATCGAGGCCTTGGCACAGGTCTCCGGGATCATGATGCTCAACAAGCCGGAGAACCTGGGCAAATACGCCTATTTCATCGCGATGGACAAGGTAAAGTTCCGGCGGGCCGTCCTGCCGGGCGACACCCTCTTCCTGGAGGCGCAGGTGCTGAAGCTGCGTTCGAAGACCGGGCAGATGCGGACCCGCGCCCTGGTGGACGGAAGGGTCGTGGCGGAGGCGGATCTGATGTTCGCGCTTCTCGACGGCGACGAGAAGCTGTAGCGGACGGCGTTCAACGGAGAGTCCGTGGGGTCAGGCCTCGAGGGGTCTGGCCCCATTGGGTTTTTGAGGGAGGCGATGTTAATTGAAAAGGGCTCTAAGCTCGGCTTGATCGCAGGGAACCGCACCTTCCCGATCCACGTCGCCAGGGCGGCGAGGGCCCAGGGATACCAGGTGGTGGCCGTCGGGTTGAAGGAGGAGACCGAGCCCGATCTGGAGAAGGAGGTGGATGTGATGCATTGGGTTTCCTTCCCGCAGATCGGCCAGGTGCCGGATCTCTTGAAGAAGGAGGGGGTCCGGGAGCTGATCCTGGCCGGGCAGATCAGGCCGGAGCGGCTGCTGGAGAGGGATCATCGTTTTGACGACCTGATCCAACAGCTGTTGAAATGGATCCCGGACCGCTCCGGCAGCTCCGCCATGAAGCTGGCGGTTCATTATCTCGAGGCCCAGGGGTTTCGGGTGTTGGACTCCGGGACCTTCTTGAAGGATTGGATTCCGGCGGCGGGGCCGCTCACCCGGCGGGCCGCGACGGCCGAGGAGCAGGCGGACATCTCCTATGGGCTGCCGCTGGCCCGGCAGATCTCCCGTGCCGGGATCGGGCAGACGATCGTGGTCCGCCGCAAGGCGGTGGTCGCCGTGGAGGGGATGGAGGGAACCGACGCCGCGATCCGGCGGGCCGGCTCGATCGCGGGGCCGGGGTGCGTCGTCGTGAAGGCCTGCGGGCCGGAGCACGACATGCGGTTCGACATCCCGGTGGTGGGCCTGGAGACGATCTCGGCCATGGAGGAGGCGGGGGCCGGCTGCCTGGCGGCCGAGGCGAAGCGGACCCTCTTCTTTGATCTGCCGCAGCTGGCGGCCGAGGCGGATCGACGGGGCCTGGCCATTGTGGTGGTGTGACCCTCCTTGAGAATCGCCTTGGCGCAGGTGAACGTGACGGTGGGGGACCTGAAGGGCAATCAGGCCAAGATCGCCGAGTTCCTCGCCCGGGCGAGGGATTCCAAGGCGGACCTGGTGCTCTTCCCGGAGCTGGCGGTGACCGGCTATCCGCCGGAGGACCTGCTCTTTAAACCGGTTTTCATCCGGGAGAATCTGGCCGTTCTAAGGCGCCTGGTCTCCTTGACAAAAGGGATCACCGCGGTGATCGGCTTCGCGGACCAAGACCGGTCGGGGAAACTGTACAACGCGGCCGCCATCGCCGCGGATGGCCGGCTGGCGGGCCGCTATCATAAGATGATGCTTCCCAACTACGGGGTGTTTGACGAGAAGAGGTACTTCACGCCGGGCAACAGCCCGATGGTGCTGACCCTCAAGAGGTCTGACCCCGTGCTGGGAATCTCCATCTGCGAGGACATCTGGGTGAAGGGGGGGCCGGTCCAGGCGGAGGCGGCCCGGGGGGCCCGGATCCTGATCAACCTCTCCGCCTCTCCCTATCATGCGGGCAAGCGGTTGGAGAGGGAGCGGCTCCTGGCCCGGCGGGCCCGTTCAGCCGGAGGCTGGATCTGCTATCTTAATCTGGTGGGAGGGCAGGATGAGCTGGTGTTTGATGGGGGGAGTCTCGTGGTGAATCCCCAGGGGAGGGTCCTCTTGAGGGCCCCCCAGTTCCAGGAGGGGCTCTATGTCGTGGAGATACCCGCCTCGAGCGGTTCCTCCGCTCAAGGGTCCTGGAGCCGGTCCGCCCCCGCCCTTGACCCGGACGAGGAGATCTTCCAGGCCCTGGTCCTGGGGACGAGGGATTACGTGATGAAGAACGGATTCTCGCGCGTGGTGCTGGGCTTGAGCGGCGGGATCGACTCCGCATTCACGGCGGCCGTGGCGGTGGCGGCCCTGGGGAAGGAGAGGGTGACCGGGGTCTCGATGCCTTCCCGCTATTCTTCCGCCGGGACCCGGTCCGATGCCAGGAGGGTGGCTCAGGCGCTGGGGATCGATTTCCTGGAGGTTTCGATCGAGCCGATCTTCCGCGCCGCGCTCAACTCCCTTCGGGCCCTTTTCCGGGGCCGCCTCCCCGACGTCACGGAGGAGAACCTGCAGGCGAGGATCCGGGGCACCCTCCTCATTCCACCGGCTACTGCACGCTGTACGGCGACATGGTGGGGGGATTCGCGGTGATCAAGGATGTCCCGAAGAGCTGGGTGTACCGCCTCTCCCGGACGGCGAACCGGTTCTTCGGGGCGAAGGTGATCCCCGATTCGGTGTTCCGCCGCCCTCCGACGGCGGAGCTGAGGCCACGCCAGAGGGACCAGGAGACGCTGCCTCCCTACGATCAGTTGGACCGGCTGATTCGGGCCTATGTAGAGGAAGACCGGTCCGCCGCCCAGGTCCGCCGGAGGGTCAAGCTCTCCGGCCGGCAGGTCGGCCGCGCCTGCCGGATGATCGACGCCAATGAATACAAACGGCGTCAGGCCCCGATCGGGATCAAGATCACCCCCCGGGCCTTTGGGAAGGACCGCAGGATGCCGATCACCAACCGGTTCTTTGAGGAGGGCTAGGGCCGGATGGAATCGCTCCTTCTCATCAGCGCTCAGAAATCGGTCCTCAAGCAGATGAAGGCCCATCTCGTTCGGGGCGGGTTCCAGGTGACCGCCCTGGAGATCGCTGAGATGGACCGGCTGGAGGGCTCCAAGGAGCGGTTCAGGCTCGGCATCCTCGACGCCTCCTCCGAGGGGCGGCTTTCCCTCCTGGTGGATCAGCTCCGGACCAGCCCCGGCGCCAAGGAGCTTCCCCTCCTCGTGATTCTCAATGAGGGCCACTTGAAGGAGCTCTCGGTCGTCGCCGGGCTGGAGGATTTCCTGATCGCACCGGCGGACCC
>JACPXU010000109.1 GCA_016196375.1 Candidatus Omnitrophota bacterium | reverse complement strand
GCCCTCCGGGACTGGATCGGGCGCTGCGTCGCCCCCGGCTTCAAGGAAATGGATCTCGTCCGGTTCTCCGAGCCTCCCGAGGATCCCCGCCTGGTGCTCGAGGCGGCCCGGACCTCCCCCTTCGGCTCTCCCTGCCGGGTCGTGGTGGTGGAGGGGCTGCGGGAGGTGAGTCCCAAGAGCTTTTCCTGGCTGACGGAGTACCTGACCCATCCAAACCCCAAGACCCTCCTCGTTCTCTGCGGAGAGGAGCTTGAGAGATCTTCGGGGGGATGGCACCTGAAGCCCGGCCTTGAGGTTCAATGGTGCCTGCCGCTCAAAGGCAGTTCCTTAAGAGAATGGGTCCTTCTCCGGGCGAAGAGGGCGGGCAAGGGGATCGGTTCCTCCGCCGCCGCTCTCTTGACGGGGCGCGTCGGCTCCGACCTGCAGGCCCTCTCCCAGGCGGTTGAAGCCCTGTCTCTTCTGGCCGGCGGAGATGCTTCCATCACCGAAGCCCACGTGGAGGCCCTGATCAGCCCTTCGGCGCGGGAGACCGCCTTCGACATCCTCGACGCCGCGGCGGCCGGCCGCCCGGAGCAGGCGGTGGCCCAGCTGCGGCAGGCCCTTCATCAGGGACGGCTCACCGTGGAGCAGTTCATGGGAGCGCTCGGCTGGTACTACCGCTTTCTCTGGAAGACGAGGCGCAGGAGCGCCTCCCAACTGGAAGAGGCGCTGAAGGAAGTGCTGGAGGCGGAAGTCCGCTTGAAGTCAGGGGTTCCCGCGGGGGAGCTTCTGGCGGATCAACTGCTGCTCAAGTTGGCGAGCTGACGGCTCCACCGGGCCTTGTTTCGGGAGGCGGTGTTTCGGTGGAGGACCTTCTTGGAAGCCGCTTGGTCGAGCCGCTTCGTGAGGATCTTCAGCAGGTCGCCGGCGCCGGAAGCGTCCCTGGATTGAATCAGCCCGTGGAGCTTCTTCTCCAGCGTTTTCAGTTCCGATTGGACCTGGAGATTCCTCTGCCGCCTCTTCCGGTCGGCCCGCACCCTCTTTTCCGCAGCGTGGATAATCGGCATGGCGGACAAACCTAACACAACGCCGGCACCCTTGTCAACCGTCCACCGCCCGATCCTGCGGGCGGCCGGCGCAATCGGCATTCTGACCGCGGCGAGCCGGATCCTCGGGTTCGCGCGGGATTGCCTGATCGCCGCTTTCTACGGGACCTCGCCCACGGCCCAGGCCTTCGTGGTGGCTTTCAGGATTCCAAACCTCCTCCGGGATCTGGTCGGGGAGGGGGCCGCCAACGCCGCCTTTGTGCCGGTCTTCAGCCGGACCCGGGCCCGGGAAGGGAAAGAGGGCTGGGCTCTTCTCGCCCAGGCGGTCTGGGTGCGCGTGGGGGTGTTGTTTGGGGTCCTCTCGGCTGCCGGGGTGATCGCCGCCCCCCTTCTCGTGCGGCTCGTGGCGCCGGGATTCGGGGCTTCTCCCGAGCTTCTCTCCCTGACCGTCCAGCTGACGAGGGTCCTTTTTCCCTTCATCGGGCTGGTGGGGCTCTCCGCTTTCTTCATGGGGCTCTTGAACAGTGCCGGGCGGTTCGCCAGCCCCAGCGCCGGGCCGATCTTCCTCAACCTTTCCATGATCGCCGGGTGCCTTCTCTCACGACCTGACGCGATGGGCTTGAGTTGGGGGGTGATGGCGGGAGGGGTGCTTCAGCTGGCGATCCAATGGCCTTCCCTCCGGGCCGAGGGGATTTTCCTTTCCTTCCGGTGGAGGGCGCACCCCGGGGTAAAGGAGATCGGGAGGTTGATCCTTCCGCGGATCGCGGGAACCGGCGTCTATCAGGCCAGCGTCCTCGTCGATACGGTCTTCGCCTCCTTCGGCCGGGTCGTGGGGCCCGGGGGAGTGGCCTCTCTCTATTTTGCCCACCGGTTTCTCCACCTGCCCCTGGCCCTCTTTGGGATCTCGATGGCTCAGGCCGCCCTGCCGACCCTTTCCTCCCAGGTGGCCGCCTCGGATCTGAAGTCGGCCCGCGAGACCTGCAAGATGAGCCTGCGCTCCTCCCTTTTCATCGCAATCCCCGCGGGGGTGGGCCTCGTCGTCCTGGGTTATCCGATCATCGCGACCTTGCTTCAGCGGGGGGCCTTCTCCGAAGAGGCCACCGCCATGACCGTCTCCGCCCTCCGGTGGTACGCGGTGGGCCTGGCCCCTTTTTGCGCGGTGAAGGTCCTGGCCAACACCCTGTATGCCTTTCACGACACCTGGACGCCGGTCCGCTCGGCGGTGGTCTCCCTCGCCGCCAACGCCGCCCTGAACGCCCTCCTCATCTGGCCGATGAAATTGGGGGGCCTGGCGCTGGCCACCTCCCTAAGCTCTGCCTTGAACTGCCTGCATCTTTACCGGGCCGTCCGGAGCCGCCTGGGCCCGATGGGAGGGGAGCTGACCGGCTGGGCCCTGCGGGTGCTGACCGCTTCTCTTGGGATGGGAGCGGTGAGCTTCCTTCTTTGGCGGCTGGGCTCCGGATTGGGGTGGCTGATCCTCTCCATCACCGGAGGTGTGGCGAGCTTCTTTCTCTTTGGGCTCCTGTTGAAGGTGGAAGAGTCCCGGGGGGTGTTGAGGTGGCTCTTCAGGAGAAATTAGAGAAACTTCCCGCCCGGCCCGGCGTCTATCTCTTCAAGGATCCGGAAGGGAAGGTCCTTTACGTCGGCAAGGCGGTCTCTTTGCGCAAGCGGGTCTTGAGCTATTTCTCCCCCTCCAGGCCTCTTTCCGGAAAAATTCACCGGCTCCTGCGGGAAGCGAAGGACCTCGACTGGATCGTCACCGGCTCCGAGGCGGAGGCCCTCCTCTATGAGGCGAGCTTCATCAAGGAGAAACAGCCGAAGTACAACGTCCTCTTCCGGGATGACAAGTCGTACCCGGCCCTGAAGGTCACGGTGGAGGAGGCGTTCCCCCGTTTGTTCATCGGCCGGGGCAGGCACGAGAAAGGGATCAAAGAGATCGGGCCCTTTCCGAATGCCGCCCTTCTCAAGCAGGCCTTCACGGCGGTCCGCCG
>JACPXU010000108.1 GCA_016196375.1 Candidatus Omnitrophota bacterium | reverse complement strand
GTCATTATGAGTGACCTGCTCTAACCGCTGAGCTACGGGCCCTCGGCTGGAGACTATTATACCTTTCCTGCTTCCATTCGTTTCCTTCTTCCCGTAGAATAGAATTCTTGAGATGGTCGGCGGTCCGGGCGCATAGCTCAGCCGGTTAGAGCGCTACGCTCACATCGTAGAGGTCAGAGGTTCAAGTCCTCTTGCGCCCACCAGAGGTATCACTTTCCATGGCAGCCGTTTCGATTGCGGATCAACTGAAGGTCTTGGTGGAGATGCAGGGCCTCGACGCTCAGATCTATCGTCTGAGGCGGGAGGTGGAGGCGAAGCCTGCCCAGGCGGCCCGGCTGAAGGTGGACCATCAGCAGGCCGCTGAAAAGCTGAAGGGGGCTGAGGGGCAGTACAAGGCCTTGGAGGTCAAGCGCAATCAGATGGAGATGGATCTGGGGGAGAAGGAGAGTCTGGTCCGGAAGCATCAGGCCCAGCTGTTCCAGGTCAAGACCAACAAGGAGTATTCCGCCCTGCAGAAGGAGATCGAGGGCCTGAAGGCCGACAAGTCGGTCCTCGAGGAGGAGGTCCTGAAGCTCATGGAGGAGATCGACCAGATCAAGGGCCGGATCGGCGCCGACCGGGAGGCGCTGAAGGCTCAGGAGGCGGTTCTCCAGCAGGCCTTGGCAGAGGTGGATGAGGAGACGCGCCAGGCCGATGCCTCCATCGAGCAGCTCCAATCCGCCCGTTCCACCTTGACCCCCAAGGCCGATCCGCAGATCCTGCGCCGCTACGAGAGGATCCTGGTCAACAAGGAGGGGCTGGCCATCGTCCCGGTGGTGGGGGAGGCCTGCGGCGGTTGCCACATGGTGCTGCCGCCGCAGATGATCAACGAGATCCAGATGGCCACCCGCCTGATCCCTTGCGAGTCCTGCGCCCGAATCCTTTACATTGAGCCTGCCGCGTAACTCCAAGGCCCTTCGAATCCAGATCGACGGAGCCGCCCGGGGGAACCCGGGCCCCGCCGGGATCGGGGTGGTGATCTCCGATGGGGCGGGTCGAAGGATCAAGGAGGTTTCCGCTTATCTGGGGGAGGCTACCAACAACGTGGCGGAGTCCTGCGCGCTGATCATCGCCCTCCAGGAGGCCCTGCGGCTCTCTGCGGGGCAGGTGGCGGTCTGGACCGACAGCGAGCTGCTCGCCCGCCAGGTCACGGGCGCCTATCGTGTGAAGGACCGCCGGCTTCAGTGGCTGCACCTGTTGATTCAGAATCTCAGGGAGGGATTCAAGCGCTTCGAGATCCAGCACGTCCCCCGGGAGCAGAACCGCCAGGCGGATCGGTTGGCGAACCGGGCGGTGACCGAGGCGCTGAGGCGCCAGCCGGCCCTCAAGCGCAAGCCTGCCTCCGCCCCCGCCGTTCCTTCCCGGCAGCCCACCTTCTGGTAATCTCAAAGGGAAACAAGCCGGTCAAGCATCTTGGCCTTTCTTGCGGCGGGCCGCTTCATGAGCTTCTTTAAGATGTGCGGCTTCCGACCTTTTGGCGCCTGCTCGTGCAGCATGGCGGTGAGTTGGGCGAGGTCCTCTCCCCCCCAGCCAACCGCTGGAGATGAAGACAGCCTCAGGGAGGATGAAATCAGGGCTGCCGCTTCCGTCTACCTTTTGCGCAAATTTCTCAATGGAATAAAACATGTTGGAACCCTCCTTCTTCTTGTCTTGTACACACCACAATCATACCCGATGTTTTATCATGATGTGCATGTATTATCTGGGTTGGATTACTACTAACTACCTGTTGCCCCTTTGGGCGAATGGTGAAATGAGCCAAGGAAGAGATAGGCTTTCTCTCCCGGGGATTGCTCATGATATAATCGCTTGTTGGAGAGAAGGCCGGATGGTCGCCCCCGATGCTTCGTTTTGCTTCGCAAACGAAGCAAAACGTCGGGGGAGGAAAGTCCGGACTCCAAAGGGCAGCAGAGTGGGTAACACCCACCCCCCGCGAGGGGAGGATTAGAGCCACAGAGACGAGTAGCCCGAAGGGGCGACGTGAAACGGGGTAATCTCTCTGCGGAGCAAGACCAAATAGGCCCTGCCGTTCAAAGAGTGGCCCGCTCGATTCGGCGCGAGAGCGCTTAGGCAGGGTGGGTAGGTCGCACCGAGCCCCGGCCGCAAGGCCGAGGCCCAGAGGAATGGCCATCCATCCGAAGCCGGCCGGTCACGGTCGGCCGAGGGGGACAGAATCCGGCTTACAGGCCTTCTCTCCTTCTTTCGCGCTATTTGCTTGCCGGGGCGGATCCTTGTGATAGAATACGAATCAACATGCGGCGCTTGACTCTTCTCGCCTTTCTTCTCGGCATCGGGGTGATGGCCGGCTGCGCGTCGGTTTCCACCTACACGAAGCCGGAGGCCCCCTGGGCCACCATCAAGAAGGTGGGAGTCTTTCCTCTTGAGACCAGCTTCGAGGATCGGGTCCGCCGGCAGTGGGCCACTGAGCTTTTCATGACGGAGCTAAAGCGGCTCAATCGGTTCGAGGTGGTGGAGCTGACGCCGCCACCTCCTTCCCCGGCCGCCCTGGATCCGTCATCCGTCGCCCGCGTGGCCGGCGTGGACGCCTACTTCCGGGGGACGGTGGAGGAGATGACGGAGATCTTCGCCGATCTGGAACTGGTGGATGCCGCCACCGGAGAAACCCTCTGGTCCAGCCGATACCATCGCGGCGCCGGACCTGACCTCTCGATGCGATTCCATACTCCACAGCAACAGCTGCAGCGGATCTATCGGATCGTCCTGCACCGTTTAAGCCAGAACCTCTCCTAAGCTCCACCTTCCCAATCCCGTTTCCCCCCAAGCTCTAGAGTTCCGCCCCTGTTTTCTCGCAACATCTTGGGCCTGAAAATTTTTCCCTTTTTGCACTTGACAATCACTCACGCACCATGTAAACTTTGGCATGGTTGTGGAGCATAATGGAGGAAAGTAGAGGACTTGGTTGTGGATGCCGTCGGGTTTGCCTTTATCGGGGAGCCCCCTTCGGGGGAGAGGCAATGGAGCGAGGCGGGTAAACCGCCGAGCCAAAGGGCGCATCCACAACCCTTTTGATGACCGGGAGGGGCAGTCTCCTTGAAAGGTTGGATGACTGCCCCTCCGGTTTTTTGGGCGCTAGTTAAATCGAATGTTTTACGGCGAACACGAACACACCATTGACCGCAAAGGGCGGCTGATCATCCCCTCCCGCTTCCGGGAGGTGATGAAGGAGCACTATGTCGAGCGCTTCGTGATCACGCGGGGCCTCGACCGGTGCCTCTTCCTATTTCCTGAAGATGAGTGGAGGGCTCAGGAGAATCGCTTCCGCGCCCTCTCCTTCACGAAGCAGGAGGCGCGGCGTTTTAATCGGTTTTATTTCTCCGGCGCGGCGGAGTTGACGTGCGATCGCCAGGGTCGGGTGTTGATTCCCCAGTATCTCAAGGAATTTGCCGGCATCAAGCGGGACGTGATGCTGGTGGGGGTTTCGAACCGCCTTGAGATCTGGGATAAGGAGGAGTGGAAAAAATTCTATGAACAGTTTAAGCAGAATTACGAAGAGATCGCCGAACGCCTCCTCCCCGAGGGATAACGACGACGTTTCACAGGTGCCGCGGGGGACTCCCCCAGCGTGGCTGGCCCGGTGGCAGCTGGCTTCGAACCTGCGCGACCGCCTGGAGATGATCTACGGCGACGTCGGGATGGGCCGCCGGTCCATGCTTCGGCTGGTTCAGGGATCGCGCAACTACCGGGAGTTGATCCGACGGTACTCGAACGACAGCATGCTGTAGGGTTCACTCACGAGCCGGTCCTCCTCCAAGAGGTCTTGGAGGGACTGGCCCTTGAGCCTGGAGATCTGGTTCTGGATGCGACGGTCGGTTTGGGTGGGCACGCGGAGGCGATCCTCAGGGCGGTCGGGCCGAAGGGGCGCCTCATCGGGCTGGACCGGGACGAGGAGGCCCTGAGGGTTGCCGGAGAGCGGCTGAAGGGATTCGGTGATCGGATGCAGTTGATCCATGGGAGTTTTGGCGAGTTGGCCCGCCTGCTGGATGAGGTCGGGCTGGAGCGCTGCGGCGCGGCCCTCTTCGATCTCGGGGTTTCTTCCCTGCAGTTGGAGAAGGGGGATCGGGGCTTCAGCTTCGCCCGGGAGGGCCCCCTCGACATGAGGATGGACCAGGAGGAGCCGAGGACCGCCGCCGAGATCGTCAACCGGGCCTCCCTCCCTGAACTGACCGGGATGTTGCGCTCGTATGGCGAGGAGCGCTGGGCCGGGCGAATCGCTCGGGCCATTGTGCGGGCCAGGCCGTTGACCATGACCACCCAGTTGGCTGAGGTGGTTCGCCGAGCCATTGGGGGCAGGGCCTCCCGCGATCGGATTGATCCGGCGACCCGCACCTTTCAAGCGATCCGGATCGCCGTGAATCGGGAGTTGGAGCTGTTGCCCTTGGGGTTGGAGCAGGCCATGGAGCGGCTGAGGGGCGAGGGGCGTATCGCCGTGCTGGCCTATCACTCGCTGGAGGATCGGATCGTCAAGACGGTTTTCCGGGAGCAGGCGAAGAGGGGCCGTTGCGAGATCGTGACGGCCAAGCCGATCCGGCCCTCCGAGAGTGAGCAGGCCCGGAATCCCCGTTGCCGTTCGGCGCGGCTTCGGATCGCCCGGCGAACGGGCTAAAGGGAGCTTTCAGATGGGGCGGTTCTTTATCGGCTTGGGGATAGCGACTCTTCTGGCGCTGGGGATTGTCCAGCAGCGGGTGGCCCTGATCCAGGCGGGCTATCAGGTGGAGTCGTTGAGGCGCCTCAAGGAGGATCTCCTTGACCAGCATCGGGTGCTCCAATACAATGTTTTAACCCTGCAGTCACCGGTGATCTTGAGCCAGCGGCTCGCGCAGCGGGATGTGCGGCTGGCCCCACCGATCTCTGTAGAGGTGCTGGCCGGTTCTCTTGAGGCCCGCCCATGGACGCGAATGGATCAGATCCCCTTCACGGCGGGGGGTGGGCCTCGTTGGATCCAGCAGATCAGACACTTGGCAAGTCGCTGGCTGGAAGGCGGCCGGCAGGCTGAGGCGGAGCCGACGCTGCAGGAGGAGAATCTTTCCGCGGGGATGTGACCCTGCGTCGGCCAAAAGGCTTTTTTCCTTTGTTTTAAGGTTCGGCCAATAAGTGTTGACGGCGGCGCAAAAAACCCGCGTGACGCTGGTGATCATGGGCTTCCTCATGATCGCGACGTCGCTGTGGACGCGCCTGCTGTGGATTCAAGTCCTCCATCCGAACCATTGGATCTCCATCGCCCGCCGGCAGCATCTTCAGGTTCTGGAACTCCCCCCCGTCCGAGGAGCGGTGCTGGACCGGCACCGAAGGCCCCTCGCCGTTTCGATCCGGCTCACCTCTGTTTTCGCGGATCCGCGCCATGTGAAGAATCCGGAGGGCGTCGCCCAGCGGCTGGCCCCGGTCCTGGGGCGGCCGGCGGCGGAGTTGCGGGGGCTGTTGTCTCAAAAGGATCACGGCTTCGTCTGGCTCGCCCGCCGGATCCCCAACCAGGCGGCCCAGCGGATTCGTCAGATGCGGCTCCTCGGGGTCGATCTGGTGATGGAACCTCAGAGGGTTTATCCCCAGGGCTATCTGGCCAGTCATCCGGTCGGTTTCGCGGGGCTGGATTCGCAGGGGCTGGAAGGTTTGGAGCTGACCTATGACCGGTTGCTGAAGGGGGAGGCGGGGTGGCGGTGGCTCTCGCGGGATGCCCGCCGCCGGCCGGTGGGGGCCTGGGAGGCTCCGATGGCCGCTCCCCGGGACGGGCTGGATCTGGTGCTCACCCTCGACACGACGATTCAGTTCATCGCCGAGGAGGCGTTGGACCGGGCCTACCGCCAGCATCATGCCAAGGGGGCCTCCATCGTCGTGATGGATCCCAGGACCGGGGAGATCCTGGCCCTGGCCAATCGCCCGACCTTCGATCCGAACCGGTTCTCACAGGCGCCGCCGGATGTATGGCGCAACCGGGCGGTGACCGATACCTTCGAGCCGGGCTCGGTCTTCAAGATCGTGACCGCCGCCGTCGCCCTGACCAAAGGGGCTGTTCGCCTGGATGAGAAGTTCTTTTGCGAGAACGGGGCCTATCCGGTGGGTGGCCACGTTCTTCACGACCATCAGCCGCACGGGTGGCTCACCTTCCGGGAGGTGATCACCCACTCGAGCAACATCGGGACGGTGAAGGTGGCGATGCGATTGGGGCCGGATTCCATTTATCAGGGGATTCAGGCCTTCGGGTTCGGGGTCCCGACGGGGGTGGGGCTTCCCGGCGAGATGGGGGGCGTCACCAAGCCGCCCAGTCAATGGTCGAGGCCCTCCATCACGGCGATCCCGATCGGGCAGGAGGTGACGGTGACCGCCGTTCAATTGGCCCAGGGGATCTCGGTGGTGGCCAACGGGGGGCTGCTGATGAGGCCGTGGATCGTGCGGGAGATCCTGCAGCCTTCCTCGGCGGTGGTTCAGGGGATGAAGCCGCAGGTGGTCCGGCGGGTGATCCCGTCGGAGATCGCCAGACAGCTGAGGGAGATCCTGGCCGGAGTCATCGAGGAGGGAACCGGGAAGATGGCCCAGGTTCCGGGCTACCGGGCGGCCGGAAAAACCGGGACCGCGCAGAAGGTGGAGCCCAGCGGCGTCTATTCTCACTCCCGTTTCGTGGCCTCCTTCATCGGTTTTGTCCCGGTCGAGAACCCGTTGCTGACCATCGTGGTCATCCTGGACGAGCCGCATCCTCTTTATTTCGGCGGCGTCGTGGCGGCCCCGGTCTTCCGGGAGGTGGCGACCGAGGCGCTGGCTTACCTTCAGCAGGGAAACGGGATCAGGACGGCGCGCAATGGCAGCTACTGAGCTGGGGAGTCGGGCGGTGAAGTGGCGCCTGCCGGAGCTGCTGGCGGCCAGCGGCATTCAGCTCCGGGCCCCTGTGCCGGACCTGCCGATTCGCCAGGTGACCGACGACTCCCGCGCCGTGACAAAGGAGTCCCTCTTTGTGGCGATCCGCGGAGAGCGGGTGGATGGGCATCGATTCCTCCAACAGGCGGTTGAGCGGGGAGCGGGGGTCGTTTTCGTCGAGGAGGATGCCCCGTTGCCCCCGGCCGTGGTGAAGTTCCGGGTGCCGGCGACCCGCCCTCTGCTGGGGCCCCTCGTCCACGCCTTCTGGGGAGCCCCTTCGAAATCTCTCAAGGTGGTGGGGGTGACCGGCACCAACGGCAAGACAACCGTGGCCTGGTTGATCCATCATCTCTTCGAGCAGGCGGGCCTTCCCTCCGGATTGATCGGGACCATCTGCTACCGGGTGGGGGACTCTCAAAGGCCCTCGGAGAACACCACGCCGGGAGTGGTTCGGCTCAATCAGATGCTGCGGGAGATGGTGGCCTTGAAGTTGAAGGCCTGCTCCATGGAGGTCTCCTCCCACTCGCTGGATCAGCACCGGACCGACGGGATTCGATTCTCCTGCGGGGTGTTCACCAACCTGTCGCCGGAGCATCTGGATTACCATGAGACCCTCGAAAGGTATCTCCAGGCGAAGCTGCGCCTTTTCCAGGGGCTGGATGCGGGAGCGACGGCGGTGGTGAACCGGGATGATCCGGCGTCGGGGCCGGTGAGGGAGGCCGTCCAGGGAAGGGTGGTCACGTTCGGGCTGAAGGAAGGGGCCGATTTTTCGGCGACGGAGATTCGGGCCTCACTCGAGGAGACCGCCTGCAAGGTGAGGACGCCCGAGGGGCTCTTCCCGGTTCGCTGGAGGATGATCGGGCGGCACAACGTGGAGAATCTCCTGGCGGCGGTGGCGGCGGCGGCCTCATGCGGCGTCCCGGTCCGGCAGGCGATGGCCGCGGTGGAGAGCTTTCCGGGAGTGCCGGGCCGCCTGGAGCGGGTGGAGATGGGGCAGCCCTTCCCGGTTCTGATCGATTACGCCCATACCGACGGGGCGCTCCGCAGTGTGCTGGAACAGTGCCGGGCCGCTTCGCCGCGGCGGATCCTGGCGGTCTTCGGCTGCGGGGGGGACCGGGACCGGACCAAGCGGCCTCGGATGGGCCGCGTGGCCGCGGAGCTGGCCGACCGGGTGATCATCACCTCGGACAATCCCCGGTCGGAAGATCCTGAGCGGATCGCCGAGGAGGTGGCGGCGGGGATCCAGGGAATGACGACCCCCTGCGGGATCATCCTGGACCGGCGTGAGGCGATCCGAGCGGCCCTGGAGGCCGCGGATCAGGATTGGCTGGTCCTGATCGCGGGGAAGGGGCATGAGGCCGGTCAGATCTTGAAGGATCGGACGATCCCTTTCGATGATCGGGTCGTGGTGCGGGAGCTTTTGTCCCATGGGCCGGTGAGTCAGTTGAGCGGTTGACCGGATGGCCGCATTCCTTCCAGAAGAGGTTGAGCGGGCGACCGGCGGGATGCTTCTTTCCGGCTCCCCCGTCCAGGAATTGGCCGGAGTCTCCATCGATTCCCGGACGATCCGGCCGGGGGATCTGTTCGTGGCGATCCGGGGGCGCCGTTTCGACGGGCATGATTTTCTGGCGGAGGCCTTTTCCCGACGGGCGGCCGGGGCGATCGTGGATCGATGGCCTCTGGAAGGGGGGCTTCGGCCAGGTCCGCACGGCCCGATCTGGAGGGTCAAGGATACCTTGCAGGCGCTCGGGGATCTGGCCCGGTTTCACCGGCGGCGGTTCGATCTGAAGGTGGCGGCGATCACCGGCTCCTCCGGGAAGAGCACCACCAAGACGATGCTGGCCCACCTGCTCTGCGGAAACCCGGAGGAGATCCTGGCCACCCCGGGGACTCAGAATAACCTGATCGGGACGCCCCTCACCCTCTTTAAGCTTCACCGAGGGCACCGGGCCGCCGTCTTGGAGCTGGGGACGAATCAGTGGGGGGAGATCCGCCGCCTCACGCAGATCGTCCGCCCGACGGTGGGGGTGATCACCCAGATCGGGCCGGCCCATCTGGAGACCTTCGGAGACTTGCAGGGAGTCCTCCGGGCCAAGGGGGAGATGTGGGAGGAGATGGATCCGGACGGCCCGTTGGTCCTTCCGGCCGACGATCCTCTGCTGTGGGAAGTGGGGCGGCGGCTGGCCCGGCGGGTGGTCTGGTTTGGATGCCGCCCGGAGGCGGAGCTCAGGGCGAGCCGGATCGAATGGGAACCGTGGGGATGCCGGGCCCTCGTCAACGATCGATGGGAGCTGAGGCTTCCTCTCCCCGGGCATCACAATCTGATGAACGCCCTGGCGGCCCTCGCCGCGGCGCAGGTTCTCGGCGAGGATGCGGGGCTGGGGGTCGAGCGGATGGCTTCGGTTCCGCCCCTGCCGGGCCGGCTGAGCCGCCTGGAGTGGGAGGGATGCCTGGTGATCGACGACAGCTACAACGCCAATCCGGCCTCGTTGGCGGCGGCCCTGGAGGTGTTCCGGCGGCTGGATGTTTCCGGGCGCAGGGTCGCGGTCATCGGCGACATGCTGGAATTGGGCGATCAGGCGCGGCCTCTCCACGCGGAGGGGGGGAGGAGGGTGGCCTCCTCCGGGATCGATTTCCTGATCGGGGTGGGGCCGCTGGCCCAGGTCCTGTTGGCCGCGGCGCGGGAGGCCGGTTTCCCTGAAGAGGGCTCGCGGGCCTTTGGCGCCGCTGAGGAAGCGGGGGAGTTTCTCGTCGGCTGGATTCGTCCCGGGGATGCGGTCCTTCTGAAAGGATCCCGCGGGATGCAGATGGAGCGTGTCCTGGAATGCTGGTCCACCTCCTCTACCCGTTAAGGGACTGGTGGTTCGGGTTCAACGTTTTCAAGTACATCACCTTCCGGGCCGCCATGGCCAGCGTGACGGCCTTTGTGGTGGCCCTGGCGGCGGCCCCGTTGGTGATCCGGTGGCTGACCGCCTTGAGGGTGGGCCAGCGGGTTCGACGGCGGGAGGAGGTGCGGGAGCTGTACGACCTGCATCGGCACAAGGATGGAACGCCGACGATGGGGGGCCTGCTGATCCTGCTCGCCTTGGGCAGCGCCGTCCTTCTCTGGGGGGATCTCTTCAATCTGAAATTGATCCTGGCGATGGGGGTGACGTTGGCCCTGGGGCTGCTTGGGTTCGCGGATGATCTGTCGAAGCTGAGGGGAAACGGGGCGAAGGGCCTCTCCATCCGGACCAAGCTGATGGCGCAGGTTCTGGTGGCGCTGGGGTTCGCCCTGGCCTTGTTCATGGACCCTTCCTTCCCGAAGCATCTGGAGGTCCCGTTCCTCAAGCAGCCGGTGATGGGGTTAGGGGTCTGGATGATCCCCTTCGTCCTGCTCGTGGTGGTGGGGACCTCCAACGCGGTGAACCTCACCGATGGGCTCGACGGCCTGGCCATCGGCTGCACGACGATGATCGCCCTCTGCCTGACCGTCATGAGCTACCTGACCGGCCACAGGGGGTTGGCGGAGTATCTTTGGATTCCCTACGTGCCCGGGGCCGGGGAGCTGACGGTCTTCTGCGCGGCGCTGGTGGGGGCCGGGATGGGCTTCCTCTGGTACAACAGCCATCCGGCCACCGTCTTCATGGGAGATACCGGGTCCCTGGCGCTGGGGGGAGCCGTTGGGGCGGTGGCGGTCCTGATCAAGAAGGAGCTTCTGCTCGCCTTGGTGGGGGGGATCTTCGTCCTGGAGGCGCTGTCGGTGATCCTGCAGGTGGCCTCGTTCCGGCTCATGGGGCAGAGGATCTTCCTCATGGCCCCCATCCATCACCACTTTCAGCTCAAGGGCTGGTCGGAGTCCAAGGTGACCGTTCGCTTCTGGATCTTGGGGGCGGTGCTGGCGCTCTTGAGCTTGAGCACGTTGAAGCTGCGATAATCGCCGTGCGACGAATAAGGAGCACACGGTTGGCGATGGGCGCGAGATGTGAGCGCCCCCTCTGCTTGGTTTCCAGGCCGGGACCGGGGACCTCCGTGACGGTGGTCGGCTTGGCCCGAAGCGGGGCGGCGGCGGCCCGATGGCTGCTGCAGCTTGGTTGCCTGGTGCGGGTCACCGAGGCGGCCCGCGCGCCGGCGCTTGAGGCGCAGGCCGAGCGGCTCACCGCCGACGGGGCTCTGGTGGAGCTGGGGGGGCACAGCGAGCGGTTCGTCGAGGGGGCGAGGCTTCTGGTCATCAGCCCCGGCGTCCCTCTCGATGCGCCGCCGGTTCAATGGGCCCGGGAGGCCGGGATCCCGGTGGTCGGCGAGATGGAGCTGGGAAGCTGGTACTGTTCCGGCCGGATCGTGGCGGTCACCGGCAGCAACGGGAAATCGACAGTGGTGACGCTGGTCGGCGAGATCCTGAAGGCGGCCGGGAAGGAGGCGGTGGTCTGCGGCAACATCGGGGAGCCCCTGTGCGGGTTCCTGGATCGGATCCGGCCTTCCACCATCGTGGTGTTGGAGGTCAGCTCCTTTCAGCTCGAGGCCAGCCTGGCGTTTCATCCTGAGATCGGGTGCCTGCTCAATGTCACCACCAACCATCTGGACCGCCACGGTTCCTTTGCCCGTTATCGGGCGGCCAAGGCGAGGCTGTTCGCCTACCAGCCAAGGAACGATTGGGCGGTCCTGAACGCGGACGATGCCGGCTCCTCGAGCCTGAACGGGGAGGTTCGCAGCCGGCGGGTCGGCTTCAGCCGGAGGGGCCGTGTGGTCGGGGCCTGCGCGGTGGACGGCTGGCTGACGCTGACCCTGCCCGGGGCCTCAGGCCCGATCTGCCGGAGGGAGGCCCTTCCGAGGCCGGGGGATCATCATGAGGAGAACGCCCTGGCGGCCGCCTGCATCTGCGGGTTGCTCGGGGTGGATCCGCAGGTGAGCGGCCGGGTCTTGAGCTCCTTCCCCGGCTTGCCTCACCGGCAGGAGGTGGTGGCCACGATTCGAGGCGTCACCTTTGTCAACGATTCCAAGTCCACCACCGTCGCCTCGGCCCTGAGCGCGATTCAGGCGGCGCCCGGTCCGGTGGTCCTCATTGCCGGCGGGAGGGACAAGGGGTCGGACTTTCGCCAGCTCAGGCCCTGGGCGAAGAAGCTGAGAGGAGCGGTCCTGATCGGCGAGGATGGGCCGAGGATCGCCGCGCAATTGAAGGGGGCCGTCCCGCACCTGAAGGCGCCGGATCTCCCCTCCGCCGTCGAGGCCGCCTTTGGAATGGCCAAGGCCGGGGAGTGGGTCCTCTTCTCCCCGATGTGCACCAGCTTCGACATGTTCCGGGACTTTGAGGAGCGGGGCGAGCGGTTTTCCGAGGCGGTGCATCAGCTCCCATGAGAACCTTGAGGCGCAAATTCCTTCTCGTCGCGGCCCTGCTGGTGGTGACCGGCATTGTGATGGTCTACTCCACCACCGCCATCTACGCCCAGGAGCAGTACAAGGATGCCGCCTATTTTCTCAAGCGGCACCTTTTCTACCTGGCGGTGGGGCTGCTCCTGTCCGGGTGGGTCTTGAGCCTCGATCCGCAGAGGATCCGCCGGTGGACCAAACCGTTTGTGGGGGTGACGCTCCTCCTTTTGGCCGCGGTCATGGTCCCGGGCATGGGCCATCGGGTTTCCGGCGCCAGCCGCTGGTTCCGGCTGGGGGCCTTCAGCGTTCAGCCATCGGAGTTCGCCCAGTTGGCGATCATCCTGTACCTGGCCGACGTCTTGAGCCGCAAGCGGAGGGTGCTGGAGAATTTTTTCCAGGGGGTGCTGCCGCCGCTGGTCGTCTTGGGAGTGACGTTGCTCTTGATCGTGGTGGAGCCGGACCTGGGGACGGCGGTCGCCCTGGGGGTGGTGGCGCTGCTGTTGTTCTTCATCGCCGGCGTCCGGCGGCGGGTCCTGGTTTCGCTGCTCCTCCTGGCCGTTCCGCTGGTGGTGGGGCTGGTGATTCTCAAGCCCTATCGGGTCCACCGGGTCATGGCCTATCTGAATCCCTGGGCCGACCCCGAGGGGATCGGTTTTCAGCTGATCCAGTCGCTGGTGGCCCTCGGATCCGGAGGGGTGATGGGTGTCGGGTTGGGAGAGTCCCGGCAGAAGCTGTTCTACCTGCCGGCCGCCCACACCGATTTCATCTTTTCCGTGATCGGAGAGGAGCTGGGGCTTGTGGGGGGGACCGTCGTCCTGATCCTGCTCGGTTTCCTCTTCTGGTATGGAATCCGGCTGGCCCTGCAGTCCCCCGACGCCTTCGGGGCCTTTGCCGGTCTGGGGGTGATCTTCCTCTTGGCGCTGGAGACGCTGGTTCATGTGGGGGTGACCACGGGGGCGATCCCGACGAAAGGGCTGCCGCTTCCCTTCATCAGCTACGGGGGGACCGCGCTGGTGGTGAACCTGATGAGCGTCGCGGTGCTGCTGAACCTGGCCCGGCCGCGCCAGGTGGTCGTCCTTACCCACGGAGGGGCGGGGTGAGGACGTTGCTGGTTGCCGGCGGAACCGGCGGGCACCTGTACCCGGCCCTGGCCTTGGCGGAGCATCTGGAGAAGCGGGACGGGCCGTGCCTGATCCTCAGCACCGCCCGGCCGGTGGATCGGACCGTGGCGGCCGCCTCGACGGTGGAATGGATCACCGTG
Source organism: Candidatus Omnitrophota bacterium (assembly GCA_016196375.1). Taxonomy (GTDB): domain Bacteria; phylum Omnitrophota; class Gorgyraeia; order 1-14-0-20-64-10; family 1-14-0-20-64-10; genus JACPXU01. The sequence continues at coordinate 9,638 of JACPXU010000108.1, read as the reverse complement.
GATCTTCATCAGTTCACCCCGGTCTGGCACTGGCTTTCCCCCCGCTACACGATCCATCAGATCCTGGCGATGCGGCAGATCTGGTCGGTGATTCGCAGGCGGCGGCCCGACGTGGTGGTCGGGTTCGGCGGATATGTCGGCGCCGCGGGGGTGGCGGCGGCCCGGCTGGCCGGCCTTCCAGCCGTTGTGCACGAGCAGAACCTGCTTCCGGGGCGGGCGAACCGGTGGCTGGCCCGGCTGGCCGACGCGGTGGCGGTGAGCTTCCCCGAGACGAGGAGCCACCTCTCCCGCCGCTCGCCGGTGGAGGTTACCGGCAATCCGGTCCGTTCCCATCTGGTCGGGGTGGGCTTCGAGGAGGCGCGGCGCAGCTTCGGGTTCGACCTGGAACGGCCCGTCCTGCTCGTGATGGGAGGAAGCCAGGGCTCTCGCGCCGTCAATGCCGCGAGCGCGGGGATCTGGGAGGACCAGCCGCCGGAGGTCCGGCGGAAGGTGCAGATCATTCACCTGGCCGGATCCTCCCAGGAGGCATCCTCTCTGGAGGAGGCCTACCGCCGGTTGGGCATCACGGCCCGGGTCTTCCCGTTCCTCCACGAGATCCATCTCGCCCTGGCCGCCGCCACCCTGAGCATCTCCCGCGCCGGGGCGACGGCGATCGCCGAGATGGCGGCGCTCAAATTGCCCGCGGTGCTGATCCCTTACCCGTACGCGGGCGGGCATCAGCGGGCCAACGCCCGCTGGATGGAAGCGATCGGGGCGGCGGTGGTGCTGGAGGAGGATCAGATCACCCCGCAGCGGCTCTGGGAGGAGGTGTCGGGCCTCCTCTGGGCGCCGGACCGGCTGGGGCGGATGCGTGAGGCGCTTCGTTCGGAGGGGGACGGGTCGGCCGCCGACCGGTTGAGCTCTCTCGTGAGGAGGGTCGCTTCGTGAGGGCGCACCTGATCGGAGCAGGAGGGATCGGGATGAGCGGGATCGGCCGGCTCCTTCTCGCCGCCGGCGAGACAGTCTCCGGCTGCGACTGCTCCGCAAACGGCTTGCTCGAGAAGCTCCGGGCCGAGGGGGGCCGGGTCTACGAGGGGCATGAGGCCTCTCATCTGGGGAACGCGGATCTCGTGGTCTACTCCTCCTCCATCTCCCCGCAGAACCCGGAGCTGATCGCCGCCAGGAACCGGCGGATCCCGGTCCTGCACCGGGGCGAGATGCTGGCCAGGCTCCTCGAGGGGCGGCGGATCATCGCGGTGACCGGCGCGCACGGGAAGAGCACCACCACCGCGATGGCGGCGGAGCTGCTGTTGAAGGCGGGGCTGGATCCGACGGCGATCCTGGGGGCTGAGGTGGAGCATCTCGGGGGCAATGCCAGGGCGGGGCGGGGGCCCTACGCGGTGGTGGAGGCGGACGAGTCGGACGGGTCCCTTCTGTGGCTTCGACCGGCCGCGGCGATCATCACCAACATGGATGAAGAGCATCTGGATTACTTCCGCAATCAGGGGGAGATCCTCGAGACCTACGCCGCCTTCGCCGACCAGGTTGTTCCCGAGGGGGTGCTGATCGGCTGCGCGTCCCCGGCGTCCACAACGTGGTCAACAGCCTCGGCGTGGTGGGGCTGGCGCTGGCGCTCGGGCTCGATTTCCGGACGGCGCAGGCCGCTCTGGAGGGCTACCGGGGGGCCAAGCGGCGATTCGAGGTCCAGGGGGAGGTGGACGGCATCCTGGTGGTGGAGGATTACGCGCACCACCCGGCCGAGATCCAGGCGACCCTTCAGGCGGCCCGGAGCTGGCCGGGGCGGCGGATCCGCTGCGTCTTCCAGCCGCATCGGTACAGCCGGACCCGGTACCTTCTCGGCCGGTTCGCCTCCTGTTTCGCTTCGGCGGATGAGGTGACCCTTCTTCCGATCTACGCGGCGTCGGAGGAGCCGATTGACGGGGTGACGAGCCAGGCCCTCCTCGCCGCCATCCAGGCCCATTCGGAGGTTCCGGCGATCCTTCAGTCGGCCCAGGAGGCGCTCGGGCGGTTGACGGCTCAGGCGGAGGCCGGCGACCTGATCCTGTTCCTCGGGGCCGGCAGCGTCGGCGGGCTGGCTCCCCGTCTGGCGGAGGCGTTGAGGCGGCGGGTGAGAACCGAGGAGGTGGGGCGTGTCGCCTGACTCCGCGCTGGTTGACGGCTTCGGCCGGCGGAAGCCTCACCACCAGCCCTTGGCTGGCGAGCTGATGGCGGCCACGGGCGGCCGGGTCCGGTTCAACGAGCCGATGCGCCTGCACACCACCTTCCATATCGGCGGGCCGGCCGAGATCTGGGCCGAGCCGGCGAATCGCCAGGAGCTGCGGCAGCTCCTTGAGCTGGCGCGGGAGGCCGAGCTCAAGGTCACCGTCGTCGGCGGCGGGGCCAACCTCCTGGTCGGCGACGATGGGATCCCGGGCCTGGTGGTTCATCTGGGGAGCGCCGGCTTCCAGGGATACGAGCGCCGCGACGGGGGGATCCTGGCGGGGGCGGGCCTTCCCCTGGAATGGCTGATCCGCCGCTGCCGGCAGGAGGCTTTAAGCGGAGCGGAGTTCTTGGCCGGGGTCCCGGGCCGGGTCGGAGGGGCGGTGAGGATGAACGCCGGAACCCACGACGATGAAGGGAGGGTCCATTCCTTTTCCGACCTGGTCCGCTCGATTACCCTGATGGATCTCTCAGGCCAGGTTCAGAGTCTCTCCCGCGATCAGATCCCTTTCGCGTACCGTCGCTCCGGGCTGGAGGGGGGGATCGTGCTGGAAGCGGCCTTGGGCCTGGTTCCCGACGATCCCGACGCGATTGAGGAGCGGGTGAAACGGCTCTGGGCCTTCAAGCGCCGGACGCAGGACTGGTCGGCCCCCAGCGTCGGCTGCATCTTCAAGAATCCGGCCAACGCCCAGGCCGCCGGCTGGCTGATCGATCGGGCCGGTCTCAAGGGCCATCGGGTCGGCGGGGCGATGATCTCCCCAACCCATGCCAACTTCATCATGAATGTGGGTGACGCGAAGGCGGCGGATGTCTTTGCCCTGATTGAAGAGGTCCGCGGCCGCGTGCGGAAGCTGTTCCAGGTGGAGCTGGATCTGGAGGTGCAGGTGCTGCCAAACCCAGATGGGGTCAGGCACCGCGGTGCCTGACCCCACGATCGGCGTTCTCTGCGGCGGGCCTTCCGCCGAGCGGGAGATCTCCCTGAGGAGCGGGCGGGCGGTCTACGAGGCGCTCCTCGCCGAGGGGCTGCCGGTCGCGCTCCTGGAGCTTTCCCGGCAACAGGAGCGGATCCCGGAGGAGATCCGGGCTGCCGAGATCCGCTTCGCCTTCATCGCGCTGCACGGGTCCTTCGGCGAGGACGGCGCGGTCCAGGCGCTCCTGGAATCGATGGGGATCCCCTACACCGGCTCCTCGCCGGAGGCCTCCCGCTACGCCATGGATAAGAGCTTCTCGCGCCGCCGCTGGATGGCGGCCGGGCTGCCGGTCCCTCGCTGGGCCCTGGTCGAGCCGATCAACGCGCCGGGCCGGCTCGGCGACTTCCGGTTTCCTCTCATGGTGAAGCCGGCGCTGCAGGTTCCCCCAGGCGATCGAGGAGGCGGTCCGGTTCAGCGATCAGATCATCCTGGAGGAATACCTTCCGGGCCCGGAGGTCACCGTCGGGATCCTGGAGGAGCGGCCGCTGCCGGTCATCCAGATCGTCCCGAAGCGGCGTTTCTACGATTACGTGGCCAAGTACACGCCGGGGATGACCGAGTACCTGGTCCCGGCCCCGCTCCCGGACCGGATCACCCAGCGGGTCCAGCATCTGGCGCTGGCGGCCCACGAGCTGCTGGGCTGCCGGTCCTTCTCCCGCGTCGACATGATCATCGTCCCGGGCCGCGGGCCTGTTCTCCTGGAGCTGAACACGGTCCCCGGGATGACCGCCACCAGCCTTCTGCCGAAGGCGGCCGCCGCGGTCGGCATCGGCTTTCAGGAGCTGTGCCGGCGGATGCTGGCCTCGGCCGTGGCCCAGCCGCAGGCGGTTCACATTCACAGCGGATCATCCGGATGAAGAAGAGGCCGGCCGCCATCCTCAGCGTCAACCTGCTCTCCGGCGTCGTGATCCTCCTCGCCGCTCATGGGATCGTCCGCTCCGTCCTGTCGGCTCCCCGTTTCCGGGTGGATCAGCTAGAGGTTTCCTGGGGCGGGGCGGGTGCGGCCCCTTCGAACGTGCCGGCCGAACGGTATCGCCTGCTGCCCCCCCGCTCGATCTTTCAGGTGGATCTTGCCGCCGTCGCTGGGGCGTTGCAGCGGCGGTACCCGGCGGCCGAGCTGGAGGAGGTCCGCCGGATCCTGCCGAACCGCCTCGTCGCCACGTTGCGCCCCAGGAGGGTCGTCGCGCAGCTCCGGGCGGCCGGCCGATACTACGCCGTCAGCCAGGACGGCACCGTCGTCGCCGTCGGGCAGCCCTCCCCATGGCCTCATCTTCCGATCCTTCTGCTGGAGGATCTCAAGGGGCCTTTCCGGGTGGGGCAGACCTTGGATCATCCCAGCTTCTGGGGGGCCTGCGAGCTGCTGGCGATGATCCGCCGGCAGGGGGGCGTGGCCGGCCACGCGTTGAACAGCATCCGGGGCCAGCGGCAGGCCTTGACCGCCACTCTGGATTCCGGCCTGGAGATCCGGTTCTCCGCTGATCAGATGGACGCGGAATGGCAGCGGCTCATGGAGCTGATCGCTCAGAAGGGGGATCTGCTGGGCCAGGCCCGGTATCTGGATGTCCGGTTCGAGGATCCGGTGATCGGCAAATGAGCCCCAAGCCGCAGCTCATGGCCGGCCTTGAGCTGGGCAGCCGCCAGTTCACCCTGGCGGTGGGCCAGCTCCAGGATCGCCAGCGGCTGATCGTTCGGGCGGTCGGATCGGTCCCCGCTCAGGGGATCGCCCGCGGGGTCTTGACCGATCCGATGGAGTGCACCGACGGCGTGGCCCGGCTGGTCCGCCAGGTGGAGCGGTCCCTCTCCCTCAAGGTCCCGACCGTCCTGGCGACGGTCTGCGGCAACCACCTCAAAAGCTACAACGCCACCGCCTCCATTCCGATCCCCAATTCCGAGGGGGGAATCACCCGGCGGGATGTGGCGCGGGCCATCTCCACCTGCCGGACCCTCTCCCTCGATTACGACCGGCAGATCCTCCACGCCTTCCCGCGCAGCTTCGCGGTGGACGGCCAGTCCGGCATCAAGGATCCGGTGGGCCTCTTCGGCACGAAGCTGGCGATCGAGCTGCACCTAGTCACGGCCCTCAACTTAGGGATCCAGAACCAGCTCCGGGTCATCAACCGGGCCGGCCTGGAGGTCGAGGAGATGATCCTGCCCGGGCTGGCGGCGGCCGAGGCGGTCCTTTCAGAGCTGGACCGGGACGTCGGAGTCACCTTGATTCGGATCGGGGAATCTCAGACGGAGGCGCTTCTCTTTACCGAGGGCTCGATCCGGGAGACCTTCCTGATCCCCTGGGGGACCGATCAGCTGGTCGAAAGCATCAGCCGCCACTTCAAGCTTCCCTCGGCCTTGGCCGAGCAGCTCCTCGAGCAGGTGCGGGGTCTGGAGGAGCGCCCCGAGTGGGCCTCCCTGTCGCTGCGCGTCAAGTCCGGCTCCTTGGTTCGCTCCTTCCCGCACGCGCAGGTGGCCCACCATGTGGCGGGCAAGATCAAGGAGTTCCTGGGACGGGTCCGCCAGCGGTTGGATGGAAGCCCGGCCTACCGGGAATCGACGGCCGGCGTCGTCATGGTGGGGCCTTTCGCCCGGCTGGAGGGATTCCTGGAGATGGCGGAGTTCCTGCTCAACATGCCGGTCCGTCTGGGGATTGCCAGGGAGCTGGAGCTGGACCCCCAGGTGACCCTTGGGGCCGCTCACACCACCGCGGTGGGACTGCTTCGCTACGCCGCCGGCCGCCGCCTTGCTTCTCCGCTATCCAGCCCGGCCGCCGGCCCTCTCTGGCTCAGGTGGGTCGAGCGGACCCGCCACCTTCTGGAGGAGTACTTCTAGCGGCGGCCCACTCAATGATCCGCTCCAGCTCGTCCACCTTGACCGGCTTCTGAATCACCCGGGCCGCCCCCAGCCGGCGGCACTCCTGCTCCAGATTCTCCTGACTCACGCCGGTGATCACGACGGTGGTCATCTCCGGACAGGCCCCCCGCACTTCCTCCATGATGTCGAAGCCGGAGAGCCCCTTCATCTTCAGGTCCAGCAGCATCAGCTGCGGCCTGCGGGCCTTCACCAGGGCCAGCGCCTCGTCCCCTCCCTGCGCGGTCAGCACCTCGTGCCCGCGCAGGGTGAAGTAGAAGGCCATCCCCTCCACCACCTCCACCTCGTCGTCCACAATCAGCAGCTTCATGCCACTCTCGCCCTCGATTCCCCCGAGGGCAGGCTGATGGTGAACGTCGTTCCTTCCCCCTGGGTGGACCGGACCTCGATGTTGCCGCCGTGGTGCTCCAGGATCCGCTTGATCACGAACAGCCCCAGGCCGGTCCCCTTCTCGGCGGTCGCCTTGGTGGTGAAGAACGGCACGAACAGCTGCTCCCTCTGCTCCGGGCCCATCCCCAGCCCGTTGTCGGTGACGTCGATCGAGAGGACCCCGTTCAGCGAGGGATGCCCTGAGATCGTGATCCTTCCCCGGTAGCCGGGCTCGTTCAGCCGCTCCTCCCGCGCCCGGATCGCGTCGTAGGCGTTCGTGATCAGGTTGAAGAAGCTGTCGGCGAGCTGGTTCAGGTTGCCGTTCACCATCGGCAGCTCCTTCGGCCACTCCTCGACGAAATCAATCGAGTTCATGTCGATCTTGTACTGGGCCACGTCCAGGGCCGTCGCCACCACCTCCTTCAGGCTGATCGGCTTCGCCTCGATCGACCCGGGCCTCGAGAACCTGAGGAGCGTCTTCACAATGTCCCCTCCCCGCAGGGCGTTGTCCTCGATCTTCGCGAGGGTCTCCGCCGCCTTCGTCCAGAGCCCCTTCAGCCTCTCCGCCTCCATCGAGGCCGGGTCCAGGTCCTTCAGGGCCGACTTCATCGTCCCGGCCAGGATCGTCAGCACGTGGAACCGGTTGTTGATCTGGTGGCTCATCCCTCCGGCCATCTGCCCCAGGCTGGCCAGCTTCGCCGTCTGGAATAGATCGGCCTGCGTCCGCTTGAGCTCTTCGTAGAACTGCGCGTTCTCGATCGCCAGCGCCGCCTGGTTGGAGAGGACCTGAAAGACCTCCAGATCCTCGGCCAGGTAGGGCTCGCCCCCTTTGCGTTGGCTGAGCGTCACGAACCCGATCATCCGGTCCTGCAGGAAGGAGGGGATGATCACCGCCGCCCTGAACCGCTCCATCTCCCGGATCAACGGGCGGCTGACTTGCGGATCTTCCCTCACCAGCGGCCGGCGCTCGCTGGCCAGGCGGCGGATCAGCGGGGAGTCGGCGCCGACGGCCTCCTCCCGCTTGCCCCCGTCGCCGGACCGCATGACGTGGAGGACGTACCGGGAGCTCTCCGGGTCGAAGAGCCAGATCGCGGCGCTGTCCACCCGGACGGTCCGGCTCAGGATGTGGACGATCAGGTTCAGCAGGCGCTTCAGGTCCCGCACCATGGTCATCCCCTGGGCGCCCTGGATGAGGGTGTCGAGGTAGCGGCGGCGCTCCCTCAAGAAGAGCACCTGCGCCCGCCGCTGGAGAACGGTGTAGAAAAGCGGGGCCACCACCGAGGTCCCCATCATGACGAAGAATGGAACGAGCCACCAATCGGCGCCGAAGGCCGCCTGCAAGGCCGGCTTGGCGAGGAAGAGGGCGGCCTGGGGCAGGCCGATCAGCGCGAGATAGACCGCCGCGTAGAAGGATGTCCGCCGCAGGGAAACCCAGCCGCCCGTCATCCCGTCATCATCCCTTCAGGGTCGCCTCGATCAACTGCTCCAGCTCGACCAGGGACTTCAGCGGCTTGTAGAGGTAGCCGACGACGCCGGCCCGGCGCAGGGCCGCCTCCTTTTCTCCCTCGTCATGGTAGGCGGTCAGCACGATCAGCTTCGTCCCGGGGCTGACCTGTTTGGCCTGGCGGACCAGCTCCTCCCCGTTGGGGCCGGGCAGCTTCAGATCCATCAGGGTCAGGGCCGGCTGGTGCGCTTTCATCTGCTCAATCGCTTGATGCCCGTCGAAGGCCACCGACACCGAATAGCCGCACTGGGTCAGGAAGTCCGACAATCCCTTGACGAATGTCGCCTCGTCGTCCACCACCAGAATCCGCTCCCCCGCCATTTCAGGAAAGGAGATGGTATCCTTCTTCTTCCACAATGATCAGCTTCCCGCGCACCTGATCGGCAGCAAGCTCGGCCAGCAGCATCTGGAGCGCCAAGATGAGCTTCCCGAGTTCAGGTGGATGAACGCGAAGGATGACGATGCCGCTGCAGGCGCTTGGGGGGTACATCAGGCGATTCGCGAAATCTTTATCCCGCGTGATTAAAACGCGAGACTCACGCTTGGCAAGTCCGATCACTTGACCATTCTTGAAGCCGCTGGGGACCCGAAGAACATCATGCCCTTTCTCAACGAGCCAGTCCATCAGCTTGACATGGACGTCTTCGTCGAGGAGCACCTTCATGTCAAGGCAGGGATGGGAAGGTTAGGTATTGCTCGCTCTCGAGAAGTTCAGACGCCAGATGGAGAGCCGCTTGAATATGCTGTTTGGTCAGGAGCGGATATGCCTCCAGAATTTGCTGAACGGTTTGGCCGGCTTCTAAGAGCTCCAGGACAGAAGCCGCCATAATCCGCGTTCCCTTAAAGCAAGGCTTTCCATGACAAACTTCACGGTCTACCGTGATGTAATCCCGCGTATCCATGGCATTAAAAGTATATCATATTTCTGCCTTCACGCCGCCCGGGCCGGCGCGGCGGCCGCCACCGGGAAGGCCACCGTGAAGGTGGTCCCTTTGCCCGGCTCGCTGGCGACCGAGATGGTGCCGTCGTTTCGCTCGACGAGCCGCTTGATCACGAAGAGGCCCAGCCCGGTCCCTTTCCCCTCTCCCTTGGTGGTGAAGAAGGGGACGAAGAGCCGCTGGAGATTCTCCGGCGGAATCCCGCAGCCGGTGTCGGTGATGTGAATCGCCACCTGCCTGCCGCCGCTGGCGCCGTTCAGCTCGGCCCGGACCGTGACCTTCCCCTTCTGGCCGATCGCTTGCCCGGCGTTTCGGATCAGGTTGAACAGGATCTCCTGAAGCTGGCGGTCATCCACCATCAGCATCGGGATATCCGGCGGGATGATCCGCTCCAGCGAGATCTCCCGAAGCTCCAGGTCATGCCCGATCAGGGAATAGACCTCCTCCGCCACCTTGGCCAGATTCACCGGCTCGCTCACCGGTTCCCGGACCGGCTTCGAGAAGTTCGAGAGCCGCGTGGTGATGGCTGCGGCCCGGTCAATCTCGCTCATCGTGGTCTGCATCAGCGCCGAGACCCGCTTCTCCAGCTCCTCGCGGGGGATCTCCTTCAGGATCCCGCGCTGGAGCTGCAGGTAAAGCCCCTCCGCCTGCACCTTGATGTTGTTCAGGGGGTTGCACACCTCGTGGTTGATGGCGGAGGCCAGCGTCCCGATCACCGCCAGCTTCTCCTTCTGCGCCGCCTCGGCCGCCAGCAGGGCGTTGCTGATCGCCACCGCCTCCGTTTTGGCCAGCGCC
>JACPXU010000110.1 GCA_016196375.1 Candidatus Omnitrophota bacterium | reverse complement strand
GCTGGAGGTGATCCAGGGAGTGGATGTCTGCCTCGGAGTGCTCGAGGCCCCCGCGGGGATCGTCCAGGAGGACCTCAAGCTGTTCAGCGAGGTGGTGACCGCCGGGAAGCCCTTTTGCCTCGCGGTGAACAAGTGGGACCTGATGAAGCGGCCCGCCGATCCGAAGCCGGTCGCCTCGGCGATCGCCCGCCGGGCCCCGTTCCTCGGCTACGCGCCGGTCGTCCTGACCTCGGCCAAGACCGGGCTGGGGACCTTGAAGCTCCTCGACCAGGTGGCGCAGGTCCTTTCCCAGGCGAACAGAAAGATGACCCGGAAGGAGGCGGATGAGATGCTGGAGCGGATCCGCAGAGACCCCCGGGCGCCGGCCGGCATCCGGAACGCCCACCTCTTTCGGCTGATCCAGGTCGGCTCGGCGCCGCCGACCTTTCACCTGCTGGGCCGCGTGAAGCAGGGCTTCAGGGCCTCGGACCTTGCCTATCTGCAGGGATTCCTCCATCGGGAGCTGAAGCTGGTGGGGACCCCGGTCCGGGTTCACCTCCTGGCGGGGGCGGGGAAGAGATGATTCTTCTCCCGCTTCTTTGCGCCAGTTATCTTCTCGGGGCGATCCCGACCGGGCTCCTCGCGGGCCGCCTCTTCGGCGGGGTGGATGTCCGCGAGGTAGGCAGCGGCAACGTTGGGGCCACCAACGTCGCCCGGGTGGTGGGGAAGCTGCCGGGTCTTCTCGTCCTCCTCGTGGATCTGGGCAAGGGGTGGCTGCCGGTGGCGCTGCTGGCCTCCTTCGCGGCCTCCGCCGGCCCCGGATTCCCGCTGGCGTCAGCCAAGATCCTCCTGGGGATGGCCGCGATCGCCGGCCACATCTGGAACCCGTTCCTCGGCCTGAAGGGGGGCCGCGGGGTGGCCACCAGCCTGGGGGTCCTGCTCGGGCTGGATCCCCGCGTCGCCCTCGCCACCTTCCTCGTTTGGCTGGCGGCCGCTTGGCTCACCCGGTACGTTTCCGTCGCCTCGATCGCCGGCGCCCTCTTCGCCCCCTTTATCATGGCCTTCGTCGGATCTCCCACTCTCTGGGTTTTGGGAGGGATCGCGATCGGGATCGCCGTCATCGCCCGCCACCGCCCCAACATCCTGCGGCTCCTCCACGGGGAGGAGCACCGAAGCGCCTGGTTTCGCCTCCGCTGGCGAAAGCCAGAGCACCGCCTCGGCTCCGGTCGTTAATATAAACTTAGCTTAGGAGAGATCCGCGTCCGCCCTTGATTTTCCGCCTGGGGCAGGGTATCCTTGGGAGAAGAGGGCTCCCCGATAAAGGCAAACCGATCTAACCAGGGTCTGACCCCGCGGGGTCAGACCCCAATGGTCCTTCGCCTGCCGGCACTCCTGCTGGCCATAGGTCTTTCCCTGCCCAGTCCCGCTCTCGCCCTGCGTCCCGAGTCGGACCGGGCCGGCCTCGAGCAGGCCCTCTCTCCCTCGCCCACCGCCGGCGGCGGGTTGGAGGAGAAACCCCAGGGCAGGAAGGGGATCAATCGGCGGGATTTTCTGAGGTTCGGGGCGAGTCCCCTTACTGGAGTTTCGCCCGAGCAGATCCAGGCAGCCGGGTTAAGCGGGGAGGAGCTGGGGAGGGTGGCTCAGCTCACCCGGTTCTATCAGAGGTGGGTCCAGAAGGCGCAGGATTCCATGCACCCATCCGTTCCTCCTGCCCGGACCGCAGATGATCGGTCGGAGTTGGAGCTTGCAGACGAGGATTCTCTCCCCGCGTCTCCGGACGTGGGTCGGCTTACGCTGGAGCAATTCGCCGCCTTAAGAAGCTGGGTCAATCCTCTGTTAGCGCGGCTCGGCCCGGAGCATCCCATTGCCCGCACTGTCCGGGAACAGGAACATCTCTTCGAGAAGACCCTTTCCACCGTTCAGAGTCAACCAAAAGTTCCTTCCTTTCTTTTATCCGAAGCTCAAGACATGACCGTGGCCTACAAAGAGCCGGAGCGGTTTCCTCTTTGGAGGCGTATCCGGGATCTGACTTGGCAGCTTCAGAATCTGGTTGGAATCAAGAATCTCTCTCCTTTGGCGGAGTTCCAACGGGCCAAGAGGATGGGGCTAAGGACGGCGGAAGCATACGACAAGGATGCGACCGCCCGTTATCTCTCCCCGGCGATCACCAAAGCAGCCTCCAATGCGGTCGAGTCCCTGAGGAAGCAGGGGATCCGATCAGATTCGAGAGATGCTGTGGAGGGATATCGGAAGTTTGTAGATGAGATCTTCTCAGATAAGTGGGCGTACCTTAAACGGAATGATAGCTGGAAGCCAAACGACTACTTTGACTATTGGGTGATGACACGCCGTTTGTCTGTCTGGGAATCGCTGGAGGAAAAGATATCGGCGAAGCTTCAGCGGCAGTTTGGAGACGACCTCATAACGACTCAATTCTACACCCGTCACTTCAATGAGCGGGGGGATGAGCCGCCAGCCCGCGCGGCTCGGCGGCTCTACAGGACTGTTTTCGAGGCCTCTCTTCGAAACCGGTTGCAGCGGAAGATGCATCGGGCGCTGCTGGCCCAACGGGAGGCGGGGGCCTCGATTTCGGATGGGCGGCACGATCAGGAGATAGCCCGGATCGCCGATATGCCCTTCGCCCAGCTTCAGAGGATCAATCCGGACACTTACGCCGCTTATGCGCGACAGCAATATCCGGCTCAGGATCCGCTGGAGCAGCTTGCGAAGCAGCTTGAGCAGCTTCGGAGCCTCTCCGCCCTGCCCAGACTGACGAGGCGCCCAGTCTCCCGTGACCCGATCGCCCGCCTGGCCGATGATCTGGCGACGGCTGCCCGTGCCGGCCGGGTGGAATTCCGGATCCACACGGGATTGGGCGGCTCCCTCCGAGCGGTCCGCTGGAAGAACTCCGGGCCTCGAGACATCCACCGGCGGCCTCTCCTCTCCAGGGAAGAGCTGGCGCGCCTGCAGGCAAGTGGGTGGAGCTCGCGGGCGCGACCCCATGTCACCTATTCCCTCCCGATTCCGGCGGGGACCTCCGCTGCGGCGGTGGAGGATTTCTTGAGGCAAGAGGACTGGTGGTCCTACCCTGCGGATCTGCGGAGTGTCGTCCGGATTACTCCCCGCTGGCCCATTGTCCTTCCCCCTCCTGCCGCAGGCCCTTCGGCTCCGCCTGTCCCGAGCAGCGTCGAGGGGCTCAGGTCAGGCCTGGAGGAGCCGATGGAGGAGGACTTGGACCAGGCGCTGGCGGCGGCCCGGGCCGGCGGCGCGGCCGGTGAGCTCGCGCTGAAGCAGCTCCGGGGCTGGATGATCGAGCCGTTCACCCTGACAGAGTTGCCGGAGCTGGACCGGTGGACGCAGATGCAGGGGTTCCAGGGATATCTGAGGGCCGCGCGGAACTATATCGCCGTCCGTGAAGGGCTGAACCGCCGCCAGGATGTGGCTCTTGAGACGGCCAGGCGTCTCGTCGAGAGACTGACCCTTCCCGATTCTTCGATCTCCCCCTCGATGAGGCCGATCATGAACCGGTTCTCCGAGGAATGGTTCAAGGCCTTGCGGGTCTGGGCGGCTTCCTTGCGGAGGGAGATAGAGCAGGTAGACCATCAGATGGGGAGAGCCGAATCGCTTGGGAGGGAGTTTGGAGGACGGTCTTCCCAAGCCAAGGAGCATCTGGAGGCGGTCGTCGAGGAGACCCATCAGGGTCATCAAGAGGCAACCCGCCTGGTCGGACAGGTGAACAAGTTGAGCTTAGAGGGGATAGCAACCTTGTTCCTCATGGGCCAGATGAGATCTCTTCTCAAGGGGTACGATGTTGCGGTGCGCGTCGAGCGGTTCACGAGTCATGGGTTCGCGCAAGATCCCCGCTGGCGGGATCAGGTTCCCCGGCTTGGGATTGACCTGGCCAAGGTGGGTAGCGTGCTGGTGGTTCGGGCGGCGGCTCCCTCGGATTCGCCGACGCCACCGGCCTGGACCGTCCATGGCTATGTTCACGGAGAATACCCGGTTCAGGAAGCCCTGGAGCGCCGGGTGCGGGAGAGTCCGGTCGAGGGGATTTCCTTCGAATTCGGCACCCTTCCCCCGGAGAGCCTGAGGCCGGCGCTGGATGAGCCGGGCCTGGTTTTCCGCCAGGGCGGTCACACCTTGCACCGGGAGGTTCCCGCGACCCTGGCGACGGTGGACCTGCCGGCGGGCCGCGAAGCGGCTGAAGCGGAGATCGCCGGTTTCAGCCCCGCCGCGATGGCTGCGGTGGCTTTCGACCCGGCCCTGTTGCCGGCCATCGCCAGCCTGAACGTTCAGGTCCGGACCTTCAAGGATTCGGAAGGCCTCTGGGTCCTCGCCTTCTTCGTCTAACAGGACGCTTTTCCCTCTTTTCCCGGCGTTGACCCTTCCGCTCGCTGCGTGGTAGACTGACCCAATTTATGGGGACGACGACGAGCCGGCGGGTCACCGTCCTTGGAGATGGAGGATGGGGGACCTGCCTGGCGATCCTTTTGGCCGGCCAGGGGAATCGGGTCACCCTGTGGGGCGCCTTCGCGGACTACGTGGCCCAGGTCCGCCGCAGCCGGGAGAATCTGAAGTTTCTGCCCGGTGTCGCGATTCCGGATGGGGTGGCCCTGACGTCGGAGCTGGCCGAGGCCCTGGCCGGGCCGGAGGCGGTGGTGGTGGCCGTCCCCTCCCAGTACCTGCGCCAGGTCCTGCAGCGAGCCGCCGCCGATTCCTGGGGCCGGGCCCAGGTGATCAGCGTGGTCAAGGGGATCGAGCCGGACACCCTGCTCAGGATGTCCCAGCTGATCCGGGCCCTCGTCCCGGCAAAGCGGCTGGCCGTCCTCTCCGGCCCATCGATCTCCTACGAGGTGGCCCGCGGGATCCCGACCACGGTGGTGGCCGCTTCAGAGGATCCGGCGCTGGCCAGGGAGGTCCAGGCCCTCTTCTCCACGGAGCGGTTCCGGGTCTACACCTCCACCGACGTCGTCGGGGTCGAGCTCGGCGGGGCGCTGAAGAACGTGATCGCCATCGCCTGCGGCGCGGCGGACGGCCTCGGGTTCGGCACCAACACGAAGGCGGCCCTCATGACCCGCGGCCTCGTGGAGATGGCCCGGCTCGGGGCGGCGATGGGGGCGAAGGGGGAGACCTTCTCCGGCTTGAGCGGCCTCGGGGACCTGATCACCACCTGCTTCTCCCCCCACAGCCGGAACCGCCGCGTCGGGGAGGAGGTCGGCAAGGGCCGGCCGATGGCCGAGGTCACCCAGGGGATGGCCCAGGTGGCCGAGGGGGTCACGACGGCCAGGTCGGCGCAGGCGCTGGCCCGGAAGCACCGGGTCGACATGCCGATCGCCGCCGCCGTGGTCCAGGTCCTGTACGAGGGGAAATCCCCCAAGGAGGCGGTCCGGGAGCTGATGCTCCGGGACCCCAAGCCGGAGTGACCCCGGCAGCTGGCGATCATGCTTCAGACCGACCGGCCGAAAGACCGGGCTCGAATGACGCAGCTCCTTGAGGAGGCCTCCATCCACAGGGGTCGCCTGGAAAGGATCTTGAAGCGTCATGGTCTGTGGCAGAGGTGGCGCGAGTTCAGGGATCGCTTCTATGAGAAATAACCGCTGAAAGAAAAATCCGCATTCTTCTCGCCATGCAGAAGATGGCAGGCGGTATCCTCCCCAAGAGGAGCGGCGGTATCAAACATCGCATTTGGGACATCCGCCACTGAAATGTCCACGGGGCGTAGCACTTCGCCGGAGTTTATCCTGAGCGTAGTGAAGAGCTCAGTGTAAACTCCGCTTGGTAGCGACTCAGAGATTACGAGTGGTGCGGCTTCCGATAGCCGCAGCCACGCGCTTGCATGGAGTGCAGGGAGTCAAAATTGCAACGCGCTGTCTGAAAGACAGTTACAAAATCTTGGTGTCAATTTGGTGACGAAAGTGAGGGGAGGGGTATGGAACAGATGCCAGATTTAGCTGTCCAGAAGAAGATCGAGGAGATGGTTCGGCGTATTGCTGAACGGTTCCATCCGGAGAAGATCATTCTATTTGGTTCCCATGCGCGGGGGACGGCTGGTCCGGATAGCGATGTAGATTTGCTTGTGGTGATGCGCGTGCAAGGGTCCCGACGGCAGAAAGCCACAGAGATCGATCTTTCTCTGGCTGATCGGGAGATGCCTTTAGATCTGCTCGTTGTGACACCGGAGCAGTTTGATCGGGAGCGGGACATCATC
>JACPXU010000003.1 GCA_016196375.1 Candidatus Omnitrophota bacterium | reverse complement strand
CGTCGGAATCCACCCAGGCGTCGGTCCAGACGTGAAGCTGCTGCAGGTCGATCCGCTCCAGGCCGAGCCGCTTCAGGCTCACCTCGGTGCAGCGGACGATCCAATCGGCGGGAAAGGCGCGGGAGACCGGCGTCTTCGGGTCGGCGGGCCATTCCATGTTCTTGGCCGGAACCTTGGTCGCCACCAGCGCCTCCCGCCCCGCCCGGCGCAGCACCTCGCCCAGGAGCTCCTCGCTGTGGCCCTCCCCGTAGATGTAGGCGGTGTCGAAGAAATTGACGCCGAGCTCCAGGGCCCGGTTCAGGGCCGCCTTCGCCCCCTCGTCGTCGCGGGGGCCCCAGCCGCCCCCCAGGCCCCAGCAGCCGAACCCGATCTCAGAAACCTTCCAGCCGGTTTTTCCAAACAGGCGGTGCCGCATCAATCAGCCGCCCGCTCACTCACCCTTTTTCCTGCCTGGAGAGGAAACACCCTGCATATCGGAGAGGACGTACTCCGGCTGCATGAGGGGCCGATAATCCTCCGGGATCGGCACCGGAAAGGTGACGATCTCGTACCCGCCGGCCACGGAGCGGGCGACGGCGTAGGCGATCCCCTTCAGGAACCCCCAGCTCAACCCGGTCGCCGGCCCGGACTCCTGCCAGACCAAGGAGGTCTGCTTGGGGATCTCAATCCAGCCGGTGGCGGCGTTCACGATCCCCCGAAACAGCTTGCTCACCACCAAGGCGCCGGTCTCCTGCTCGGCGAAGGCCGGCCCCGCCGCCCCCATCAACACCAGCGTCAACACCACAGCGACCGCAACGGATCTGATCCTCATTTGACTACCCCTCCTATTTGCGATTGATTGTATCATAGAGGAATGCACCCTTTCCCGTACGACCGGTTCCAGGAGGAGGCGATCCAATCGATCCGGAAAGGGATCTCCGTCTTCGTCTCCGCCCCCACCGGGGCCGGCAAGACCGTCATCGCGGAGGTGGCGGTGGAGGAGGCCCTCCGGGCCGGCGGGATGGCGATCTACACCGCCCCGATCAAGGCCCTGAGCAACCAGAAGTTCCGGGACTTCCATGCCCTCTACGGGGAGCGGGTCGGGATCCTGACCGGGGACGTCACGCTGAATCCGGATGCGCCCCTCCTCATCATGACGACGGAGATCTACCGCAACACCCTGTTCGAAGGATCCACCCGTTTCTCACGGTGCCGGTGGGTGATCTTCGACGAGATCCATTACCTCGACGATCCGGAGCGGGGGACCGTCTGGGAGGAGGCGCTGCTCTTGACCCCGCGGCAGACGGAGATCCTGGCCCTGAGCGCCACGATCCCGAACGCCGAGCAGCTGGCGAGATGGATCGAGCGGATCCACGGGCGGCCGGTCCGGGTGATCCAGGAGGAGCACCGGCCGGTGCCGCTCACCTTCGCCTTCCAATGCGAGGATGAGCTGCTTTGGAACCTCGCCACCCTGAAGGCCAACGGCTACCGGGGGCAGGACCGGCTCGGCGGCACCCGGCCGCAGGCACGGATGCGCCGCTCCCGCCATGGCCGGCTTTACTTCAAGAGGGGACCCGGCAGCTTCGGGCCCCCTTCGCCGCTCCAGCCCAAAGGGCGGGCCAACCGGGCGGACCATCTCCTTCGCCAGATCCAGTCGGCCAACCACCTGCCCTGCCTCTACTTCACCTTCAGCCGCCGCCGGGCCGAGGACCTGGCCTGGGAATTCGCGGCGCTGGGGTTGATCCCGAAGGAGAGCCGCTCGTCGCTGCTGGAGCAGTTCGACCAGCTCTGCCAGCGGCAGCAAATCTCGGGGGAGCGTTCCGCCGGCGAGATGAGGGAGCTGATCAGCCAGGGAGTGGCCTACCATCATGCCGGGATCCTCCCGACGCTGAAGGAGGTGATCGAGGTCCTGTTCACCCGGCGGCTGATCGGGATCATCGTGACCACCGAGACCTTCGCGCTGGGGATCAACATGCCGGCCCGCTCGGTGGTGCTGGACACGCTGAGCCGGCGGGCGAACGGGCCGCGCACCGTCTTGCGGGTGCGGGACCTGTGGCAGATGGCGGGCCGGGCCGGCCGGCGGGGAATGGACGAGACCGGCTTCGTCTACCTGAGGGTCAACCCCTGGGAGATCTCCTTCCACGAGATGGAGCATCTCCTCCACGGGAAGCCGGAGGAGGTCTCCAGCCGCTTTTCACTCACCTACGCGACGCTGCTGAACCTGTACCGCCACTACGAGACCGACCTGGTCCCCTTCTACCAGAAGACCCTCCACGCCTTCCAGGCCCCGCAGCTCCATCAGCGGGAGACCCTGGCGCTGGTGAACCGGAAGCTCTCCCTCCTCAAAGAGCTCGGCTGCCTCCGCCCGAAGGGCCTCACCCCCAAAGGGATCTTCGCCGCCAACCTGTACGGCTACGAGCTGATCCTCTCCGAGCTGTTTGAGATCGGGTTCCTCGACCAACTGAACCTGACCGATCTGGGGATCCTGCTTCTGGCGACGGTGTATGAGCCCCGGCGGGGAAGCCCCTTTCGGCCCGGCTCAGGGCAAGCCCCGGCGAAGCTGCCGCACCGGATCCAGGGGATGGCCTCGCAGGTGAATCAGGTCCTCGAGACGATCCATCGGCAGGAACGGCGGTTCCGGGTCGGGCCCCTCTCCAAGGGGCCGTCGTTTCAGCTCTCGATGGCGATGGAGCGATGGCTGGGAGGGGCCGCCTTCGACAAGACGGTCGCCCTGGCGGGCCTGGACGAGGGGGAGATCATCCGCTATTTCCGGATGACGATCCAGCTGGCGAGGAGCTTGACCGGGACGCCGACGGCGAGCCACGCGTTGAAGGGAAAGGCGTTCGAGCTTTTGAAGCGGATCAACCGGGACCCGGTGGATGCGGAAGCGGAGCTGCGGCGGTCCCTCTAGCTAGCCCGGCATGCCGAGCTGCTTCTTGGCGGCGTCGGACATCCGGGAAGGATTCCAGGCCGGCTCCCACACCACGGTCACCGTGGCCTCCTTGACCCCGGGAACCTGGAGCGCCCGCTGCTTCACCTGCATGGCGATGTTGTGGGCCATGCCGCAGCCGGGGGTGGTCAGCGTCATCGTGACCTTCACCTTCTCCTCGGGGCTCACCTCCACCCCGTAGATCAGGCCCAGATCGACGACGTTCACCGGGATCTCCGGGTCGAAGCATTCCTTCAGCGCCTCCAGCACCTGCTCCTGAGTGACCATGCTCAGAACCCGGGCACCGAGGTGCAGCCGGTCGGGGGCGGGCTCTTCTTCACCTTGGCCAGAAGCTCGGCCGCTTCCTTCCGGGCCTTCCCATCCGCCTCGGCCAAAGAAGCCCCTTCCCCCTTGGCAATCCAGGCGCCCGGCTCCTCGTTGTGGATGGAAACGTGGTACAGGTTTCCCAATTTATAGGAGACGATCTTCACCGGCCAGCCGGAGAGCTGCTCCTTTTTCTCCCGATACTCTTCTGTCTTCACTCTCACTCCTGACGGGGTCTGACCCCGCGGGGTTTTATGGCTTCTCGACCGGGGCGGCCACCAGGTTCCCCCACTCGGTCCAGCTCCCGTCGTAGTTCCTGACATCCTTGAAGCCGAGCAGGTACTTCAGGACGAACCAGGTGTGCGAGGAGCGCTCGCCGATCCGGCAGTAGGCGATCACCGGCTTCCCACCGCTGATGCCGGCCCCGCCGTAGAGGGCCTTCAGCTCCTCGACCGACTTGAAGGTGCCATCCTCGTTGCAGGCCTTCGCCCAGGGGATGTTCTTCGCCCCCGGCACGTGCCCGCCCCGCTGGCAGGTCTCCGGCAATCCGGGAGGGGCCAGGATCTCGCCGGTGAACTCCTGCGGAGACCGGACATCCACCAGATCGGCCCCCTTCTTGGAGGAGGCATCCTGCACCTGCGGGAGGAACGCCCGGATCGAGAAGTCCGGCTCCTTCGCCCGGTAGGCGGCGGGGGTCGCCTTCGGCGCCTCCTGCGTCAGCTCCCTCGACTCGGCCAGCCACTTCTTGCGCCCGCCGTCCATCAGGCGGACATCGGGGTGGCCGTAGATCTTGAGCTGCCAGAGGGCCCAGGCGGCGAACCAGTTGTTGTTGTCCCCGTACAGGATCACGGTGGTCTCGTTGGAGATCCCGGCCTGGCCCATGAGCTGCTCGAACTTCGATTTAGGAATGATGTCGCGGCGAACCGTGTCGCAAAGCTGCTTGCCCCAATCCCAGCCGATCGCGCCGGGGATGTGCCCCTCCGAATAGGCCTTGGTGTCGACATCCACCTCGACGACCCGGACCTTGGCGTCCTTCAGGTGCTCCTCCACCCACGAGGTGGAGACTAAAACGTTGGATGCTGCTTGAACCGCTGTAGCCATCTGGATTCCCTCCTTTGCCAGCGGTGCCAGGCACTCCAGTGCCTGGCACCGTCGTACGTGGGGTCTGACCCCGCGGGGTCAGACCCCTTTAGGTTTAAACCGGCCTTTATTATCCCAGAAGACGACGGGGCCGTCAACGTCGTTCAGCGGTCAGCGGACGATGCCGGATTCGAGCCAGGAATAGGAGCCGCTGAGGAGATCCTCGGCGAGGCGGTACCCCTGGCGGTCCTCAGGCCGGTCGAGGCGGGAGAGGTTGGAGAGGACCCGGCCCCGCGCGTGGCGGCAGAACAGGTCGGCGAGATCCGCGGGATCGCCCGCAGGGGACTGTCCCTGGAGCCAGGCCGCGCGGGAGAGGGTCGCCGACATCGCGAACAGGTCGACGCCGACATCCACGATCCTAAAGAGCAGCATCTGCCGCTTCTCGAGCCGCTGCTGGTGCTTCACCATCTCGTGAAACAGGCTCCGGGCCAGCCGCCGGCTGGCGCTTTCCACGAACGCCCAGTGCCCCCGGAGCCGGGCAGGCAGCCCCTGCGGCCATCCCCCCGGAAACCGGGGGATCCAAAGCCGGGGATACCAGCCGCTGTAAAAGAGGGCCGCCCGGCCGGCGGTCTTGAGCCGCTGCTGAAAGGAGCGGTCCGGGAGGATCATGTCGAAGGCGAGCTGGATGTGCGGGTCCAGCGCCTCCCGGGCGATGAACAGGTGCATGATCTCGCTGGTCCCCTCGATGATCAGGTTGATCCTCAGGTCCCGGAAGATCCGCTCGACCGGAACCGGCTTCTCCCCGCGGGCCTTGAGGGAGTCGGCCGTCTCGTAGCCGCGGCCGCCCCGGATCTGCAGCGTCTGATCCGCGATCGCCCAGGTCACCTCCGAGCCGAACGGCTTCGCCATCGCCGCCG
>JACPXU010000101.1 GCA_016196375.1 Candidatus Omnitrophota bacterium | reverse complement strand
GCTGGAGGTCGCAGCCCCCGCACGGACCGAAGTGCTGGCACAGCGGGGTCACCCTTTCCGGGGCGGCCGATTCCACCTTCAGGAGCTTGGCCTCGATCTGGTTGGGCCGCACCCGGGTCAGCTGGGCCTGCACCTGATCCCCAGGCAGGCCCTCCTTGACAAAGACAGACTGGCCCCCCACCATGGCGATCCCTTGCGCCTTGGGAGAGAGCTCCTCCACCTGGAGGGTGAGGATCTCCCCGGCCTTCAGCTTCGATTTTGTCTGGACAGGTAGGGACATCATTCTTTAAGACAAGAAGCCGGAGGCAAGAGGGTTTCTTCTCGCCTCCGGCCGAAAAACTCGAGATGCCGTCGGGTTACTGATTCGCCGCAGGCGGTGTGGCCTCGCCGATGGTGATCGACTGCGCCGTCCGCTTGCCGGTGGTGACGTCGTAGGTATACTCGACCGTCAGCTTATCCCCCACCTTGAGGTCCGTCAGGGTCTTGCCGTCCGGGGAGAACTTGCTCTCCGCCGGGGTGGCAATCTCCTTCTTCACCCCGTACCGATCCTGAACCGTGATCATCGGCGGCGCGGCCTTGGCATCCACCGAGGAGAGCTCCCCGCTAAAGGTGATCACGATCGGCTTTAAGGCCGGCGGGGCGGGTGGAGCTGCCGGTGGTGCCGGCGCCGGGGTCGTTGAAGCTGGCGCCGGGGTTGCAGCGGCAGAGGCCGTCGTGGTTGGACTCGTGGCGCTCCCCTGCTGGGCCGTATCTGAACTCTTGGCGGGCGCTGTCCCTCCATGCTCCTGGGTAGTCGCGGCCCCGCCATGCTCTGCGGCAATACCCACAGCCGGCAGTAGGGCAACGGTCAAGATAAGAACACTGATGACCCAACCGATGCGAGACATTGTGACAAACACCTCCTTCTTCAAACTTGTGAAACGGTTCCTGTTCAATCGAATCCCTTCGTTACTCCACCTGCAACCAACGCCTCAAGCCCAGCGACAACCCGATCACCGCTCCTGAGCCGATCAGCGCACCCACCACCGCGTCGCTTGGCCAATGCATCCCTAAGGCCACGCGCGAAAGAGCCACCCCACTTGCCAGAGAGAACCAGAGCCACCGGCCTCTCGGCCAGCGAAGGCTCAGTGCCGTCGCTACGGCAAAGGCCCCCGCGGCGTGGCCCGATGGAAATGAGCGTCCCACATCCGGGGCCACAAGGCCCAATGCCGGGTACACCTCCGCTGGACGGGGACGGGTCACCAGGATCTTCAGGCAACCGGTGATTCCCATGGCCACACCGACCCCCAGCCATGGAATGAGTGGGCCCTTTCGCCGCCGGGCGCTCGGCGCTTTCCGCCTGCTCTCCAGGACCCCAAGAAGCGCCAGGGCCACGATGATCCGGGTGTCTCCCAGATGAGTCAGCCCACTCATCACCGGAACCAGAAGCGGCTGATGGAACCATCCGTAGATCCGGTGAAAGAGCCAGGCGTCCAAGATAGGGCCCATTCTATCGGCGCTGCCTCCCCTTGTCAAGCCCTGGGGGGAGATGGTATCGTGGGCGATCATGACTCCGCCCCTCCAATTCCATGAAGAGGCAAAAGCCTCTTCACCGCGCCGAGCGAAGGCTCGGCACGGGCGCCATCGGACACGACTGTCTTCCTTGGCACCATTCGATGGCGCCAGAATTGGAGGGGCGGGGTGACCGCAGTGGGTGAACTGGCTCAGGCCGTCCGTTCCCTCATCTTCCCGGCCTCCTGCGTGACCTGTCGATCGCCGCTCGCCTGGAAGGGGAGAGGGGATTCTCCCCTCTGCCGGGGCTGTTTCGAGGGATTGCCCTGGTCCGATCCTCCCTGGTGCCGGCGCTGCGGGCGATCCCTGGCCGGCCTGGGGACCGGGGTAGATCGGTGCGCCGATTGCCGGCAACGGAACCGGCTCTTTGACCAGGCGATCAGCGCCTGCAGCTATGAAGGGGGAGCGAAGACCCTAATCCAGGAGCTGAAGTACCGGGGCCGCCTTGGGCTGGCCCCTTTCCTGGGGCGGCTGCTGGCCCAACTGGTCCGGGAACGGTTGGGGGACGACCCGGCCGACGCCGTCGTGCCGGTCCCGCTGCACCCGACCCGGTTCCGGGACCGGGGATTCAACCAGTCGGGGCTTCTGGCCCGCGCCGTCGCGGATCGGCTCCATCTGCTGGTCCTTCCCCGCCTCTTGATCCGGCAGAAGCCGACCCTTCCTCAGGCCCAGCTTCCACGGGAGGAACGGCTGGCGAACGTGCAGGGGGCCTTTGGGGTCAGGGAAGATCCCCTCATCCGGATGGGGAGGATCCTCCTGGTGGATGATGTCTTCACCACCGGAGCGACGGCGGAGGCCTGCGCCCAGCTTCTGAAACAGGCCGGAGCCGGCCGGGTCTTCGTGGTCACCTTCGCCCAGGGCTGAACGGAATGAGAATCCTGCGGCTCTACCTCCTCAAAGAGATGCTCCAGCCCACCTGGATGGCGCTGGTCCTGTTTACCTTCATCCTGCTGGTGGGCAACCTGGTCAAGCTGGCGGACCTGTTGGTGAACAAGGGGGTCTCTCCCCTGGCGATCCTGGAGATGTTCGGGCTGCTGATCCCTTCCTTATTAAGCCACACCGTGCCGATGGCGGCCTTGACCGGGACGCTGCTGGCATTCGGGAGACTCTCCGGCGACCGGGAGATCCTGGCGATGCGGACCTCCGGGGTCAGCCTTCTCGCCCTGGCGCTGCCGGTCCTCCTGGTGGGGCTCACCTTCAGCGTCGGGCTGATCCCGATCAACGACCGGGTCGTCCCCTGGAGCCATTACGCCACCCGCCAGCTCTTGAAGGATATCGGTATCCGCAACCCGACCGCCTTCCTGGAGCCGGGCACCTTCATCAAGGAGTTCAAGCCGTACATCCTGTTCGTCTACCGGGTCAACGGCAACAGGATGGAGAAGATCCGGATCTACGAGCCGCGGGAGGGCAAGCCCACCCGCACCATCGTGGCCGAGCGTGGGGAGTTCACTCCGCTGCCGGCTCAGCGCCGCGTGCTTCTGAAGCTGTTCGACGGGACCGCGGACGAGCCGGATCCGCGGGAATCGGCGAAATTTTACAAGCTCAAGTTCGCCGCCTACTCGATGAAGCTGGACCTGATCCAGGGTGAGAATCCCCAGAATCTGTCCAAGAAACCGAAGGACATGACCCTGCCCGAACTAAAGGAAGAGGCCCAACGGCTGCGGGAGGAGGGGATCGACGCCCTCCCCCTAAAGATCGAGGGACACCGGCGGATCGCCCTGGCCTTCTCCCCCTTCGCCTTCGTCCTTGTGGGGCTGCCGCTGGGGATCACCACCCGCCGCGCCCAGCGGTCGGTGGGCCTGGGCTTGAGCGTCCTGGTCTTCCTCGGATATTACCTGTTCCTGGTGCTCGGGCAGAGCCTCGCCCAGAAGGAGCTGCTGGGGCCTGGGCCAGCCCTGTGGATGGGCAACCTTGTCTGCATGGCGCTGGGCACCCTGCTGTTGTGGCGGGCCGGCCGACATTAGATGAGAATCCTAGAGCGGTACACCCTGCGTTCTTATCTGGCTCCGCTCGCCTGGTGCCTGATCATCTTCATCGGGCTGTACCTGATCCTGGACCTGCTGGGCCACCTCGACGAGATCCTCCGGTATCGAGTGCCCTTCTCCATCCTCGTCACCTACCACGTCACCATGGTGCCGCTCATCTTCGTGCAGGTGGCCCCCTTCGCCTGCCTGATGGCGACCCTCTACACGCTGGGCAACCTGAACCGTCACCTGGAGCTGATCGCCATGAGGGCTTCCGGGATAGGCCCCTTGAGGATCACCGGGCCGCTCCTCGTGGTGGGGATCCTGATGTCAGTAGCGGTGGGGGTGGTCAACGAGGTCGTAGCCCCGGAGGCGGCCCTGATCGCCAATTCCATCAAGGCGACCCGCCTCGAGAGCCCCTCGGATCCGAAGAAGCCGCACCGGGTCCTCAAGACCATCCAGCATCTGGCCACCTACGGGCTCGGGCACACCCTCCTCTACGCCAAGGCCTTCGACCCGGTGGAGAAGCGGATGGAGGGGATCGTGATCCTCCAGCACGGGGCCGACCTTTCCTTGAAGCGGAAGATCACCGCCGAGGCGGCCGTCTGGACCGGCTCCCAGTGGAAGTTCCTCGATGGGACGATCCTGCAGTTCAACTCCCGGGGAGAAACGGTGGGCCGGCCGGTTCCCTTCAAGGAGAAGTTCATCCAGGCCGGGGACCGCCCCGAGATCCTGGAGAGATCGGAGTCTCAGGCCGCCTTCATGAACATGCGGGACCTGGGCCGTTACATCCAGCGGCTGGAGGGGGCCGGCGGGTCGACGATCCGGAAGCTCAAGGTGGACTGGTACGCCAAGCCGGCGGCGGCGCTGGCCTGCCTGATCCTGACCCTGATCGGCATCCCCACCGCGATCCAGCCGATCCGCGGAGGGACCGCCCTGGGGTTAAGCCTGGGCCTGGGGGTGGGGCTCGCCTTCTACGGGATCAACGCCTTGAGCCTGGCCCTGGGAAAGGGAGGGTGGTTTCCCCCCTGGATCGCCGCCTGGGCCGCGCCGCTCGGGTTCGCCTGGTACGGACTGCGGAAGAGCTGGGAGAAGCTGGCCTAAGAGCCGGTAGATGACCCGGCAATCTCCCGCGCGTAGCCTCCACAGGCCAGCGAGTTCTCCGGTAAGGGGCTTGCCGTAGGCTTTTGGGTCTACCGTCAGGCACTTCCGAAGAACGGCGAAGATGTGCCGCCGGGTGGCGGATACCATACGTCAAATGAAATGACACTTGATTAGACATTACAGGGGGCGTGGAGTTTACGCGGCGGAGTAGAGGATCAGGCGGGCCCGGTCCGTCTCCGGATCAACCGTCAGCTCCGCCCGCACCGGCACCCGCGAGAAGATCTGGGCCACCAGCGCCGCCGGGTCCACCCGACTGGCGTCGATCAAGTGCAGGTTCTGCACGCGAAGATGGTATGGATTGGGTCCGCGGTATTCCTCCAAGCCGGCGGGCTCATGGGTGTCGCCTCCCTCAAACGATTCAAAGGTCAGCGTCATCACCACCCCGCGTTGGACGGAAGAAAGCCCTCTGCGGACAAACATCGTTTGTCCATCCCTCACCCCCTTCACCCATCGTTGGCCGGCCGATTCGATCACGATCTGATCCGCCTCGATCCGGCTTCCCTGAAACAGCCTGTTGGGATCTTCGATCCCCGGCCCCTCGAGCTGAATCCAGGAAGCCATGAGGCCCACGACGACCCCCACAGGCTTCAGGATCAATCGGTGCAGATCCAGTTGGCCCCCCTGACCCTGCCCCATCAGGCTGACGGCCGCCTCAAAGAGGGCGGCCTCATTCCGCCTCATGAAGGAGTCGAAGATCCACGAGGGAAGCCGCAGGGGAAGCGCCGGCTCAAGCTGCTGTTTCCTAAAGAGCTCGTAGGCAGCCACCGCCTCCGCGCGGTTCCTGATCGCCGGAAAGGGCTGGCTCAGAACCATCTCCGGCTCCTGCCAGGTTGAGGATTCCTGTTTCTTCCGCAGGATCCCCACCCATTGCTGAGTCTCCGGTTTCTCCAGCCAGGCCTGGAGGGGGGGCGAATTCAGCCATTCCTCCATCTCCGGCCTGCCTGAAAGCAGGACCGTTCCAACCAGATTCTTACGCCGCTGCTCTCCCTTCTCGATCTCCAGGTCCTGCCAAATCTCCTCGGCCCGATGCCGCATCACGTTCCATTCCCCCGATGCTGCGGAAGCGGTTCGGGTCGCTGCGCGAAAAGCCAAAAGCCGGGCATCGATCGACTCCCTCAGGTCTCCCGCCACGTTCTGGAAGAAATCAAATAGCTGCTGCCGGTCATGGCCTCCCGGATCCATCCTGTCAAGGTAAGATGCCAGCCACTGGACAACCTCCTGGCGCTGGCCGCGCTGAAGCTGCTTGAGCCATTGAGACCGATCCCGGCGCCATTCCAACAGGTGCGGCACCAAATCGGCTCCCCCGGCATCCCAGAGCCTTCCGAGGTATTTCAGAAGCTGCTGCCTACCTCTCGATTGGGACGCCCTCTCCCTGGAGAACCCCTCTTCCAGCCCG
>JACPXU010000107.1 GCA_016196375.1 Candidatus Omnitrophota bacterium | reverse complement strand
CCCCGGGACCCCCACGACGACCGAGTTGGCCGGCACCTCCCGGACGACGACGGCGTTGGCTCCGATCTGGACGTTTTCGCCGATCATGAAGCTGCCCAGGACCTTGGCCCCGGCGCCGATCACCACGTTGTCGCCCACGGTCGGATGGCGTTTTCCTTTTTCCTTGCCGGTCCCTCCCAGGGTCACCCCCTGGAAGATCGTCACGTTCTCTCCGATCACCGCCGTCTCGCCGATCACGACCCCCATGCCGTGATCGATGAAAAGCCCCCGGCCGATGACGGCCCCAGGGTGAATTTCGATGCCGGTGATCCCCCGGCTCGTCTGGGAAATGAGGCGGGCCAGGAATTTCAAGCCCAGCCCCTGGAGGAAATGGGCCAGGCGGTGAGAGCCGATCGCGTAGACGCTCGGGTAGAGAAGGAGCACCTCCCAGGCCGAACGGGCGGCGGGATCCCGCTCGAGGGCGGCCTGGATTTCATCCCGGAGGAGGAACCTGAGAGCGGCAACCGTTCCGCCAAGCCCCAGAAGAATCGAGAACAGGGTCATTCCAACAGCACCACCGCGTAGGAAGCGACCGCCTCCTGGGAACCGATCGGCCCCAGGCCTTCCATCGTCTTCGCCTTGACGTTCACCCGGTCGGGCTTCACGCTGAGGATCTCGGCCACCGAGCGCTGGATCGCCTGCCGGTGGCCGGAGAGCTTGGGCGCCTCGGCGAGGAGGACCAGATCGGCGTTGGCCAATTTGAGGTTCCGGCGCCTGACGAACTCCAGGGCCTTTTCGATGAAGTCCCGGCTTTGCGCCCCTTTCCACCGGGGGTCCGAGTCGGGAAAGTGGAGCCCGATGTCCCCCTCCCCCACCGCCCCCAGGAGGGCGTCGCACAGGGCATGAAGGACCACATCCGCGTCGGAGTGGCCCAGAAGCCCCTTGGGATGCGGGACCCTGATCCCCCCCAGGATGAGGGGGCGGTTCTCCGCCAGCCGATGAATGTCAAACCCCATCCCGACTCTCATCACCCTGACACGCCTTTCTCTAAGAGCGCCTCAGCCACCACCAAATCCTCCGGCGTGGTCACCTTGATGTTCCGGAAGGAACCCTTCACGATCCGGACCCGGCCCCCGATGGCCTCGATCAGCGCCGCGTCGTCCGTCGCCTTCAGGTTCCGGCGGATGCCCGCCCGGTGCGCCCGAAGGAGGAGGTCCCTGCGAAAGGCCTGCGGGGTCTGCACCGCCCAGAGGAGTTTTCGATCGAGCGTCCGCTTCACCCAGCCGCCACGCGCCTCCTTCACGGTGGGCACCACCGGCACCGCAGCGATGGCCGCTCCGCTCCTTCTCGCGGCCTTGAGGGTCCTCTCAAAGAGATCGGGGCTCGCCAGGGGACGGGCCCCGTCATGGACCAGGACCCACTTCACCCGCGGCGAGAGAGCCCCCAGGCCGCGGAAGACGGAGCTCATCCGGGTGGCCCCTCCGGCAACGACCCGGGAGACCTTCTTGAAGCCCTCCTTCCGGATGAGCCGTCTGGCGGCGGATACGTCGCCGCGGTGAATGACGAGGATCACCTCATCCACGGCGGGGGAGTTTTCCATCGCCTTCAACGTCCAGGCGATGATCGGCCGCCGCCCTATGGGGACAAACGGCTTACGGCGCCGGGACCCGAGCCGCCGGCCCGTACCGCCGGATGCGACGATGGCTGCGACCGGCACGGATTACCGGTTCGTTTTCCACGCCGGGCGGGGTGTTTCCTCCGGCTTGGCGAAGATCATCCGGCCTGCCGCCGTCTGCAGGACGCTCGTCACCATGACCCGCACAGTCTGCCCGATCAGGGAACGTCCCTGTTCGACCACGACCATGGTCCCGTCGTCCAGGTAGGCGACCCCCTGGTTGTATTCCTTGCCCTCTTTGATCACCCGGGCCTCCAGGAGCTCCCCGGGCAGAACGACCGGCTTCAGGGCGTTGGCCAGCTCGTTGATGTTGAGGACGGGGACCCCCTGAAGCTCAGCCACCTTGTTGAGGTTGAAATCGTTGGTGAGGATCTTCCCGCCGATGAATTTGGCGAGCTTGACAAGCTTCGCGTCCACCTCCTTGGTGTCGGGGAAATCCTCCTCGTGGATCTTCACCTCGATGTTGGGGATCTTCTGCATGCGGCCCAGGACGTCCAGACCCCGCCGGCCGCGGTTCCGCTTGATCTGGTCCTGGCTGTCGGCGATCTGCTGAAGCTCCTTCAGGACGAAGCGGGGGATGATGAACCTCCCCTCCATGAACTTCGTCTGG
>JACPXU010000103.1 GCA_016196375.1 Candidatus Omnitrophota bacterium | reverse complement strand
TCGCCGGCAACCTCGACGCCTGCATCACCATCCGCACCGTCCTGGTCAAGGGCGAGCAGGCCGCCGTCCAGGCCGGCGCCGGCATCGTGGCCGACTCCATCCCGAGGCGGGAGTACCAGGAGACCCGCAGCAAGGCGGCCGGGATGCTGGCGGCGATCCGCCTCGCCGAGGAAGGGCTGGCCTAGATGCGGATCTTGATGATCGACAATTACGACTCCTTCACCTACAACCTCGTCCAGTACCTGGGGGAGCTGGGGCAGCGGCTCCTCGTCTACCGGAACGACAAGCTCACGCTGGAGGAGGTGAAGCGGCTGAAACCGGACCGGATCGTGATCTCCCCAGGCCCCGGCTCTCCGAAGGATGCCGGGATCTCCAACGAGGTGATCCGGGAGCTGGGGCCGAAGGTTCCGATCCTGGGGGTCTGCCTGGGGCACCAGTGCATCGGGGCGGTGTACGGCGGGATCGTCGAGCGGAATTTCCGCCTCATGCACGGCAAGACAAGCCTGATCTATCACGACGGGGTCGGCATCTTCAAGGGATTGCCCAACCCCTTTGAGGCGACCCGGTACCATTCCCTCGTGGTCAAGCGGGAGAGATTCCCGAGGGAGCTGAAGGTCACCGCCGAGACGAAGGAGAAGGAGATCATGGGCCTCAGGCACCGCAGCTATCCCGTCTACGGGGTCCAGTTCCATCCGGAATCGATCCTCACCAGGGCCGGCAAGCAGCTGCTGAAGAATTTCCTCGTCATTCCCGCTTCGCGAGGATGACAAGAGAAGTGGGCGGCCTCTCTCTATTATTGGCCAAGGTCCAGTCCGGCGCCGACCTCACCGAGGCCGAGGCGGAGGCCGCGATCGCCCTGATCGTGGAAGGGGGGCTCTCCCCGCAGGAGGTGACCGATTTCCTCCTCGCCCTGCGCCGGAAGGGGGAGGCCCTGCCCGAGATCGTGGGGGCGGCCCGGGCGATGCGGGCCCGCGCCGAGCGGATCGACCTTCAGGGGCTGAACCCGGTGGACACCTGCGGGACCGGCGGGGACGGCTTGAAGACGGTGAACCTCTCGACGATCGCCGCCCTGGTGGCGGCCGGCTGCGGCGTCACCGTGGCCAAGCACGGGAACCGGTCGGTCACCTCGGCCTGCGGATCGGCGGACCTGCTGGAGGCGCTGGGCGTGGCGATCGACCTGGGGCCCTCCGCCGTCGAGCGTTCGATCCGGGAGACCGGCTTTGGGTTCCTCTTCGCCCCCCGGTTCCACCCGGCGATGAAGGCGGTGGCCCCGGTCCGGAAGGAGCTGGGCGTCCCGACGATCTTCAACCTGTTGGGGCCGCTCACCAACCCGGCCGGGGTGAGGCATCAGGTGGTCGGCGTCGCCGACGGCAAGAAGCTCCAGCTTTACGCCGAGGCCCTGAAGGGGCTCGGGGTGGTCCGGGCCCTGGTGGTCCACGGCCTCGACGGGCAGGATGAGATCTCCACCACCGGCCCCACCGAGGTGGTCGAGATCAACGTGAAGATGGACCCGGACCGGATGGCCCGGTACACGTTGGATCCGCGGACCTTCGGGATCCAGCGGGCCGGGCTGGATCAGTTGAGGGGCGGTTCCCCCGCCGAGAACGGGAGGATCGCCGAGGGGGTCCTCTCCGGCCGCCCCGGCCCGGTGCGGGAGGCGGTCCTCTTGAACGCCGCCGCGGCCCTGTACGTGGCCGGCGCCGCGGGAGACCTGGACAACGGGTTGGCCCTGGCTTCCCAGGCGATCGACCGGGGCCGGGCGCTGGCGGTGCTGGAGGCGGTCAGGCGGATCACCCACGAATAAGGGAACACGCAAAGCGGAATGATCAGGCTGGAAGAGATCGCGGCGTATAAACGGCAGGAGGTGGCCGACGCGAAACGGGCCAGGCCGGCCGCCCAATTGGAACGGGCGTTGAAACAGCGCCCGCCGGTGAGGGGCTTCCAGCAGGCGATCCGCAGGGAGGGAAGCTTAAGCCTGATTGCCGAGGTGAAACGGGCCTCCCCCTCCGCCGGGCAGATCCGTCCCGGGGCGGATGCTGTTTCGATCGCAAAGAGCTACGCGCAGGCCGGGGCGCAGGCGATCTCGGTCTTGACCGACTCCAAGTTTTTCTCCGGGAGCCTCGGCGATCTGACCGCTGTCAAGGAAGCGGTAGCCCTTCCCATTCTTCGGAAGGATTTCCTCCTGGAGGAGTATCATCTCCTCGAGGCGGCGGCGGCCGGGGCCGACGCCTTGCTTTTGATCGTCGCGATCCTGGAGCCGCAGGCCTTGAGGCGGCTCCTGGTGCTCACCCGGGATCTTTCGCTGGATGCCCTGGTCGAGGTTCATACCGAGCGGGAGCTGGGGGAGGCGCTGGAGGCCGGGGCCGGGATCGTCGGCATCAACAACCGGGATCTGGCCACCCTTGAGGTGGAGCTGAAGACCACTGAGCGGCTGATCCGCCGGCTCCCCGGGGAGAAGACGGCGGTGAGCGAAAGCGGGATCCGCTCCCGCGCCGACCTGGAGTTCATCCGGCGGCAGGGGGTCCACGCGGTGCTGATCGGCGAGGAGCTGATGAGCGCCGGCGATATCGTCCAGCGGGTGAAGGAGCTGATGGGATGGAAAACCTGACGGGGTCTGACCCAGCGGGGTCAGACCCCACATGGGTCAAGATCTGCGGCACCACAAACCCGGAGGACGCGAAGGCGGCGGTTCAGGCCGGGGCCGATGCCGTGGGGTTCGTCTTCGTTCCCGCAAGCCCCCGGGCGGTGAGCCGCAAGAGGGTCTCCGAGATCCTCCGGGAGCTGCCGGACACGGTCCTCACCGTCGGGGTGGTGGCGGACGAGGATCCGGATTTCCTGAAGGGGCTCCTGCGGGTCTGCCCTTTGAAGGGGTTGCAGTTCCATGGGGAGGAGCCGCCGGAAAAGGTGCTGGCCTTCAAGGGCCGGGCCCGGCTCATCAAGGCGATCCGGGTCCGGGATGCCGAGTCCCTGAAGCAGATCCCCCTTTACCGGGGGGTGGATGCGATCCTGCTGGATCGGCACGATCCGCGGCGCAAGGGAGGGACCGGCGAGGCCTTCGATTGGGGGCTGGCCGTCCAGGCGAAGTCCTATGGGATCCCGATCATCGTGGCGGGGGGATTGACGCCGGACAACGTGGTCCAGGTGGTGAAGCGGGTCCGGCCCTACGGGGTGGATGTGGCGACCGGCGTCGAGCTTTCCACCGGGAGGAAGGACCCGGCCCTCGTCAGGGAATTCCTGGTTCGGGCCAAATCGCTGTGATAAAATAAGGAAAATCGAGGAGAAAAGACCATGAAGACGCTCAAGACCGCATTCCTGCTTACGCTGCTCACCCTGATCTTCATCGCCGTCGGAGGGCTGCTGGGAGGCCGCTCCGGCATGATGATCGCCTTTGTCTTCGCCCTGATCATGAACCTCGTCACCTACTGGTTCTCCGACAGGATCGTCCTGGCGATGTACCGGGCCCGGCCGGTCACGGAGGCGGAGGCCCCGGAGCTGGTGGGGGCGGTCCGCCACCTGGCTCAGCTCGGCAACATCCCGATGCCGAAGGTGTACGTGATCCCGACCGAGGCCCCCAACGCCTTCGCCACCGGCCGCAGCCCGAACCACGCGGCGGTGGCCGCCACCGAGGGGATCCTGAAGATCCTGAACCAGGATGAGCTGATCGGCGTGATCGCGCACGAGCTCTCCCATGTCCGGAACCGGGACATCCTGATCAGCACGATCGCCGCGGCGATCGCCGGGGCGATCTACATGCTGGCCGACATGGCCCGATGGTCCCTGATGTGGGGCGGCGGCAGGCGGGACGACCGGGAGCGGGGGGGCGGGGCGTTCCAGCTTGCCCTGATGCTGGTCATCGCCATCATCGCCCCGATCGCGGCGATGCTGGTGCAGATGGCGATCTCCCGATCCCGGGAGTACCAGGCGGATGAGTCCGGGGCCCGCCTCTGCCGCAAGCCGCTGGCCCTGGCCTCGGCCCTGGAGAAGATCCACGCCATCTCGAGCCGCCGCCCGATGGAGGCCAATCCGGCGACGGCGCACCTGTTCATCGTCAATCCGTTGAGCGCCGGCGGATGGGTCAATCTGTTCAGCACCCACCCTCCGGTGGAGCGGAGGATCGAGATCCTCCACAGCTTGGCCCGGCAACTGTAATCGGACTCCCTCGCGCTTACCGGTACGATCTCACCGCGGGGCTCCTCGTCGGGATCTTTGAGGGGCTCACCGCTCCTTTCATCGGGGTCGTGGCCCGGCAGCTCGGCGGGTCGGTCCTGCAGGTGGCCCTGCTCACCTCCGTTCCCCTCCTCGGGCACACCCTCTCCCTCTTCTGGGCCTCACGCCAGGTCCATTTCGAATCCCCCGTCGCCTACGTGACCTTCGCCACCTCGATCAGCCGCGTCATGTTCCTGGGGATGGCCTGGGTTCAGGGGCCGGCCGCCTTTGTCGCCTGCGCCTGCATGGCCCAGTTCCTGGCCCCGGTCCACAGCCCGGCCTACACCGAGGTGATGCGCCAGATCTATCCAGAGGGGATGCGGGGGAAGGCGATGGGCTCGGTCCGGATGTGCGCCAGCGTCTCGACGATGCTGGCCGCCTCCGTCGGGGGAAAGCTCCTGGACCTGATCGGGTTCCGCCTGGTTTTCCCGGTCGCCGCCGTGGCCGGCGTCGCGGCGAGCTGGACCTTCTCCCAGATTCCGTATCCGGCGCAGCGGCCGGCGCTGGCCGC
>JACPXU010000106.1 GCA_016196375.1 Candidatus Omnitrophota bacterium | reverse complement strand
TCCACCACCAACGTGGTGGGCCTTCCGCTGGAGCTGGTGAAGAGGCTGCTGCGCCAAACCCTCTAAGCCGCTCCCTGGAACGCCTCGAGAGGAGGGCCTTGAAACCGCCGGTTATTCCCCGTAGTGGGTCGCGGCACGCTCGATGTAAACAACTCTGTCCTTAACATCCACGCTGTAAACAATCCGGTCATGGTAGGTCAACCGGTAAGAATAGCTGCCGGCCAAATCACCGAACAGCCTCTTTCCCTGAAACGGGTCCTGAGCGATGACTTCCGTGAGGATGTCGTGGAGTTTTCGTTTCAATTGCTGGGTCAGTTTTTTGATGTCCTTCTCCGCCCGATGGGTGATCCGGACCTCGAACCTTCCGGACATCAAGAACCAAAGACTTCTTTCAGAGACTTCGTCTTGCCCTCTCGAACGTCCCCTCTGGCCTCATGAATGCTCTTGCGCATACCGGGCAAGGAAAGGAGCTCCAGGGTTTCCAGCAGGCCCTCGTAATCCTCTTCCGAGATCAGGACGGCGTCCCCTTCCTTCGATGTGATCTTGACGGGAACGTGCCCCCTCACCGATTTCTTGACGAGCCGGAACAGGTTCTGCCTTGCCTTCGTCGCCGTCACGGTCATCTCAAGCTCCTCCTATGTACGTATTTCCGTACGTACAGTAGTATAGCACATACCGGGCGGTAAGGGGGCGCCCGTCCTACACCCAGGTCATTCAAAGCTTTGCAGCGTACCGGCCAGAGATACGCTTTGTTCCTCAAGGAGCGGCGCGTATTGGGCTGCTTGTTGCAGACTCTGTAGAATCCTTTTCCTCCACGCCTTTGGCAAATCGAGGTAAATCCCCCGAAGGCGTTCTTTCTTCAAGATGGGAACGATGTGCAGAGCCTGCTCGAAATCTTTCGCTCGCTTTTCCAGGAGCGGCCGTCTGGGCGCAATCAACAGTTTATGCAGGCAGAACGCCGCTGGGTCCGGAACCGAGATGCGCATTCCGCTTTCCGTCACGGAAATGGGATGCTCTAACAAAATGTCAACAAAGCGAAGCGGCATCGGCCGGAGCCCCAGGCTGGAAATGGCGGGCGCGCTTCCCCTGCCGCGTCCATGTTCCGGAATAATGAAATCGATCTGAAGCTCAGCACTTCGCAGATAAACAGACCCGTCGGATCGGAAATCGTGACGGAATCCCAGCTCCTCCAACTCTTGAATGAGGTTGATCTTCTCCGTGCCCCGGAACGGGTACGGCAGCAAGAAATCCACGTCTTGCGTCCTAAACGGGTACGGCTTAACGCCCAGGTGCCGCTGATACAGATAAAAACACCAGCTTCCAATCAGCTCAACCCCGTCTTCCCACAGGCGGTGCCTCTCGAAAACACGCAGAATTTTCGTGAGGATGCCGGTCATGATCGGATCTTTCTTTGGGGCAAAAGATGCAGGGCTTCGCGGGTTTTCTTGAGTTCCCGTACTAATGTCCGCCTCAACCGGATCTTTTCCATAAGGGCCTTCGGTTCCTGGACGCCAAGATACTTGTGGACAACCTTTGAACCCTGGCGAAACTGAAGGTAATAATAGGAACGGCTCTTAATGCGGCGACGCTTCACGCTCCCTTTGGGAAGCGCCTCCATGCGCCGAATCAGGTCTTTTTCGAGCCGCCTATAATAAGCCAGGCTGTCTTTGAGTATGCCCTTCAACACTTCCATTGCCGTTCCCTTTTACACTACATAGTATCACATAACTACTTTTGTAGTGTAACACGGGAAAGCGGCCGCCTCACCCTCGGCTGGATACCTTCTGAAGCTCGCCAAAGGGTTGGGCGTTCGGGCAGGCAGTTTACTCCGGGAGGTCGAGGAGGGCTGAGTTTCACAATTTCACACGTATCTTCTTACAGGAACATATGCTACAAATTGGTGCGACTGTATCTGCAACAAGTCTGGTGCTACCGCCGAAAAACCGTCTTCCATCTGACATAAACAAGGGCTTTAGAGCCCTTCCGAACAAGTCGTAGTTTCCTAAGCAAAACCAGGACTCTTTCTTGGTCCGGCGATCGCAAACGCGTCCCCCTCACCAGAGTTTTTATATTCTCAGAGGTCAGCTTTTCGTTATCCCGCAGATGGGCTATGATCCGCAGAGCTAGGAGTAAGAGTTTGCTGCTCTTCTCATCGTTGCCAACCTCTTTCCGAATTTTCTTGACCCAAAACTCTTTCCTTAAGATGCTGTCTACCAAAACGTCGCCGAGGCCCGCTCCTGGTTTATAGTCATATCTCGTATATTCGAGGCGTTGAATACCCCTGATATCAGAGGGCACCTCTTGAGAACGCCTCGTGTTGAGTAGGATATAGTAATCTTTGAGACGCCTTCTGCTCAGTCCTTCTGTCAATCCCAATTCCAGCGAGACGTTGGGGTTCCAATCCGACAGGTCAAAAATTGCGTAATCAGCTCGAGCAATGTTCGATTTCATTATTCCGAGAAGGTGCCTGGTTTGAATGTCTGTATTTCCGTAGACAACATCGAAGGGCAACTCTTTGAAGAGTTTTCTGAACCGCTTGGTCGCAAAACGATTGCCGAAGGGATGCCCCACAAAAACCGTAGGAAATCTGGTTCTGATACGCGCCATTCGTTGTTACCTTTGTTTGCCTGGTTCGTCAGATACTAAAGTGGCTGCCCTTTTCAGCAGATGAACGAACCTATTTCTATTCTGGACGGCGTTTTACCACGTTGCTGATCGCCTGAACTCTCAGTTGGTCTGCCTGACTTTTAGGAACAAATTGGCAACCGGGACAATCCCAACCCGACGGTTTTCCTGCAGCATAAACAGGCTGTTTGTATTCCATAGTAACCTGATGAAGTGGACATTTTGGATTTTCTACAATTATGTCCCTATCGCCTAAAGGATGTTTCTCGTCTGGATAAGTGAGATCGTAAATAACGGCCGAGAATTTTTCTCTAACAGTGATCATCTTAGGGGCGGTTGCGACGTACGGCACGGACGTGGCAGAAGGTTGTTTGCTGCTCCGAACTGTTTGCTCAAGTCTCTCCAGCCGTTCCTCTAAACTGGAGATTTTGCTCGGCAGCAGAAAGATGCTTTTCGCTGAACCACGGGCCCTTTTTAAACCTGCCCACAAAAATCGTCTGGTCAGCGGGATTACAAACGCAGCGATGCCGAGAAGGCCAGAGACGACTCCGATCGCCACCTCTTTTGAGCGAAACCAGCGCCAAACCGCACGAATCATGTTTTCCACGACTTAGTGTGAACGATTACCAAAATAGCCCCTCGTACCCGTCAGACGGATACGGCCCGAAGTACATCGTCGAATAGACCTGTCGTTCACCCGGAGTTGCGTTACCCTTCGCATCCCCGCATTGCTTGCAGAGTGGCTGTAGGTTTCGAAAGGCGCAGTCGCCTCCCCGCGCTCTGGGCCTAATGTGGTCGACGTGGAGTTCATCATTCTTTCCGCAATTGAAGCACTGACGATCATAAAGAGACAGGACCTTTGCTCTCAAGTTGCGCGGAGGAACAACGTGGCCCGGCTTTTCAAGGGGAACCCCGTAATGCTCCTCCAGATGATAGGGCATCACAAAAAACGCGTCCCCCTTCCAAGGCCTGAGCTCTTCCCCGCACTGTTTACAACGGAGGGAAAACTTGGAATCGTCACCTCGAGCTTTCTGAACTAGATCAAGCGCAGCTGTGCCCGTATGGATGAGTAGGTCAACTTGCCATCTGTCTGCAGAAACGTGTGGGTAATTCCACATAAAGAAGGGATCGGATTGGGCGCAAGAAGCGCAGTAAGGGGCCAGAAGCCAAAGGTCCATAATCTCCATGTATGTGCAGTGTGCCTTTCGCTGCTCCACATAGAAGCGAAGACACTCCTCCTGCATCCAAAGATTAAAGGTGTACGCCTCTTTAGGCTCAGGGATGTAAGGGGTTATTCTCATAGGCGTTCTTAACACATGGTTCGTCTGGTACTAAAGTGGTTGCCCCTACTTGGATCCGAACCCATTGTGCCAAAAATAGGGATTCGCACAGCCTGGCACGGGGACTAACTCTGCTTCTTGTTGAGGAGCTCCCGCAGCTCCTTCATGAACTGGTTGATGTCCTTGAAGGACCGGTAGACCGAGGCGAAGCGGACGTAGGCCACCTCGTCCAGCTCCGAGAGCCGCTGGATCACCCGCTCCCCGATCTGGACCGAGGAGACCTCCTTCTCGAACTCCTTGGCCATCTCCCGCTCGATCTCATCCACCAGGGATTCGATCCGCTCGGCGGGGACCGGCCGCTTCTCGCAGGCCTTCTGGATGCCGGCGAGGATCTTCTTGCGGTCGAACGGCTCCCGGCGGCCGTCCCGTTTGACGACCAGGAGGGAGGGCTCCTCCAGCCGCTCGTAGGTGGTGGTCCGCCTCTGGCACTTCAGGCATTCGCGGCGCCGGCGGATCGCAGCCCCGTCCGAGGCCTCGCGCGAGTCGATGACCTTATCCTCGTTCGACCCGCAGTAGGGACACCTCATAGGGCGCGGAGGAGCTCGGGGTAGAGGGGGAAGCGCTCGACGAGGGCCCCGACGTCGCGGGCCACCTCGCCGATCAGCCCCTCCTCGTTCAGACCGGCGAGCACCTTGTCGATCAGGGCGGCGACCGTCTTCATCTCGGGCTCCTTCATCCCGCGGGTGGTCACCGCCGGGGTCCCAAGGCGGATCCCGCCGGCCTTCATCGGCGGGTGGGGATCGAAGGGGATGGCGTTCTTGTTGACGGTGATCCGGGCCCGGTCGAGGGCGGCGGAGGCATCCTTGCCGGTGAGGTTCTTGGCCGCCACGTCGACGAGCATCAGGTGGTTGTCGGTCCCGCCGGAGACGATCCGCCAGCCCTTCTCGGCCAGGGCGCCGGCCAGGGCGCGGGCGTTCCGGACGACCTGAAGCTGGTACTCCTTGAAGGCCGGTTGAGAGGCCTCCTTCAGGGCCACCGCCTTGGCGGCGATCACATGCATCAGCGGCCCCCCCTGGATGCCGGGGAAGATCTGGGAATCCAGCTTCTTGGCGAACTCCTTCCTGCAGAGGATCATCCCGCCCCGGGGGCCGCGAAGGGTCTTGTGCGTGGTGGTGGTGACGAACTCGGCGTGCGGGACCGGCGAGGGATGGATCCCGGCGGCGACGAGGCCGGCGAAATGGGCCATGTCCACCATCAGGATCGCCCCGACGGAATCGGCGATGGCGCGGAACCTCCCGAAATCCAGCTCCCTCGGATAGGCGGAGTAGCCGGCCAGGATCAGCTTCGGCCTGTGCTCCTTCGCCAGCCCCATCAGCTCGTCGTAGTCGATCCGCTCGTCCTTCTTGCTGACCCCGTAAGGGATCACCTTGAAGAACCGGCCGGAGAAGTTCTTCGGGTGGCCATGGGTGAGGTGGCCGCCGCAGGCCAGGTCCATGGCGAGGATCGGATCCCCCGGGGAAAGGAGGGCGAAGTAAACCGCCATGTTGGCCTGGGCGCCGGAGTGGGGCTGAACGTTGGCGTGCTCGGCGCCGAAGAGGGCCTTGGCCCGCTCGATCGCCAGCGACTCCGCCTCGTCCACGTGCTCGCATCCGCCGTACCAGCGGGCGGCGGGGTAGCCCTCGGCGTACTTGTTGGTCATGACGGAGCCCATCGCCTCCAGAACCGCGAGGGAGGTGAAGTTCTCGCTGGCGATCAGCTCCAGGTTCTCATGCTGGCGCTTGATCTCCTCGCAGATGGCCCGGTAGATCTCCGGATCGGTCTGCTTTAGGTGCTCAAGCATCGGAGAGCCTCTTCTCAATGGCGGCGATCTGGCGGACGCGCCGCTCGTGGCGGCCGCCGGCAAACGGCGTCTCCACCCAGGCCTTCAAGATCCCCCGGGCCCTCTCCGGCGTCAGCCCCTCCGCCCCGAGGACGAGCACGTTGGCGTCGTTGTGCTCCCGCGCGTGCCGGGCGAGCCGGAGGGTGTGAGCCGCCACCGCCCGCACCCGGGGAAACTTGTTGGCGACGATCGCCATCCCTCCCCCGCTCTTGCACACGAGGAGCCCCCGATCCGCAGTCCCTCTGGAAACCGCCCTCGCCACCTTGGCCCCGATCGCCGGATAATCGCACGGCTGCGGGGAGAAGGTCCCGGCATCCATCACCCGGTGGCCGGCCGAACGAAGGGCTTTGATCAGCAGAGGCTTGAGGCGGAATCCCCCGTGATCGGTCCCCACCGCGATCCTCATTGATTCTCCTCCAGCCAGCGGGCGACCCGCCCCACCGCCTCCTGGATGGTGAAAAAGCAGGATTCGTAAATCTCCTTCGGCAGGCCGATCGGATCCGGGATGTTCGGGTTCACCGGCGGCTGCTTCGCCTGGAACTCTCTCAGCAGGTGGACCTTGCCGGCCGCCTCCGGCGCCTGGCGCAGGATCGCCTCCCGGTGGAACTCCTCCATGCAGAAGAGGGCGTCCGCGCGGGCGACCAAGGTCGGCGTCAACGGCTGGCCGATGTGCCCGGAGACATCGATCCCCTCCCGCTCCATCACCTCGACCGTCTCCGGCGTCGGCCCCATCCCGCCGGCGGTGCCGACCCCGGCGGAGAGGACCTGGACATCGGTGCGGCCCTTCTTCTCCAAGAGATGCCGAAGCAGCCCTTGAGCCATCACCGACCTGCAGCTGTTACCGGTGCAGACGAACAATATCTTTTTCAATTTCCTCCCCAATCGCTCCGCGGCGAAGGACCCTAGGCCGGTCCCCGCTCAAATCCAGCACCGTCGATTCGACCCCGCCCGGCGTCGGCCCCGCGTCCAGGACCAGGTCGATCCGGTCCGAAAGATCCCTCAAGACCTCCTGGGCCGTCCTGGGAGGGGCGGAGCCGCTCAGGTTCGCCGATGGGGCCACCACCGGCACCCCGGCCTCCCGAAGAAGGGCCAGGGCGACCGGATGCCGAGGCATCCGGAATCCCAGGGTTGAACCGTCCCGCCGGCCGAGCACCAGGGTGAGCGGCCCCGGCCAGAACCGGGACATCAGCTCCCGCGCCGCCGGGGAAACCTCGACGCCGTGGGCCTCGACCGCCGAGGGATCCGCGACGTGCAGGGTCACCCGCTTCTCGAACGGCCTCTGCTTGACCTGGTACAGCTCCTGGATCGCCTGGGGGTCCTCCAGGTTCGCGCCAAGGCCGTACACCGTCTCCGTCGGAAAAGCGACCAGCCCCCCTCGCCGCAGAAGAGCGGCCGCTTCCCGGATCGCCTCCGGCTCCGGGCGATCGGGATCCACCTTCAGAACCCGCGTCCGCACGCTACCCCCTGTCACCTTTCGCTGGACTCTTGGAGCTGGCGGTCCTTCTCCAGCACGCTCTCCCGCAGCCTCCCCTTCAACTGTTTCAGGAAGGAGGCGATCCTCCGATCCCCCAGCGCCAGGATCTGCAGGGCCAGGATCCCGGCGTTGCGGGCCCCCCATTTTCCGACGGAGACCGTCGCCACCGGAACGCCGGGCGGCATCTGGAGGGTGCTCAAGAAGGAGTCCACTCCTTTAAAGCGTGTCGCGTCCAACGGAACGCCGACCACCGGCAGGGTGCTGTGGGCCGCGAGGAGGCCGGCCAGGTGGGCCGCGCCCCCCGCCCCGGCGATCAGCACCTTCAGCCCCTTGGAGGCGGCGGTCTCGCCGTAGCGGGCCGTCTCAGCCGGCGCCCGGTGGGCGGAGAGGACCCTCATCTCACAAGGGACCCCGGCATCCTTCAACACCTTGGCCGCCTCCTCCATGACCGGAAGATCCGAATCGGACCCCATGACAATCCCAACCAACGGCCTCTTGACCCGCTTCATCTTTTCCTCATCGATTCGTTGACCCCTCCAGCCTGCTTCAACGCGTGAGAGCCGATGTCCCGGCGGAAATGCTTGCCTTCGAACCGGACCAGGTCGGCCGCCTGATAGGCCTTCCCCAACGCCGCCTCCAAGCCCGCCCCCACCCCCACCACGTTGAGGATCCGGCCCCCCGAGGTCACCCATCGGTTCCCCTCCCGTCGGGTGGCGGCATGAAAGACCCAGGCATCCTCCAGATCCGACACCTGATTCAAACCGGTGATCACCCGGCCCACGTCGTACTTGCCCGGATAACCGGCCGAGGCCAGCACCACGCAGGCGCAGGAGCGGGAATCCCACTCGGCCGAGGCCTGATCCAGGCGCCCATCCATCGCGGCCAGGATCAGCTCGACGAGGTCGCTCTTCAAGCGGGGCAGGATCGCCTGGGCCTCCGGATCCCCGAGCCGGACGTTGAACTCCAGCACCTTGGGACCCTGAGGGGTCAGCATCAGCCCCGCGTACAAAATCCCCTGAAAGGGACAGCCCTCCTGCTGCATCCCCCGGACCACCGGCTCAAAGATCTTCCGGCGGATCTCGGCGATGGTTGAGGCGTCCACCATCGGCACCGGCGAGTAGGCCCCCATCCCGCCGGTGTTGGGGCCCTGGTCTCCGTCGAAGACCCGCTTGTGATCCTGCGAGGGCTCCAGGAGCAAAAAATGGGTCCCATCCACCAGGGCCAGGATCGAGGCCTCCTCCCCGGTCAGGCACTCCTCGATCACCACCTGCTCCCCCGCCTCCGGGAAGATCTTGTCCTTGAGAATGCTGTTGACCGCCTTGGCCGCCTCCTCTTTCGTCTGGGCGACGATCACCCCCTTGCCTCCCGCGAGGCCGTCCGCCTTGACGACGATCGGGGCCTTGACCCCTTCCAGGTACTCCAGCGCCTTCTCCTGGTCCTTGAAGACCTGAAAGGCAGCGGTCGGGACACCGTACTTCTCCATCACAGACTTGGCGAAGGCCTTGGACCCTTCCAAACGGGCCGCCGCCTTGGTGGGGCCGAATATCTTCAGCCCCCTGGACCTGAAATAGTCCACGATCCCGTGAACCAGAGGGGCCTCGGGCCCGACGACGGTGAGATCGATGCGCCCGCTCTCCGCGAAGTCGGCCAGCTCCACCGGCTTGTCGGCCCCCAAGGGAAGGCACTCGGCCAGATCGGACATGCCGGCGTTGCCCGGGGCCGCGAAGATCTTCTGAACCTTACGGCTCTGGGCCAGCTTCCAAACCAGGGCATGCTCCCGCCCGGCGGCGCCGATCACCAGGATCCTCATAGGCGGACCACCTCGCGACGGCCGCGGGTCACCTCGCCGATCACCCAGCTCGGCACCGAGCGCCGCTTCAACAGATGCTGGGCCGGCGGCACCGCGCCGGGGGGAAGGA
The DNA here is from genome assembly GCA_016196375.1 of Candidatus Omnitrophota bacterium. GTDB lineage: Bacteria > Omnitrophota > Gorgyraeia > 1-14-0-20-64-10 > 1-14-0-20-64-10 > JACPXU01. The sequence goes on along the minus strand of JACPXU010000106.1, from coordinate 5,475 downwards.
TCAGCACCATGCCGATTCCCATGTTGAAGGTCCGGAACATCTCCGCCTCGGAGACGCCGGCGGCCTGAATCGGCCGGAAGACCGGCGGGACCGGCCAGCTCCCCTTGCGAAGAAGGACCGACCTTCCCTCCGGAAGGATCCGGGGGATCTTCTCCTGAAACGAGCCGCCGGTGATGTGAGCGATCCCATGGACCGGGATCTTCCGGCGCAGGATCTCCAGGACCGGCCGGACATAGATCCGGGTGGGCCGGAGCATCTCCCGCGCGCGGGCGGCGAGCTCCCTCTTGGAAAGGACCTTCTGGACCAGCGTGAAGCCGTTGGCGTGCAGGCCGTTTGAAGCGAGCCCCAGCAGCTTGTCCCCCACCCGGACCCTTTCCCCTGTGATCAGATCGGCCCGGTCCACGGCCCCGACGGCGAAACCGGCCAGATCGAACTCCTCCGCCCCGTAGAGGAGCGGCATCTGGGCCGTCTCCCCGCCCAGGAGGACGCAGTGGGCCTCCACGCAGCCCCGGACGATCCCCTTGACGACGCTAAGCAAAAGCTCGGGATTGAGCCTCCCCGCGGCGACGTAATCGAGGAAGAAAAGAGGCTCCGCCCCGGCGCAGAGGATGTCGTTGACGTTCATCGCCACCAGGTCCACCCCGAGCGGCTCGACCCAGCCGGCCAGCCGGGCCAGCTTCAGCTTGGTCCCGACCCCGTCGGCGGAGGCGACCAGGATCGGGCTTCTTCCTCTACGTTTCCATCTGGGGATGTCCCGCGAAGCGGGGTTCCCCCCGGAGGCGTTGAGCTCAAACAGCCCGCCGAAGCCGCCGATCCCCCGGACCAGCCCGTGCCGGCGGGTGAGCCGGGCCAGCGGCTGGATCGCCCGGACGAACCGGCCGGCGCCGGCAACATCCACCCCGGCCTGCTTGTAGGTGAGAGGGAACCTTTTCATGACGGGGGATGGGACTCGCCGGCGTCGTCCTTCGCTCCGCTCAGGACTCCCCAGAGGGAACCGAGGGTTCCCTCTGGTTCCACCCTCCTGCGAGGAAGGCGAGGGGCGGTCCCCCTCGCGCTCCCCTGCCGGCTTAGCCTCAACGACATCCCTCAGCCCCGCCCTTCTTGGTTGCGACTGTCGGAAACCGCTGGAGGATGGGACTCGCCGGCGAACTTCCGTTCCAGGATGTACTTGTCCGCCTCCTTGCCGAAGGAAAGGGGGTATCTCCCGGAATAGCAGGCGGTGCAGTAATGGCTCTTGTTGCCGGTGACGGCGCTCAACAGGCCCTCGAGGGAAAGATAGCCCAGCGAGTCCACCTCGAGGAACTTGCGGATCTCCTCGGGGGAGTGGGTGCAGGCGATCAGCTCCTCGCGGGTGGGGAAATCGATCCCGTAGAAACAGGGATTCATGATCGGCGGGCAGGAGACCCGCATGTGGATCTCCCTCGCCCCGGCGGCCCGGATCGACTTCAAGCGGGCCTTGCAGGTGGTTCCGCGCACGATGGAATCGTCCACCACAACCACCCGTTTGCCGGCCAGCGCCGCCCTGACCGGGTTGAATTTCACCCTCACCTGGAAATCCCGGATCTGCTGGTTCGGCTGGATGAAGGTCCGGCCCACGTAGTGATTGCGGGTCATGCCGATCTCCAGGGGGATCCCGGACTCGAGGGAGTAGCCGAGCGCGGCCGAGTTGCCGGAGTCGGGGATCGCGATGACGCAGTCGGCGTCGGCCGGATGCTCCCGGGCCAGACGCCTTCCCAGCCGCTGGCGGACCAGGTTCACCGACTCCCCGAAGATCACGGAATCGGGCCGGGCGAAATAGACATGCTCGAAGATGCAGTGGGAGGGCTCCGTCGGCGGAAAAGGCTTCAAGGAACGGACCCCGGAGCCGTTCACAATCACCACCTCGCCCGGCTCCAGCTCCCGGACGAACTTGGCCCCGAGAAGATCCAGGGCGCAGCTCTCCGAGGTGAGGAGATGGCTTCCCCCCAAGGTGCCGAGGCAAAGGGGCCTGAAGCCGTTGGGGTCCCGGACCCCGATCAGGGAATCCTCCCGCAGGATGAGAAGGGAGAAGGCCCCCTTGAGCTGCCGAAGGGTATCCACCAGCGCCTCCTCAAAATGGGCGTAGGCCGGATCGGCCAGCAGGTGGAGGATCACCTCGGAATCGATGGTGGTCTGGAAGATCGAGCCGTGCGCCTCCAGCTCGTCCCGCAGGACGAGGGCGTTGATCAGGTTGCCGTTGTGGGCGATGGCGATCGATCCGCGGGAGTAATCGACCTGAAGCGGCTGGGCGTTCTTCAGCAGGCTCGAGCCGGTGGTGGAGTAGCGGGTATGCCCGATGGCGGCCTTGCCCTTGAGCTGGGAGAGATTCTGCTCGCTGAAGACATCGGCCACCAGCCCCATACCGACATGCTTGTAGAGGCTCTGCCCGTCGGAGGAGACGATCCCGGCCGACTCCTCCCCCCGGTGCTGGAGGGAGAAGAGGCCGAGGTAGGTCAGGCGGGAAGCCTCGGAATGGTTGTAGACCCCGAAGAGACCGCAGAACTCTTTCAGGCCGTCGCTCACAAGCGCCTCGCCGCCCATTGGACGCCGTTTCGGAAAATCCGAAGGCCGTCCCCCTCCCCCCCGCGCCCCTCCCGGCGCCCCCAGCAGGGATGCTGGAAGAGACTCGTGTGCCGCTCCGGGTGGGGCATCAGCCCAAGGATCCGCCCCGTCGGGTCGCAGATCCCGGCGATGTTGCCGACGGAGCCGTTGGGGTTGACCGGATAGTCCCCCTCCCGCCCCTGGGGATCGCAGTAGTGAAAGACGATCTGCCCGCAGCCCAGGAGATGCTCCAGCACCGTCTGATCCTTCGGGATGAACTTCCCCTCCCCGTGGGCGACGGGGAGCTCGATCGGCTCCTCCATCCCCTGAGTCCAGATGCAGACGTTGAACTCGGGCTTCAGGGTGACCCACCGGTCCTCGAATCTCCCGGAGTCGTTGAAGGTGAGGGTCACCTCCTGACCCGAGGAAGGCCTCCCGCTGGGGAGGATGCCGGCCTTGACCAGCACCTGGAAACCGTTGCAGACCCCCAGCACCAGCGTCTCCCGACGCAGGAAGGAGTCGAGCGCCTCGGCGAAGCGGAACTTGAGCTCGTTGGCCAGGAGCCTCCCCGCCCCCAGGTCATCCCCGTAGCTGAAGCCGCCGGGAATCGCCAGGATCTGGAACGGATCGAGCCGCCTGGGATCCCGCCCCAGCTCCTCGACCCAGACCTCCTCCGGCCTGGCCCCGGCCAGCTCAAAGGCATGGGCCGTCTCCCCATCACAGTTGGTCCCCGGCGCCTTCAGGATCGCGACACGAACGGTCCCCATCTCACCAATCCTTGAACGGGCGCTCCCAGGCCTCACGAAAGGCCTGAAGCGTCCCCTTGAGAACCGGCTTCCCCTTCAACCCGATCACCTCGAAGACCGGCTCCGTCTGGAACCGGCCGATCCTTCCCAACGGGAAACCGGCCAGCCCCTTTTCAAGATCGGCCCCCTTCTCCTCCGGAACCTCCAGCAGGAAACGGGTGGCCGATTCCGAGAAGAGGATGAAATCCTCCCGGTCGAGCGCGGACGGCCGAGGCGCCTCCCGCAGATCCAGCGTCAGCCCCAGGCCCCCCGCGAAGGCCATCTCCGCCGCCGCCACGCCGAGCCCGCCCTCGGAACAATCATGCGCGGAGGCGACGAGCCCCCGCCCGATCGCGCTCGAGAGGGCCTTCAGCAACGCCGGCGCCGCCGCGAGATCCACCCGCGGAACCGAGGCCCCGAGAAGGCCCATCGCCGCGTAATAGGAGGAGCCGCCCAGCTCCGGCTTCGTCGCCCCGACCAGGTAGAGCCGGCTGCCCGGCCGCTTGGCATCCATCGAGATCAATCGGCTCACGTCCGGCGCCACACCGATGGCGGAGATCAACAAGGTGCCGGGGATCGGGATCACCTTCTCCCCCGCCCGGTACTCGTTGTGAAGGCTGTCCTTCCCGGAGATGAACGGGACGCCGAAGGCCTTGGCCGCGTCGTAACAGCCCTGGGCGGCCCGGACCAGAGAGCCCAACACCTCCGGGCGGGTCGGATCCCCCCAGCAGAAATTGTCCAGCACCGCCACCCGATCCAACGAGCCGCCGACCGCGATCACCTGGCGCAGGGCCTCCTCCAGGGCCAACACCGCCATCCAGTACGGATCCAGATCCCCGTACCGGAAATTGATCCCGTTGGCCAGGATCACCGCCCGGCTGGAATCGAGACGGGGCCTCACCGCCGCGGCGTCCGAGGGCCCCTGGCGCGACACCCCGACGAGCGGCTTGAGCGAGGATCCCCCCTGGACCTCGTGGTCGTACTGCCGGATGATCCACTCCTTGCTGCAGGTCTCCCATCGGCCGAGCAGCCGCAGCAACCAATCGGTGAGATCGCCGGCAGGGGGAACCGCCGGCTCCTCGACCCTGGGGGATACCCATCGGGCGGGCCGCAGAACCTTCGGGACCCCGTCATGGAGGAAGCCGATCTTGAGACTCCCGGCTGTGGTCCCGCCGTGGAGCAGCTCCAGCATCCCGGTGCCGGTGAACTCCCCGATCTCGGTGGCATCCACGCCGTGCCGAGAAAAAAGGGCGGCGAGCGGCTCCACCTTCTCGGCCGAAACCGCCAGCACCATCCGCTCCTGCGATTCCGAGATCCAGATCTCCGCCGGCGTCAACCCGGCGTACTTCAGGGGAACCCGCTCGAGGAACACCCGGGCCCCGCCGGCGCCGGCACCCATCTCCCCCACCGCGCTGGAGAGCCCGCCGGCCCCGCAATCGGTCACGGCGCAGAAGAGCCCCTGATCCCGCGCCAGGAGGAGGGCATCCAGCAGCTTCTTTTCGGTGATCGGGTCCCCGATCTGGACCGCCGTCGAGAAGATCCCCTCCGACTCGGTGGTCAAGGCGAGCGACGAGAAGGTGGCCCCATGGATCCCGTCCCGGCCGGTCCTGCCTCCCACCAGGACGATCCGCATCCCCGCGGCCACCCGCTTCGCCACCTTATCCTTCGGGATCAAGCCGACGCTGCCGCAGTAGACGAGCGGGTTGCCGACGAACCGCTCGTCGAAAAGGACCGCCCCGTTGACGGTGGGGATCCCCATCTTGTTCCCGTAATCCTTCACCCCGGAGACGACCCCCTTCATGATCCGCCGGGGATGGAGGACGCCCGGCGGGACGGTGGGGGCCGGCAGATCCGGCGGGGCGAAGCAGAAGATGTCGGTGGAGGCGACCGGCTTGGCCCCCAGCCCGGTGCCGAGGATGTCCCGGATCACTCCCCCGACGCCGGTCGAGGCCCCGCCGAACGGCTCCAGGGCCGAGGGATGGTTGTGCGTCTCCACCTTGAAGCAGACGGCAAACCGATCATCGAACTCGATCACGCCGGAATTATCCTCGAAAACGGAAAGACACCAGGGGCGGTTCAATTCCTCGGTCGCCCGCATGATCGTCTCTTTAAGGAGATTTTGAATGAGCCG
>JACPXU010000105.1 GCA_016196375.1 Candidatus Omnitrophota bacterium | reverse complement strand
AGCATGGGTGGTCTACTACTCCACGGATCATCTCTTTGATGGAACCCGGGAGAGCTACGCGGAGAGCGACGAGCCCCATCCTCTGAATCTCTACGCCGAGAGCAAGAGGGCAGGGGAGGAGGCGATCCGCGGGATCCTGCCTCAACGGCACCTGATCCTCCGGACCGCCTGGCTCTATGGACCGGATGCGATGAGGCGCAACTTCGTGCTTCGTCTCGTGGATCAGCTGCGGGCGGGGCATGCGGCCGACGTCCCTGAGGATCAATGGGGCAGCCCCACCCAGTCCGAGGATTTGGCCGCCGCCAGCCTGTTCCTGATCGAGCGCGGCCTATGGGGAACCTTCCACGCCGCGGGGCCGGACTGGATCAGCCGGGCCTCCCTCGCCCTGAAGATCTGCGCGACGTTCGGCTTGGATCCGACTCGGCTCAGACCGGTGCCGACGAGCAGCTTGGGTCAGGCGGCCAGACGTCCCTTGCGGATCAGACTGGACTGCCGGAAACTGAAGGAGACCGGCTGCCCGGAGTTCAGGGAGATTGAGGCCGGCCTGGGTGAGCTGAGCCGCCTGGAGGAGGCGCTTCAAAAGGTGTAGAGATGGCAGAACCGCTGGTTTCCATCTGTGTCCCGACGTACAACCGGGCAGCCGCCTTGGCCAAAAGCCTTCCCGCCATTCTGGGACAGGATTATGGGGCGCTGGAGATCCTGATCAGCGACAACGGCTCAGAGGACGGGACCGAGGAACTCTGCCGCCGGGTCCAGGCCCAGGATCCGAGGGTCCGTTACTACCGCCAGCCCGGGAACATCGGGCTGTACGGGAATCACAACTTCTGCATCAATGAGAGTCGGGGGGAGTTCCTCTGCTTCTTCCACGACCATGATGAGCGCAGCCGCCATCTCGTCAGCGAGTACGTTTCCTTCGCGAAGAGGCATCCGGAGGTCGGTGTCATCTGCTCCGACTGGGACCTGATCGATGAGGCCGGAAAGGAGATCGGGATCCGCGAGTACTCCGTTGAGGCGGTGACCCCCGGCTTGGAATACATCGACCAGACCCTTCGCTCCGGCCGTTCCTCCGTACGAGAATCTGAGCCGTTACTGCGACGCCCACCTCGCCCGCTGGCCCTCCCGTTCCAAGCAGGTGGACCGCTGGAAGAGAGACATCCGGCAGTACCTCTTTTGGGCGCTCGCCTTCGAGGTGGGGCTCTACTACCGGAAGAACAAGCACAACTACGTCAACGGGTCGAATCCCCGGACCGTTTTCGAGATCCTGGATTATCAGCTCAGCCCCGAGGCCTTTCAGCATGTCCTGGAGCAGCTGCGGTATTACCGGACCGGGGGCCTCCAACAGGCGGCCTTCCTTGCGGTGAGAGCCCTCATCCGGCTGGGCCTGACCCGTCCCCTCGCCTGGGCCACCTGCCATCATTCCACCTTCCGGATCCTTCTGGGGCTGGGGTAAGGGAGCGCCATGTTCCAGTCCGAATCGATCGTCTGCGTCTCCTCCATCGACTGGGATTTCAATTGGCAGGGCCACCAGGAGATCATGTCCGCCTTTGCCGACCAGGGGAACATGGTCCTGTACGTCGAGAACACCGGGATCCGGCTCCCCCGCTGGAAGGATCTCCCCCGCCTCGCCGCGCGGATCGCCAACTGGAGGCGCCACGTCGGCGGGATCCGCCAGATTAGGGACCGCCTCTGGGTCTGCTCGCCGATCATCCTTCCGTTTCCATACTCCCGGCTGGCCGGATGGCTCAACCGGCTCCTCCTCTATCGGGCCATCCGGGCTTGGTCCCGGTTGGTGGGGCGCAAGAACACCGTTCTCTGGACCTTCCTGCCGACCCGCGTCAGCTTGGATCTGATCGACACCCTGGATCCCGAGCTTGTGGTCTACTACTGCATCGCAGACTTTGAGGCGCTGGGCCCTCTCCGGAAGGTCCGCCGGACCGAGCGGGAACTCCTCAAGCGGGCCGATCTGGTGTTCGCCCAAGGGGAGTTCCTGGCCGAGCGGTGCCGCAGGATTCACCCGGAGGTTTCCGTCTTTCCCTTCGGCGTCCGATCCGATCTGTTCGAACGGGTGGATGCCTCCGAGGTGCCGCAGGACCTTCAACCGATCCCACGGCCCAGGATCGGTTACGTTGGCGCTCTCCAGCGCCATGTGGACTTCGAGCTTCTCCAGTCCTTGGCGAAGCGCCATCCGGATTGGTCGCTGGTCCTGGTGGGACCCCGCCAGGAACCT
>JACPXU010000104.1 GCA_016196375.1 Candidatus Omnitrophota bacterium | reverse complement strand
GGACCAAGGAGTTCGTCAATCTGCCGCAGATCATCTCGGAGCAGGTCAGCTCCCTGCGGGGGGAGGTTCGCCGCAAGAGGATTCGATTGGTCGTGAGCCTCCCGGAGGGGGATGTCCGGTTCTGGGCCGACGCGGGGGACGTGACCCAGATCTTCCTGAACCTCCTTTCCAACGCGGTGAAGTTCACCCCCGCCGGCGGCCGCGTGGAGCTGAGGGTGCTGCGCCGGCCAAAGGAGCTGGTGATCCAGGTGACCGACACCGGGGTGGGAATCGCGAAGGAGGATCTGCCGAAGATCTTCCGGGAGTTCTACTATGTCAATCACCCGGAGGTGGGGGCCACCCTGGGAAGCGGCCTGGGGCTTTCAATCGTGAAGCGAGTCATCGAGGCCTACCGGGGGAGGATCCTGGTCACCAGCCGCGTCGGGCACGGTACCCAGTTCCGCCTGACCCTCCCTGTGATGGCGGAGCGGGGCTACATGAACGAGTTCCTGAAGGAGGTCTGGTCGGAGGCGAAGCGGGCGGATTGGGCGATCGGATTCCTTTTTTGCCAGATGAGGAGCTCCGGCCGGGATGGATCGTTTCCTCCGAGGGATCTTCCCAGGGCGGTCCATGAGCTGGAAAAGAAGCTGCACACCTATTTCCTGAAGAGGGAGGACAGGATCTTCCATCTGCCGGCGAACAGCCTGTTGGTCGTCCTGGTCAGGACCGATCCGGAAGACTTTCCGGTGACGGTGCGCCGGCTTCAGCGGGCCTTGGAGGAGGGCTGGGCGATCCAGAAGTTCAAAGGGCGGGGGATCCAGTGGCGTCTGGCCGCCCTGCGGGTCCCCCGGATGGGCGGTTCCCCGGGCCGTTTCCTGGAGATGGGGAGGAGACGGCTCAGGGAGTCCTGGACGAAGGCGGTTCCCGTCTGATCTAAAAGAGGAGAGGGACAAGATGGATGTGACGGGTATTCGGGAGGAGTTCTTCAGGGCCTACTACGACGACCGGTCGAGGCGTCAGGCCGCTTTGCTCAAGCGGCAGATCTCTCCACCGGCCGCGCCGGAGGAAACCCTGACCCTGAGCGTGATCAATCAGAAGGGGGGCTGCGGCAAGACCACCACGGCGATCAACCTCAGCGCCTATCTGGCGGAGATGGGCTACAGCGTCCTTCTGGTGGACCTGGATCCGCAGGCCCACGCGACCCTGGGGCTGGGGATCGAGGGGGACTCGGTGGAGATGACCGTCTACCACCTTCTCCTTCGCCCGGCCTTGAGCGCGAGCGAGGTGATTCAGCCCACCTACCACCGGAACCTCAAGCTGATCCCCTCGAACGCCCTCCTGGCCGCCGCCCAGGTGGAGCTGCTGGGCCTGCCGGACCGGGAGCGCCTGTTGAAGAACAAGCTGGACCATCTCAAGGGGTTCTTCCATTTCATCATCATCGATTGTCCGCCGAGCCTGAATCTGCTCACGATCGTCGCCCTGACGGCGGCGAGGCGGCTCATCATCCCGATCCAGACCCAGTACTATTCCCTCGATGGGATGCGGGAGCTGTTCAGGACGATCGAGCTGGTCAGGCAGAATTCCAACCCGGCCCTCGATATCCTCGGGATCCTCCCCACCCTGTTCGATTGGCGGACCAAGCTGAACCGGGCCATGCTGAAGGCCTTGAAGGAGTATTTCCACGATCAGATCTTCGAGACCACGATCCATTTCAGCGCCGCCCTGGCTGAGTGCCCGATCATGGGCCAGCCGGTCAACCGTTACGCCCCGGGATCCAGGGGAGCGGAGGATTACCGGCGGCTCGCGCAGGAGCTGATCACGCGTGTCACGCCGAAGGATCGATCTTTCGAGCAGTCTGAAAAGACTCTTTGATCGGCGCCGTTCTTCTCCCTCCACGGCGCCGATGGCCCTTTTCCGTGGGCCTGCCTCCTCGCGGAAGCCGGCGGCGCAGCCGGCTGCCGCCGAGGCCCCGTCGCGACCTCCTGGCTCCGCCGACCCTTCCTCTGCGCCGGCCGCTCCTTCCCTCAAGGGATTGCTGGGCTGGCTTGCCAGGCGTTTCGAGGCCGGCCAGCCGGTCGTCGGCATCGACCTGGGGGCCACCTCGGTGAAGGCGGCCCGGGTGGAGTCCTTCTCGGACGGGGTCCGGCTGACCGGGATCGCGGTGGAGGAGCTGCCCCTGGAGGTGACGGAGGGGCCGGCCTGGGAGCAGGCGGTCCAGGAGGCGCTGCAGCGGCTCCGTCGGCGGCGGTTCTTGAACGGCCGGATCGTCCTGGGATTCTATCACATCGATTCCTTCATTGAGCCGCTCCGGATGCCGGCGATGCCGGCGGCCGAATTGGCTCAGGCGGTGGTGTGGGAGGCCAAGGAGCGGCTCGCCCTGGACCCGGAACGGTCGGTCATCCGGTTTGTGGTCAACGGCCAGCTCTCCGGGAACGGTCAATCCCAGCAGGAGGTCCTGATCGTCGCGGCCCCCAAGTCGGCGCTGCTGGCCCGGTGGAAGCTTCTCTCGGACCAGGGGCTCAAGGTGGCGGCGATGGAGCCGGTTCCTCTGGCCAGCTTCTACAGCATGGAGCGGCTGAATCCCTGGAAGCCGGCCGAGGTGGTGGGGCTGCTCGAGGTCGGGATGCGGATGTCCCACCTCAGCTTCATCCGGGACCACGCGGTCCGGTTCAGCCGCTCCTTCCCCGTGGCGGGGGACTCCTTCACCCGCTGCATCGCCGATTACTGCCAGATCGACTACCAGCCGGGGGAGCAGATGAAGCGCCAGTACGGGATCTCCCGGATGGCCTTGGAGGAGGACCGGCAGGAGCTGGGCCACTCGAAGGAGGACCGGGTCCGGGTCTCCCACGCCCTTGGGCTTCACCTGGAGAAGCTGGTGGCGGAGATCGAGCAGTCTTACCGGTACTTCGCGTTTGAGCTGGGAGGCTCCGAGTCCCCGCGGATGGACCGGCTCCTTTTGACCGGGGGGGGAAGCCTGTTGAGGAACCTGGGGGAATTCCTGTCGGACCGCTTGTCGGTGCCGGTGGGGATCCCGGATCCCTTGGAGGGGTTTGAGGTGGATCCCTCCATCCGGAATTCGCTCAAGGCCGGATGGATCCAACGGCTCGCGGTGCCCATCGGGTTGGCGCTGCGGCCCATGGAGTAGCCCTCTCGACGATGGAACGGGTCAATCTGCTGCCGGATGAGGTGCGGTTCGGCCTCTTCGAGCGCCTGCTTGGCTGGGTGGACCGTTACTTCCTCCAGGCGCTGGCCGGCACGGCGGGGATCCTGATCCTTGTGGGGATGGCGATCTCGGTCCGGCAAGGGATGGTCTTGCGCCGGCGGGAGGCAAGGCTGGGAGATATGAAGAAGGAGGTCCAGCTCCTGGAGGTCGAGGTCAAGAATCAGTCCTCTTACATCAAGCAGCTCGACCAGATGGAGCTGGAGCTTCAGCGCCAGCAGAAGTCGATCGACCTGAAGCTGGATTATCTCGTGCGGGCGAAGGAGCAGCCCAGGACCTGGGCCGCCCTCCTCAAGGAGCTGAGGCGGAGCATCCCCAACGGGGTCTGGCTCACGGAGCTGGAGACGGGGCAGGAGAACAGCCTGCGGATCACGGGGGGATCGTCGGACGCGAACCTGGTTTCGCAGTTCATGGCGAGCCTGAAGGGGTCGCCCCATTTCAAGTACGTCGGCTTCACCTACACGCAGAAGGATACCATCGGGACGGTTCCGGTGGTGAAGTTTGAGATCGTCTGCCGGGTCAGCTGACCATGCCGCCGCCCCGTTTCCGCTTGAAGTCGGGCAAGCTGGGGCCGCGCGAGAAGGGGTGGATCCTCCTCTGGGCGGCGATCGTCTGTTCCGGGGGATATCTTCGGTGGGTGTATCGCCCCGCGGCCCAGAGGATCTCCAAGGTCTCTGAGCGGATCCGCCGCCTGGAAAGGGAAAAGGAATCGGTGCAGGCAAAGATGCCGAACCTCCAAAAACGCCGGCAGGGGATCACCGCCTTGAAGGATCAGATCTCCGCCCGTTTCGACGCCTTGAAGGAAGCGGAGGGCCAGCTTCTGGACGTCCAGAACGCGGATGAGCTGCTCAACTCCCTGGTGAAGGATCAGGGGAAATTCGAGCTGGCCCTCAACTCGATCCGCCAGATCCACGAGAAGGAGTCCTCCGCCGCGGAGCCGGTCCCGGTCCCGGCGGGCCGGGAGGAAGGGGCCGGGAAGGAGGAGAAAGGGGAGAAGGGAGAGAAACGGGAGAAGGAGGGGCCGGCCGCCGCCAGCCCTTACAAGAAGCTGTGGGTGGAGCTGGACATCTACGCCACCTTTCAGGGGCTGTTGAACTACGTCGATTTCCTCGAGACGATGCGGCCGTACCAGCAGGTGGAGCGGATCAAGGTGCAGGTGGAGGGGAAGGAGATCTCCCGGCCTCACGCGGTCCTCGTGGTCTCCTCCTTGATGGGGGAGAACCTGGAGACGAAGCGGATCACCAAGGAGCAGGTGTTCGCCAACCTGGAGTCGAAGCTCCCTCAGGAGAGGAAGGATCCCTTCCTCACTCAGGACCGGCCCAAGGAGGTGGTGCAGGCGATCGGGCTTGCCTTGACCGGGATCTTCTCGGAGGAGGGGAAGCCGGTGGCCGCGATGATCAACAATGAGATCTACCGGGTGGGCGATTTGGTGGATAATAAGCGGATCGTTTCCATAGCGCCCAATGGGGTCGTGTTGGAGCAGGGGAATCAGCGGTTTGTGCTGGCTCCCAGCCAGCAGCAGTCCCAGCAGCAGGAGGGCCAGTGAGGAGAGGGGTGATCCTGGTGTGGATTTGGGCCGGGCTGTGGGCGGTGATGGTCTGCCTGGCCGCCGAGGAGCAATCCACGGAGCAATCCTTCCAAGCCCAATCCCCGGCCCAATCCGAGACCGAGGGGACCCCCCCTGCGGAACCGGAGGCGCCCCCGGCGGAGCAGCCGGCGCTAGAGGAAGCGCCGCCACGCGCCCCGGCGCAGCAGCCGGCCGCCCCCGCCCCTGCGGAACAAGCGGCCGCCCCGGCGGAGAACCCAGCCCCCGAGAAGGGGCCGGCCCTTTCCCCCAAGGAGCGGATGAAGAAGGTGGTGAGCCTCTCCTTCACCGGCGCCGACCTGCGCAACGTCCTGACCGGGCTCGCCAAGACCTACGGGCTCAACATCATCGCGGATGACAAGGTCAAGGGGACCGTCAACCTGACCCTGAAATCGGTGACCCTGGAGGATGCGATCAGGGAGATCCTGAAGTTGAACGGCTACACCTTCGTCTGGGAGGGCTCGATCCTCAAGGTGACCACCCAGGAGGAGGAGGTGGTGACGGAGCTCATCCCGCTCAATTTCATCCAGGCCGACATGGCGATGGAGTTCCTGAAGAAGGAGGCCTCCCCCACCGGCTTCATGAAGTCGGACGAGACTCAGAACGGGATCCTGATCACCGACCGGGCCTCCAAGCTGGAGGAGATGAAGAAGGTCCTCTCCAAGATCGACCTGCCGCCGCAGCAGGTCCTCATCCAGGCCCGGCTCCTCGACATCACCCACACCGATTTGGACAACCTGGGCTTCAAGCTCTCCAACGCCACCTTCAATTTCAACCCCAGCGGGCCGAACGTCGAGGATCAGATCTTGAAATTCGCCAGCGGGGCGCTCACCCTTCCCGGTCCCTCCTCGGATCTGACGACGGATACCGGGACCGTGGCGGTCACCAAGGGGTCGAACACCGTCACGGCGACCATCGAGGCGCTGATCCGGAACAAGCGGGTCAAGGTGTTGGCCAGCCCGACGGTGAGCACCCTCAACAACGTCCAGGCCAAGATCACGATCGGCGAGAAGTTTCCGATCAAGGAGACCACCCAGACCACCACCGGCACCCTCCAGACCACCCGCTTCGTCGATGTCGGCATCACGCTGCGGGTGACCCCCCGGATCAACCGGGCCGGCTTCATCCAGATGCAGATCCACCCGGAGGTGAGCTCCGTCTCGGCGACCCTGACCGAGGGCCCCCGGATCACCACCCGCGAGGCGGACACGACGGTCGTCGTCAGGGACCGGGAGAGCGTGATCATCGCCGGTCTGGTCAAGCAGGAGGACACCCGCATCAAGGACCGGATTCCGATCCTCGGGAGCATCCCCCTGCTCGGCAGGGTCTTTCAAGCCAGCTCAAAAACCTATGAGCAGAAGGAGCTGGTGATCGTGATCACCCCGTATCTTGTGCCCACGGTGCCGCCGCACGTCGCCAGGGCCAGCGAGGTCGAGGAGGTCCGTCAGCGGCTCGACGCCACCGAGCTGTTCCAGGAGGCGGAGGATTTCGAGTTCGCCATCAGCCTCCAGGCCCGGCAGACTCCCAGGATGATCCGCCTGAAGAAGGCCGCCCAGCTGTACGAGAAGGTCGCCGCCGATTTTCCCGACTTCCTCTTCACCCCCCGCTCTCTCTGGAGGGCAGGGGAGCTGCAGTGGCAGCACCTGAAGGACCCGCACCATGCCGATTTCCTCTACAGGCGCCTCTGGACCCGGTACCCCGGCCATCCGTACGCCGATCTGGCCAGGAGGAGGAGCAAGGAGATCCTGCGGCTCCATGGGATCGCCTCCCGCAGGGCGGGCAAATCTCCCGCAGGGAGCGAGGAGGAATAGGGCCGTGGCCCAGTTCCGCTACAAGGTCCGGGACCGGTCCGGCGTCGCCGTTTCAGGGGTGGTGGAGGCGGAGAACGAGAAGGCCGTTTCCTCGAGCCTGCGGGAGCTGGGCTACCAGATCGTCTCGGTGGAGGAGTCCCGCGGCCTCTCCGTCCTCCTGCTGAAATGGGCCGGGCGTTTCCAGCGGACCCGCCCCCAGGAGATGGTCTTCTTCACCCGGCAGCTCGCCATGATGGTTCGTTCCGGCCTGCCGTTGGTGGACGGCATTCAAAGCGCCTCCCTTCAGGCCGAGTCGGCCCCGTTTCGCAAGGCGCTGGTCCTGTTGGTTCAGGACTTGAAGGGGGGCGTCAGCTTCTCGGAGGGGCTGGCCAAGTATCCCCGCTTCTTCTCCAATTTCTACGCCAGCATGGTCCGGGCGGGGGAGGCGGCCGGGATCCTGGATCAGGTCCTGGAGCGGCTGGCGGAGATCGGCGAGGAGGAGCTGGCCCTGCGCGGCCGGGTCAAGGGGGCCCTGATCTACCCGACCCTCCTCATCGCCATGTCGGTGGTCATCGTGACCTACCTGCTCACGGCGATCCTCCCGAGATTCGTGGAGATCTTTGAAGAGAGCGGGGCGCAGCTGCCGCTGCCCACCATCATCCTGCTGACGGTGAGCAAGATCCTCCAGCGGTTCTGGTTTCTGATCCCGTTCGTCCTGTTCGGCGCGGTCTTTTCCTTCCGGCGGTTCGCCCGCACCCCCCAGGGCCGCTACCGGATCCACCGGTGGCTGCTGAAGCTCCCCGTCGCGGGGTCCTTGATCCGCAAGACCAACCTGGCCCGGTTCAGCCGGATCATGGGCTCCCTCTTGAAGAGCGGCATTCAGGCGGTGGCGGCCCTGGCGATCACCCAGGAGGTGATCGACAATGAGGTGATGCGGCAGGCGCTGGTCCACATCCTGGAGGCGGTGATCGCCGGGTCCAACCTGGCCGACCCGTTCCGGGTGAGCCAGATCTTCCCGCCGACGGTGGTGCAGATGGTCTCCGTCGGGGAGCGGACGGGCACCCTGGATGAGATCCTGATCCGGGTGAGCCAGTTCTACGACGAGGAGGTGGAGCGGGATCTGGAGGCCCTCACCCACACCCTGGAGCCGTTCCTCCTCCTCTTCATGGGGCTGATCGTCGGGTTCATCGCGCTGTCGGTCCTGCTGCCGATCTTCCAGTTGGTCAAGGTGTTCAAGAGATAACACGGAACGGTGCCAGGCACTGCAGTGCCTGGCACCAGAGTGCCTGGCACCAAGTTCTGCTAAAGGAGGTGGCTGTGAGACGTCGATTCGGCTTCACCATGATTGAGCTCCTGATCGTCATCAGCATCATCGCCATCCTGGCGGCGGCGATCATCCCCAACTTCATCGGCTTCGACGCGGAGGCCCGGATCGCGGCCACCAAGAGCAACCTGGACAACCTCCGGACACGGATCACCCTCTTTAGGTCCAAGGAGGGGGCCTACCCCACCAGCCTGGACGATCTCGTCAACCGGACCTACATCGATGCCGGGGCGAAGAAGCCGTACCTGCAGAGGATCCCCTCGGAGCTTGTCTCCAGCAAGAAAGGGTCCAGCGAGTCTCGCGTCCAGCGGTCGGACGATCCCTTGACCAGCGACGGGGGCTGGGTCTACCTGACCGACACCGCCGAGGTGGTGATCAACGTGGACGAGCCCCTCGACAAGTCGTGGGGAGACTACGCGGGACAGCGCCCCAGCAAATGGTGAAGGAAAGGGGCGCCGCCCTCATCACCGCCATCATCCTGCTTCTCTTCCTGGGATCGATCGGGGCCTCCCTGAGCAGCATGGTCTACTCCCGCCTCCTCGCCGTCAACCTGGAGGTCGACCGCCTCCAGGCCCAGTATCTGGCGGAGGCCGGCATCGCCCAGGGCCTCTATGAGATCAAGACGGGCCTCGACGTTTTCGGGGGCGGCCGGGGGAGCATCCCGGTGACCGTCCTGGGGCCGGGCCTCTACAAGGTGGACCAGGACCCGAAATCCTCCACTCTCGTCGCCATCGGGGTGGTGCGGGACGTCCGCCGCGTCATCGTCACCAAATATGAATAGGCGGGGGTTCACCTTCATCGAGATCCTCCTCACCCTGCTCATCCTCATGATCTCAATCGTTCCGCTCCTGCAGTTGTACGCCACCATCGTGGAGGAGACCGGGGCGATCGACGACATGCGCACCGCCCTGGACCTGGGCCGTGAGGAGGTCGAGAAGGTCAAGAACCTGGCCCTGACCGAGGAGCAGCTCAAGGCGATCGGCAACGTGGTGAGCCCCCCCATCCGGCTCAACAGGGCGGTCTGGTTCACCGTCCGGGTGGTGGACAAGGCCTCGAAGCCGCTCAGGGTCACCGTCTTCACCCTCAAGGGATCCCTCTCCACCCGTCCGCTGGTGAGCCTCGTGACGATCATTGCAAAATAAGTGCCAGACCCTCTGGTGCCAGGCACCGCGGTGCCTGGCACCGTTCCGCTCTCGCGGGTTCACGCTCGTTGAGCTGCTGGCCTCGATCGCCATCATGAGCATTATCGCCGGCTTGGACGTGATGCTGCTGCGCACCGGGGTGGACTCCTGGACCCACTCCGCCACCCGGCTGGACCTTCAGAAGGCTTCGGATGAGCTGATGGAGAACCTCCTCGAGGGAGGGTTGGAGGGGGAGGGGATCCGGGACGCCGTGGAGCTCAAGCAGGCCGATTTCTCCGCCATCGGCTTCGTCCCCCTGTGGACGGACAAATCCCACCGGCCGGAGCCGGTTCACAACAAGGAGCAGAAGTTCACCCTGGAGGAACAGTTCAAGGCCGGGTCTCCCACCCCCATCGGGCAGGTCAGGAAGGAGGGGTCGAAGGACTTCGTCGTCGTGCCGGTGAAGTTCACCTACGGCCCGAGCCAGGACCCGAAGGCCCCGGATGATGTGGTCCAGTTCACCGACCCGATCCCCGCCGGGTCCGAACTCCGGATCCTCTACACGCCGGACGCGGCGAGCGACCCGGACGCGGCCAAGATCTTCCGCTGGGATCCGGCGACGAAGCGGATCTACGAGTCGTACGCGGGCAAGACGCGGGACATCCTCCTCCACAGCGACGCCGTGAAGGTGGAGCGCTGCGCCTTCCTCTATTACGACAACCTGAACCGGCTTCAGCCCTTCGCCGAGGGCTCGAGCCTCTCCTCGTTGGCGCTGAAGCGGGTGACGGCGGTCAAGCTGTACCTCCTCTTGAGGCTCAGGGGCGAATCCAAGGAGCTCACCTCCTTCACCAATGTCCGCAACGTCGCCTCGATCGGCGCCACCGTCGCCGAGGGGGCGCAGCTTCCGATGCCGAAGCCGGACGTGATCAAGGCCTTCTCCATCGGGGACTTCTACGGCGAACCCGGATGAGCTGGTCCTGGAGAAGTTCCAGATCGAGTCGCCGCCGGGCAAGATCCTCACCTCCGGGATCCTCGATCAGACGATGTCGTCCCACGAGTTCGTCAACCTCCAGACGATCGACCGGACCGGCCTGTACGACTACGACGACGATGAAGGGATCAAGGATCTGGTGGATGTGGCCGGGGACAACCCGACGCTCACGGTCAGCCGACTCGATTTCGAGGGGGCGTCCGTGTTCATCAGGCCATAGATGAGAGGGGTCTGACCCCGCGGGGTCAGACCCCATCAGGGTTTAGTTATGAGCTATGAGCAAAGCGAAGAACGGGAACTCTTAAGGCAGGCCCGCGGCGGCGACCGGCAGGCCTTCCTTCAGCTCATCCAGCCCTACCACGAGCGGGTCTACGCCACGGCGATGCGCCTTTTGGGAAACCGGGAGGACGCCGCCGAGGTGACCCAGGAGGCGCTCCTCCGCACCTTCTGGAAGATCCAGTCCTTCCACGGCCGGGCCCACTTCTACACCTGGCTCTACCGGACGGCGCTCAACCTCTGCTACCGCCGCCTCTCGGACACCCACGCCAAGATCGAGCGGCGTTCCGTTTCGATGGATCAGCCCCGGGAAGGGGAGGAGGGGGCTCCTCAAGAGATCCCGGTCCCCGCGCGAGGGGCCTCCCCGAAGGAGGATGCCGTCCGCAGGGAGGAGGCCAAGCTCGTCCGGGAGGCCCTGATCTCCTTAAACAGGGGGGATTTTGAGATCCTGGTCCTGCGGGAGTTCGAGGAGCTTTCCTACGATGAAATCGCCCGGCGCCTGAAGCTCCCCTCGGGCACCGTGATGTCCCGCCTCCACCGGGCCCGCCAGGCCCTCGCCCAGCGCCTCCGCGACCTCGGCCTCGCCTAGCGCGATGCTTGCTGCTAGGGGCCGATGATGTCGAGCAAGCCCTCGAAGATGCGGTTGATCCCTTCCTCTTCGAGGCGGGCGAGTTTATGTCCCAGGCGTTCCGCGGAGAGTGTCCGAATCTGGCTGATCTTGACCCAGGAAGGTTTGGGGAGTTTTCGTTCCGGGAGGGGAAACGTCAGAGGAAATCCAGCCCGTTGAGGCTGACTGGTGATGGCTAAGGCAATCACGGTACCCGAGTGGGCGTTGAAGACTTCATGGCTGAGGATGAGCACTGGGCGGTGTCCCGCCTGCTCTTTGCCCCGGGTGGGCTCCAGATCCGCCCAGTAGATGTCGCCTCTTAATATTCGGGCCATTCTTCCCCCGGGGAACGCTCCTCAGCCAGTGCCCGTTCCTCTGTGAGATTCAGCTTCTTGACCTCCTCGACCAAGCGGGTGCGCTTCCAGTGCTCCACCTCCTCTCGAAGTGCCACTTGAATAGCCTGGCTTCGGGAGGCAAAGCGCCTCTGGGAAACCCACTGGTCCACCAGCCGAAGCAACTGCTGTTCCAGGGTAATGGCCACCTTGGCTGTCGCCATTTCTTTTCACCTCCGGTATTCTAGTTTATCATACCGCTCTTTCCCCCCAGCGATTTTTTCAATTCAGAATCGGACCGTCCCTTTCCGTGGCTTGAGACGGTGATACGGTTGTTTTTGACTGGAATGTCCGGAATATTTTGGGGGGTGGGTGATCTAAGAGGGGCGGAGGGGACATGCGATGAGCGGGGAGCTGAGCTTGAGACAAGAAGAGGCGCTGGCGAGGCTGAGGCGGCTTGAGGTTCAGCCGCCGGCGGCCGTGCCCGCGGCCCTGTTGGTGCGGGCCCCCTGGTGGTACCGGTGGGCCTTACCGGCGGCCGTCGGCGTGGCGCTCGCCGGGCTGGCGTTGACCCTCCCCTTTCTCACGGTGGGGGAGAGCTGGGATGGCCCCCTTTCCCTGAAGAGCGGCTCCTCCATTGAGCTGACCCCCGACCAGCGGATGACGGTCTCGCTTCCCCGTTCCCAGGGGGTGTCGCTCCTCGAAGGCCCGATCCAGATCCGGTTCCACCGGCTGGCCCGGGGCCTGGTCTCCGGCCGGACCCTGGCGGAGCTGGACCTCTCTTACGGCAAGCTCACCATGAACGCGAGCCACTCTGGCCCCAAGCTGATCCAGATCCACACCCCATTTCTTCAGGTCCGGGTGACCGGCACCAAGCTGTTCGTCGAGCATCTGCCGGGCGTCGGCAGCCGGGTCGGGGTGATGGAGGGGAAGGTTTGGGTCAAGCCCTCCCTCCCCGGAGCGCTCTGGGAGCCGCTCACCGAGGGCAGGGCCCTGGTGGTGAAGCCGGACGGCATCGTGACCCAGCGGCCGCTCGAGGAGGTCATGTCGGCCGGCCGTCCTGAACCCTTAGGCGCCGTTCGTCCTGAGCCCGTCGAAGGACGAACCGATGCTCAGCAGGGCGGGCCTACAGAGGGGTCCGGGTCCGCAACAGAGGCCGGCTCCGGGTCCGATCCGCTGCGGTTCCTCTGGCACGAGCAGGAGTGAAGGGAACATGATGCAGAATAAAATTTGCCATTTTGAGGAGTGTCCCAAAGTGGAGCGTCCCCTGGTTGCGAGGGTCAGATGCAGTTTCTAGTGCGAGGTGATAAGAGGCTCAAGGGACACCAAGCCATGGGCGTCATGGCAAAGCTTGAAATCAGCGCTGACCAGGGTGGCCCGCAATTGTTGGGCCAACGCAACGTAGAGGGCGTCATAGTAGGTCATCTGCCTGAAGTAGGACAAATGGGCTGCTCGATGCAGCAGTGCCTCGGTGGGGGTGAAGATATCCATTTGGATCCGGAGCAGGTCCGAGAGAGCCTCTGCGAGAGCCCGTTCTGGAACTCCACGCTTGTGGCGCAAGACGTTGCCCACCTCATAGAGGGCCAGGTCAGGACAGGCAACCGCAACCTCCTGCTCCAGCAGGCGGGTGCGGTAACCCAACGCCTGTACGGATTCTGGTTCTTGGATAAACCACTTCAGCAAGACCGAGGCATCAAGGACGTAAGTCAACGGCTTTCGCGGAGTTTCCTCAGGAGTGTGACGGTATCGAACCCCTTGGTGGGCCTGCCGTATTTACGGCGGAACGCATCTATCCGCCGTGCGGCTTCGGTCATTGCCTCCCGGTCTTTCAGTCGGCTTTCGAGGAGGGACGTTTTGGCGAACGACGATTTGCCCATTCGAGTCTCCTTTCCCAAAAAGGATACCACGGCGGGTATGGGCCGTCAATCTCCCCGGTGGCGGGTGGCGGGCGGCGGGGCGGTTATGGACTCAGGGGATTCAGGGTGGAAAGGCGGCAGGCCTCGGCGGCCCGCAGGAGCCCGGAACGGGTGTCCGCACAGACAAAGACAGGGGCGTGCTCAGCCAGGAAATAGAGCACCGACGGTTAAACTATCCCTCTGTTTCCCGGAGCTTCGCCACCGTGTCGGCCAGCGTTCCTTTGACCTTGGCCAATCTTCGGCGGACTTCCTCCAAAGATACAG
>JACPXU010000094.1 GCA_016196375.1 Candidatus Omnitrophota bacterium | reverse complement strand
TTCAACCTGCTGCTGCAGGTTCTGGAGGAGGGCCGGTTGACCGACAGCTTCGGCCGGAAGGTCGATTTCAAGAACACGGTGCTGATCATGACCTCCAACCTGGGGGCGGAGCTGCTCCGCAAGCAGGGGTCGCTGGGCTTCCAGACGCCGAAGGAGGAGGTCACCTACCAGGACATGAAGACCCAGCTCATGGACGAGGTGAAGCGGGCCTTCAAGCCGGAGTTCCTCAACCGGGTGGATGACATCATCGTCTTCAGGCCCTTGACCCGGGAGGATCTCCACAAGATCGTGGAGATCGAGATGGCGGAGGTGATCTCCCGCGTCCAGGAGCAGGGGGTGACGATCGAGATGTCCACCGCGGCCAAGGAGTTTTTGATCGATAAGGGATTCGATCCGATCTTCGGCGCCCGGCCGTTGAAGAGGACCATCGCCCGGTTCCTGGAAGATCCATTGGCGCAGGAGATCATCGCCGGTCGCTTCAAGGAGGGCTCCGTGATTCTGGTGGATCTGGAGCAGGATCATCTGGTCTTCCATAGCGGCCCTGTGCATGCCCAAAGCGCGGGAGGCCAGGCCCCGTAATTTTGGATTCGATGCGACGTCGCCTCCTGGGATCAGCGGCGCTCCTGGTCTTTCTGGGTGGAGCGCTCCTATGGATTGCTCAGCAAAGCCGCCTTGATTTGGAGCGCGGGCTGGGCAAATTCCTCCATCTGCCGGTCCATATCCGACGGGTCAGTTTCTCTCCAGGCCAAGTGACCCTCCAGGGGGTCCTTTTCGATCAGGCCTTCCCCGTGGCGATCGATCGCCTTCAGATTCAAGGTGCCCTCTGGTCCCCCTTCAGCCGGCGGTCTCTGGCCTCCTTATGGGAGAACGGCGGGCTCCAGTCGGTGACGGTCACGAGGCTGGTCTGCTCGTTGGGTGGCGTTCCCCTCAATGCGGAGGGACGGATCTTCCTGATCCGGCAACTCGGAAAGGCCCCGCGGATCGAGGGGTGGCTTTCCTTCGACCACCCACTCTTCAACGGCCGGGTCGAGTTGAGCGGTCCGGTGCTGGAGCCGGTGCTGATGGGATGGGTGGAGGGATGGAATGCCCGCCGGTACTTTGTGGCCCAGTTGGTCTTCAGCCGCGAGGAGATCCTCCTTTCCCAGTTGGAGATCCAGGGGGGCTGGTCCGCCCGGGGTCTCCTCCGGCGCTCCGGCCCCTCTTCCTTGACGGTGAGCGGCTCCGGGCGGCGGATGGAGCTGGAGTTTCAGCCGCCGGCGGCTGAAGGCAATCAGGTCCTCTTCTCCGTCAGGGAGGGGGAGGAAGCCCCGAGACAGATGGGGGTCACCTGGACGGTCCGAAGGGAGACCCTGGAGCTGAAGGCGGATCTCCTCCAGCAGAAAACCAGTTTAAGCGGCCAGGTCCGTCTCAGCTCCCCTTACCCGGCCGATCTCGCCCTCCGTTTCAATGGGGCCGATATGGTGGGATTGGCGAGGTGGCTCCTTCCCAAGGACCGGATCCCGGCCCTTTCCGGCGCCCTCTACGGCGAGGTGCGCTTGACCGGCCCGCTGTCTCAGCTGCGCAGCCAGGCCAAGGTGTTCAGCCGGGAGGGGAGGCTGGGCACGGATCGTTTCATCGCGGCGACCTTGCGATTCCGCGGGACCGGCCCGATCCTGCAGCTTGAAGATTCCCAGATGACCAAAGCGAGCGGGGTGGTTCTCATGGAGGGGACGGTGGATCTTCGGCACCTGGGGCAGAATGACTTCTTCTCCCGGGTCAAGCTTTCCTCCTCCAAAGGGGCGAGATCCCTATCGGAGATCCCGCCCTTTGAAGTGGCGGCTCAGCCCCAATGAAACCGGCGGCCGCTGAATCGGTGACCCGGAGGCTGATCGCCCCCTTGGGGGAGTCCTCCCTGGCCTTCTTCAGCTATCTCGGCGGCTCCTCTCTTCTCTTGTGGCAGATCCTCATCGGCTTCGGGGCTCTTCCCTGGGGGCGATGGGTCGTGAACCTGGCGCTGCCCTGGCGCTGGAAGGTCTTAAGGAACGATCGCAAGTGGCAGCTTGTGCTGGATCAGATGGAGAAGGTGGGGGTGGCCAGCTTCCCGCTGGTGTTCCTGACCTCCCTCTTTACCGGGATGGTGCTGGCCCTCCAGACGGCCTATCAGCTGCAGAAGATCTCCGCCCAGCTGTACATCGGCGCCCTGGTGGCCCTCTCGATGACCCGGGAGCTGGGCCCGGTCCTGACGGCGCTGGTGATCGCGGGGCGGGTGGGGGCCGCCATCACCGCCGAGCTGGGGACGATGCGGGTCACCGAGCAGATCGACGCGCTCCATACCCTCTCCACCGACCCGTTGCGGTATCTGGCGGTCCCCCGGATCGTGGCCTTAGGGGTGATGCTGCCGATGCTGACCTTCTACGCGGATCTGATCGGGATCTTGGGCGGCTATCTGGTTGGGGTCTACAAGCTGGGGATCGGCTCTTCCCTCTACATGAACATGACCTGGAATTCCTTGAGGTTCAAGGATTTCTTCACCGGGCTCTTCAAGGCGGTGGTCTTCGCGGCGATCATCTCCACCATCGCCTGCTACGAGGGCTTTGAGACGGAGGGAGGGGCGGAGGGGGTGGGGCGCTCCACCACCCTCTCGGTGGTGATCTCCTTCATCCTGATCATCGCGGCGGACTGTTTCTTCACCGCCCTGTTCTACTTTGTGTTCCCTTGAGGAGGCGGGATGATCGAGATCATCAATCTCTCGAAGACCTTCAACAGCCACCAGGTTCTGGATGGGGCGAATCTCGACATCCGGGACGGGGAGACGATGGTGATCATCGGGCGCTCCGGCGGCGGGAAGACGGTCCTTTTGAAGCACATCATCGGGCTGATGCAGCCGGACGCGGGCCAGGTGATCGTGGAGGGGGAGGAGATCTTCCGGCTGACGCCGGAGGAGCTGGGTCGGTTGAGGCTGAAGTTCGGGATGCTGTTCCAGGGGGCGGCCCTGTTCGATTCTCTCACGGTGGGAGAGAACGTGGCCTTCGCCCTCCGGGAGCACACCCCGATGGGGGAGGAGGAGATCCAGGAGCGGGTGCGGGAGTGCCTGGAGCTGGTGGGCCTGAAGGGGGTCGAGCGGCAGAAGCCGGCGGAGCTTTCCGGCGGGATGCGCAAGCGGGTGGGGCTGGCCCGGGCCCTGGCGATGCGGCCCCGGGTGATCCTGTACGATGAGCCCACCACCGGCGTGGATCCGATGATGGCGGACGTGATCAACCGGCTGATCAAGCAGCTCCACGACCGCCTCAAGGTGACCGGGGTCGTGGTGACGCACGACATGGTCAGCGCCTACAAGGTGGGGGATCGGATCGCGATGCTCCATGAGGGAAAGATCATCCAGGTCGGAACGCCCGAGGAGATCCGCGGCACCTCGAATCCGGTGGTCAGGCGGTTCATCCTTGGGATTTCCGACAATGGCGAAGCGAAGGTGAGCTAAGGGGGGACGGAGGAGTCCGATGGTTTCAGCGACCCGGGAGATCAAGATAGGGCTGTTCGTGTTCATCGCCTTCATCCTGCTGGCGGTGGTGGTCTTTTCCATATCCGATTTCTACACCGCGCAGCCGCACTACGCCTTGCGGGTGCGCTTTAATTTCGCCAACGGGATCCAGGCCGGGGCCCCCGTGCGGCTGGCCGGCGTGGACGTGGGGGAGGTCCGCTCCGTGCAGGTCTATCGGGATGTGGCCAGCCAGCAGACGCAGGCGGAGCTGGACGTCCGGCTCTCCACCCAGGCCCAGATCGAGGAGGATGCCGTCGCCTACATCAACACCCTGGGGTTGATCGGGGAGAAATATATGGAGATCATCCCGGGGACGGCGGGGGCGCGGGTGCTCACCTCGGGGGAGGTGATGCGGGGGAAGGACTCCATCCCCTCGGAGCAGCTCATGGAGGCGGGGTTCCAGATGGTGAAGAGGATGGACCAGCTCATCACCTCGGTGAACGCGGTGGTCTCGGATGAGGCGCTCCGGGGCGCGCTGAGGAATCTCGATCAGACCCTCGATCACGCCAACGCGATCCTGGCGCAGATCCGCCAGGGACAGGGGACGGTGGGGCGTCTCCTCCTCCAGGACGACCTGTACCAGGACCTCAAGGCGTTGATGGGGGACATCCGGGCCCATCCCTGGAAACTTCTTTATCGTCCCAAGGGAGAGAAATGACCCGTTTTATATTTTCTAAAGGAGGTGATTCCTGTGACGCTATGGTTCATCCGGTTTTTCTTCGCCGCTTTCAGCGGCGTGGTGGGGTACCAGGTGGGGGTTCTCATTCGTTGGCTGGGGCCATCCGGGGGCAGTTACGGGGCGCTGGCGGGATTCCTTCTGGCCGTTGTCCTGATCGGATTGGAGCTGGCCCTGAAGAAGGTGTCCAGCCGGGGCCTCTCGGCCGCCGTCTTCGGGCTGATCTTCGGCCTGATCCTGTCCCGCCTGATCATCACCACCCTGGAGCTGGTGCCGGTCGGTCCCGAGGTGGGCAATCCGATGCGGGCCCTGATCGTGGTGGTCCTCTGCTACTTCGGGATGGCGGTCGCCCTGCGGGGCCGTGACGACTTCAACATCATCGTCCCGTACGTGAAGTTCACCCGCCAGGACCAGCGGGAGGAGATCGTGGTCCTGGACACGAGTGTCGTGATCGACGGGCGGATCGCCGACATCTGCCAGACCAGGTTCATCGAGGGGCGCTTCGTCACCCCCCGCTTCGTCCTCAAGGAGCTCCAGCAGATCGCCGACAGCCAGGATCCGATCAAGCGCAACCGGGGCCGCAGGGGGTTGGACGTCCTGGGGCGGATGCAGAAGATCCCCTATCTGGACGTCAAGATCCATGAGGAGGACTTCCCGGACACCAAGGAGGTGGACGCCAAGCTAGTGAAACTGGCGAAGCTTCTCAGCGCGAAGATCCTGACCAACGATTTCAACCTGAACAAGGTGGCGGAGCTGCAGGGGGTCCGGGTCCTCAACATCAACGAGCTGGCCAACGCCCTGAAGCCGGTGGTCCTGCCCGGGGAGCTCCTGGAGATCCGGGTGATCAAGGAGGGCAAGGAGTA